>NZ_LT629779.1:955516-1274022 GCF_900105535.1 Pseudarthrobacter equi
CACGGCCGCAATGATCACGGCGAAGGAGCCCAGCAGGTCCCCCAGGACTTCCAGGTAGGCGCCGCGGACGTTGAGACTTTCCTGATGGGCGCCGCGGAGGATCAGCAGCGAGACCAGGTTGGCCACGGCGCCGAGGATGGCGGCGAAGAGCATGATGTCGGTGTGGACTTCAGGCACGGATCCGATCCTGCGGATGGCCTCGGTGAAGATCACCACAGAGATGACAATCAGGATCAGCGCGTTGGCCAGGGCGGCAAGGACTTCGGCGCGCTGATACCCGTAGGTCCGCTGGTCGCTGGCGGGCCTGCCCGCTATCCAGGCGGCCAGGAGGGCGATCGTGACGCCAGCGGCATCGGACAGCATGTGGCCTGCGTCCGCCAGCAGGGCGAGTGATCCGGACAGGAAGGCGCCCGCCACCTGGATCAGCACCACGCTCAGCGTAATCGCCAGGACGGCCACCAGCCGTTTGCGGTGCCGCCCGGTGGCGGTGATTCCGTGCGTGTGGCTGTGGTCGTGTCCCATGCCTACAAGGCTAGCCCCAGCCGAGCTCGTGCAGCCGCTCGTCCGAAATGCCGAAATGGTGCGCGATCTCGTGGACCACCGTCACTGCCACCTCGTGGATGACATCCTCGCGCGAATCACAGATTTCGAGAATGGGTTCTCGGAATATCGTGATCCGGTCGGGCAGTGATCCGGCGTCCCACCAGGAATCCCGTTCAGTCAGGGGCACGCCCTCATACAGGCCCAGCAGCACGGTGTCCGGGTCTTCTCCCGGGTGCGGTTCGTAGTCGTCATCAATGAAGACGGCCACATTGTCCATGGCCCGCGCCAGCTTCGTTGGGATGCTGTCCAGGGCGTCGGAGACGGCGGCCTCGAACTCGTCCGGGGACATGGTGAAACCCCGCGGTTCGTGCGGGCCCTCCGGGATGATGGGGAGACCGGGCGGAAGGCTTGCAGGCATACCTCGACTTTAGTCGCGATTGTCCCCCGGGACGGCGGGATTTTGTGATGAAACACCCCCGGCAGCCCCACTGGCGCCGCCGCGGGCAGCCTCACCGGCACCGCCGCGGCGGGTGCGGGTCCGGCGGCGCGTCAGGCTGACGCCCACCAGGCACACCAGCCCGCCCACCAGGCCCCAGGCCGTGGGGATCTCACCCAGCAGGAGCCACGAAATCAGCACCGTCGTTCCCGGAACCAGGTAGGTGGTGGCCGCCAGCTTTCCGGCGTCCACCAGCGACAACGCATAGGCCCAGGTGGTGAAGGCGATTGCTGTGGGAAAGATCCCCAGGTACACCAGCCCCGCGGTTGCCGCGGGCGGTGCGGCCTGCACCTCGGACACCAGCTGCCCGGCGAAGGGGAGGCAGCATACCGCGCCCACCAGGATGCCGAACCACGTGGCCTGGGCCGCGGGAAACTTCCGCAGCACCGGCTTCTGGATGATGACGCTGACTGCGGCGAGCACCGCGGCAAGGAGGCAGAGGAGCACGCCGGCCATGTCCGTCGTCGCGCTTTCCCCTGGCCGGCCGGGTGCACCGGACCCCAGCGCGATGAGGGCGACGCCGGCGAAGGCGATGGTGCTGCCGATGAGCAACCAGCGCGGAAAGCCTTCCTTGAGGAAGATGCCTGCCATGATGGCCACCAGGATGGGATTGACGTTGATGAGCAAGGCGCTGGTACCTGCGTCGAGGACATGCTCGGCAGCGTTCAGCGCCACGTTGTAACCACCGAACCACATGACCCCGTACGCCAGGATGGGCCACCACTCGCGGCCCCGCGGCACGAGGCGGGTCTTCAGTATTTTCGGCAGCGCCACGGCGGCGAGCACGACGGCGGCAATCGCCAGCCTGCCCAGCGTCAGGGAGCCGGGGGAGAAGTGCGGGCCGATGGCGCGGATACCCACGAACGCCGAAGCCCACAGGACCACGGTGACGGCCATGGCAGCGATGCCCAGTGCCTTGACGGGGGCGGCCGCCGATGACGCCGAAGCGGGACTGCTGACAGGGGTAGTGGAAGGCATGAGCCCAATCTAGTCGCGCAGGCCGGGCCCGGGCTGGCGGAAATCGGCCACGTCTGGCCAACTTCCTGCCAAAGTGGAGCTGGGCGTGGGGCGGGGCCACTCCCTGCCTCGGCTAGGATGCGAAACATGGTCTCAAGCCCTGCCCCACCCCGTGATACCGCACGCCTCGTCAGGACAGTGATCTGGATTGTGCTGGCAGCCGCCGTCATCGGTGGAGTGGCCTGGTACGCCGTGTTCGCCGCTAACAAGGAGCAAAATGCGGCTCCGCCCGCGCCGGGATCGGGGTCCGAACAGCTCGTCCGGGAGAACAGCTACCGCCTCACCGCGCCGGCCGTGGAAAAAGCGCAGTTGGTGGAGTTCCTGGATTTCGAATGCCCCGCGTGCGGGTCCATCCATCCCGTGGTGGAGGAACTCAAAGCCGAGTTTGGCGACAGGATTACCTTCGTGAACAGGCACTTCCCGCTGGCGGCCCACGCCAACTCCGGCCAGGCGGCACTCGCTGCCGAGGCGGCAAGCCAGCAGGGCAAGTACCAGGAAATGGCCAACAGGTTGTTCGACGCCCAGCCGCAGTGGGCCGGCCAGCAACAGTCACAGGCCCCCTTGTTCCGCACGTACGCGGAGGAACTCGGATTGGACCTGGCGCAGTTCGATGCAGCCGTGGCTGACCAGGAAACCGAAGAGCGCGTCCTGGCGGACATTGCCGACGGCGAGGCGTTGGGCGTCCACGGGACGCCCACCTTCTTCCTCAACGGGGAGAAACTGACGCTCACCACCAAAGCCGAATTCCGGCAGAAACTCGCCGACGCCGTCAAATAGCCGCAGCACGCCACCGCCGCCGACGTCAGGGGGACTGGCAGGGCTTTAGGTGGCCGCCCAGTCAAGGAGCCTGTCCACCGGCCAGGTGGTGATGATCCGCTCCAGCGGCACGTCATTGCGTTCGGCCCGCTCGGCCCCGTACTGGAGGAAATCCAGCTGCCCGGGCGCGTGCGCGTCGCTGTCGATGGAGAACAGGCAGCCTGCTTCCACGGCCAGCTTGATCAGATCATCCGGCGGGTCCTGCCGCTCTGGCCGGGAGTTGATCTCGACGGCAACGTTGTTCTCGGCGCAGGCGGCGAATATTTCCTTGGCATCGAATTCGGACTGGGGGCGGGTGCCGCGCGAGCCTTCCACCAGCCGGCCCGTGCAGTGGCCCAGGATGTTGCTGTGCGGCGCCAGGATGCCGCCGAGCATCCGCGCGGTCATGGTTTTACGGTCTGCCCGGAGCTTCGAGTGGACGCTGGCCACCACGATGTCCAGCCGGTCCAACAGTTCCGGGTCCTGGTCCAGCTCACCGGATTCCAGGATGTCCACTTCGATGCCCGTCAGCAGCCGGACCGTGCCGTCGTGCGCACCACCGTCCTTACTGCCGTCGTTGATGGCGGCCACCACGTCGAGCTGCTTCGCCAGGCGTTCGGCGGAAAGGCCGTTGGCGATGGTCAGGTTGGGGGAGTGGTCGGTCAGGGCCAGGTACTCCCGGCCCAGAACCTCCGCGGCGGCAACCATTACTTCAATGGGGGAGCCGCCGTCGGACCATTCGCTGTGGCTGTGCAGGTCGCCGCGCAAGGCTTTTCGGACGGCGGCTCCGCCGACGGCCAGTGGCTGCGCGCCTTTCTCGCGGAGGTCAGCGAGGTAGTCCGGGACGGATCCGTCCACCGCCTGCTGGATCACCTGGAAAGTCCTGTCACCTATGCTCTTCATTGACTTCAGCCGGCCGTTCCGCGCCCGCGCGGCCACTTCGTCCGGTGGCAGGGCGCTGATGGCGGCGGCGGCCTTGCGGAACGCCTGGACTTTGAAGGTGGCAGCGCGTCCGCGCTCCAGCCAGAAGGCGATCTCGTTGAGCGCTGCGACGGCATCCATCAGTCCATCTTCGCCCGTTCTTCCTGTTCAGGCACGGGTTTTTGGCCGATTTTGGATAATCGCAGAGTAAGCCCTATAGTTGTTGAGTCCAGTTCGGAGAAACGCAAAGGACAAAGACGGAAAGCCTCGCTTTACGCCTTTTATTTTGTTCCGAACGGGTTCTGGCCCCCATCGTCTAGCGGCCTAGGACACCGCCCTTTCACGGCGGCGGCACGGGTTCGAATCCCGTTGGGGGTACGCAAGGAACTGGTCAAACAGACAAAAAATGTCTGGTAGGCTGGAAGCCTTGAAAAAAGCAGTAGAGATACTGTGAAGCAAGAAAATCAAGGCCCTGTAGCGCAGTTGGTTAGCGCGCCGCCCTGTCACGGCGGAGGTCGCGGGTTCAAGTCCCGTCAGGGTCGCTCTGGTTGTCGGAAGAGATTTCGGCGGTCATGGTGACATGTCACCTAGGCTCTGTAGCTCAGTTGGTAGAGCGTTCGACTGAAAATCGAAAGGTCACCGGATCGACGCCGGTCGGAGCCACCACTGGGAAGCATCAGTTCTGCGGAACTGGTGCTTTTCTTCTTTAACCACACTTTTCAACCGCACTTTTGGAACTGGACTTCTGGAGGCCCGGAAGTCGGTCCTGGCCTTGTTCGCACATCAGAGCCTTCAACGGCCGGACCAGCGAACAAGTCCCTGACCTGTCGCTGCCGGAGCGGGCAATGCCCCTCCACATGACTGCTCCCCGGCAGTTGAACCTGGAGATCAGGTCTTCTGCCGGGGAGCGGTTCACATGCTCAGCGTGGCTGGCTTCCTGCGTCTGTCAGAGGAAATATCCCGAGACGTCGGCGATCAGATGCGTTGTGCCGGTTGAGCTGTTGGTGAGGTTGACCTTGCCGTCCGCTCCCAGGGGAACAGTGACGCTGTTCGGGACAATCTGCCCGGCGGCGTAGTTCACGTTGGAGGCATTCGGCAGGGACGCGCCGGACGGGTAGGCCGTGACGAAGCCGTTCCTGGTCGGATTGGCTACGGTCAGGTTGAAGATGGTCGCCGAGGCCGTTGCCGGAACCCCGCCGACGCTTCCAACCTGGACGGAGATAGTCCCGTTGGCACCCACCGGGTTTCCGCTCCTGGTGTCGAGGAAGCGGTTAGGCGTAATCGCCTGGAACATGCCGGGCAGGCTCACGATGCCCGCCAGGTAGTACCCGGATACGTCTGCGATCAGGTGGGCGGTGCCGGCAGAGTCGTTGTACAGCGAGACCTTGCCGTCGGCACCCACCGGAACCGTGACCCTGTTCGGGACAATCTGTCCCCTGTCGTAGTTCAGGTTCGACGCCGTGGGGACGCTGGTGCCCGAGGCAAACGCCGTGACGACGCCGTTGGACGTCGAGTTGGCGACCGTCAGGTTGAAGGTCACTGCCGAAACGCCTGCCGGAATACCGCTGTTTCCGCCAACCTGGAAGGAAACGGTTCCCTTCGGAGCCACGGGCGTGCCCGTATTCCGCGTGTCAAGGAACCGTGCCGGCGCCACTGCCTTGAACGACCCGTTCGCCACTGCCGTTCCGGCTGCGTAGTAGCCGGAAACGTCGGCAATCAGGTTGGCCGTGCCAGCCGACTCGCTGTAGAGCGTGACCTTGCCGTCGGCACCCACCGGAACCGTGACACTGTTCGGGACTGTTTGCCCGGTGTCATAGTTCAGGTTCGAAGCATTGGGCCGCGTGGTGCCTGACGCGTACGCCGTGACGAATCCGTTGGAGGTGGGGTTGGTGACGGTCAGGTTGAAGGTCACCGCTGCAACGCTTGCCGGGATCCCGCTGGCTCCGCCCACCTGGAACGAAACCGTCCCCCTGGGCGCGACGGGACCGCCACTCGTCCTTGTATCCAGCAGACGCACCGGCGTCATGGGCTGGAAGGCGCCCGGGTCAAGAACCGCCTTTGTCAGGCTGTAGTCGTCCGTCACCAGGGTTCCCGTGCTGACCAGTGTCAAGGACATGCTCATGGCAGTAGCACCGGCAGGAACGGGTGGCGATGTGTACGACACCTGGGTGAAGCTCGCGGACGAAGCAAAGAACGGGCTCGATGTCCAGTACTGCCAGTTGCCCGTACCCAGCCTGTAGTACAGCTCGAACTGGGTCTGGGCCGTCGAGTTGTACCACCCGGACATCGTGTATCTCTGTCCCGGCGTCACCGTCGGCGTGCACTGGCCCGTGTCCAGCGGCGGCAGGATCTTGGCATTCCCGCTCTGGTAGGACGACATGACCAGCTGCTGGGCCGCTGTCCCCGTATGCGCAGCAGCTACTGTGCTGTACGTGTACGTGTTGATCCCGTATCCACCCGGTACCCAGCACGCAGGGGCATCTCCGGCAATGGGGCCCGCCGTTTCAAACCCCGGGTTACGGATGAGGTTTCCCGAGGTGAGGGGTGCCGGCGGCTGTGGTCCGGCGCCGTTGGTCTTCACCGCTCCGCCAATCACCTGGTCAACGGTCTTGACGATCACCCGGCCGGCGCTCTGCTCAGCGGCCAGGAAGTCGATGAGGGCCCGGAAGTTCTCGGTGGTCACGGAAAGAGGTTCAGTGGCCACTCCGATGTGGTGGAACGTGTACTGGATCCAGCCGCCACCCGGCTCGGCCTTGAGGGTCAGGTCTTTGAGGTTCTGGAGTGTCCAGGTGCTGTCGGCCTGGTCCGGCGCCTTGGTGAGGAACGGATCCGCCGGAGGCATGGTCTCCGCCAGCGGGAATGTTTCGCTTCCCGCGATGTGGCTGGCGATGTCACCCAGGCCACGCGCGCTGTTGTACCCGCAGGTGTTGGCAATGTTTTCGATGGCAGGAGTCGATGAGGCATACGGATACGCAAAGCTCGTCACCCGGAAACCAAGGCCCGTCAGGCTGGTGCGGTCGTTGCAGATCTGCCGGGTCACTTCGCCGGTATCTGCAAAGGCCAGGTCGGCGTGGGTGACGCTGTGCCCGCCGATCTCGTTTCCGGCTGTCTGTAGGGCGAGGGCCTGGGCTGTGTTCATGTGCGAAGAATCCGAATTCAAGTAGCCCGATGGCACATAGAACGTACCCTTCAAACCCTTGGAGTTCATGTAGTCCGCCGCCGCTACCTGGTTCAGGTGTGCATCGTCGAACGTCAGGGACACCGTGACGAGTTCCGCAGCGTTGGCCGCAGGTGCCAGGGCCACCGTGCTGATGAAGGTCGACAGGACGAGCAGCGTTGTTCCCGCCGCGGTGGCAGCGGCCCGGCCGGTCTTGAATTTTTCGCGGAGCTGGCGGCCCGCAAACGTGGGAATGCTCCATCGGCTCCTGGCCGGTGGAGGGGCTTTTTGCAGGGGCTGGCCTTTCGGGGCGCGCTGCATTGATCGTTCCATGCGATTAACTCGATTCAGAACAGCGGCTTGCCGGCCCACCCCCTACCCGGAATGGCCCGATCGAAACCGGAACGGGCGTTTGCTGTCTGCCATCCCAGCCTCTGGCTGGCCGACTGCTCCCAAAATATATTCGCTGGGTTAATGCGGCATGAGTGCCCGCTACCTGTCTTTGCCGCCGAACCACTCTATTGACCCTCGTCCTGCCCGGCCCGTCGGGGCAGCCGTTTCCGCTGTGACAGGGGAACCGCAAAATGGATTTGTCAGACATCTGAAACATTTGACTGTGAAAAATCGTTGTGGCACGCGCGCGCCTTGAATTGCGTAAGCGCTTGCACAAATGAGTCGAACTAGGTTTTCGAGTGCCGACACACGTTTTGTCATGTGCTCCAGGCCCTGCCTAGCGTTGACACCGGCCCGGACATCGCCACGATGTCGCCGGGGCCCGCTTCGGGACTCCACCCAAGTCCCGGCCCCCGTTACAAAGGCGTCCCTGACGACGCCTGCCGTGTCGCCGGGGGATCCGCCGGAGTGCGGGGAACCAGGGCATCCGCCCGTCTTCCACGAACAGTTTGAACTCCGCGAGAAGAGCAAAAATGCACAAGCACCCCCAATCACCCCGGAAGCTGCGGTGGCGGACCGCCGCCGCAGCCCTGGCGGCGTCCGTTGCGGCCTCGGCCTTCTTGGCCGTCCCCTCGGCACAGGCCAACGAACCCGCTGACCCGCCGGCCGCCCAGCAGCTCCCGTCGCCCACGCCCGGCTTCGCCCTCCCCACCAAGCACACCCAGCAGGCTGTTGACCCGGCGTCGGACTTCACTTCAAAGTGGACCCGTGCGGACGCCAAGCAGATCATGGCGCAGAGCAACCCCTCCGTTGCACCGGGCCAGAACTCCATGAGCCCCGACGTCACCATGCCGGAAATCCCTGAAGATTTCCCCGCCATGAACGACGACGTCTGGGTCTGGGACACCTGGTCCCTGACGGATGAAAACGCCAACCAGATCAGCTACAAGGGCTACGACGTCATCTTCTCCCTGGTTGCCGACCGCCACGCCGGCTATGGCTTCGACCAGCGCCACTGGAATGCCCGCATCGGATACTTCTTCCGCAAGACCAACGCCGATCCGGCCAAAGACAAGTGGAACTACGGCGGACACCTGTTCCTGGACAACACGTCCATCGGCAACACCGAATGGTCCGGCTCCACGCGCCTCATGCAGGGCAACCAGGTCAACGTCTTCTACACCGCCACCACGTTCCACGATGTGGCAGAGCGCAACGCCGGTGGCGGCGGAATCGCTCCCGACGCCGCAATCGCCAAGGCACTGGGCAAGATCCATGCCGACAAGAACGGCGTGACGTTCGACGGCTTCCAGCACACCAAGCTGCTGGAACCGGACGGCAAGCTGTACCAGAACAAGGCCCAGAACCCGGGCTTCGCCTTCCGCGACCCGTACACCTTCGCTGACCCGGCGCACCCGGGTAAGACCTACATGGTTTTTGAGGGCAACACCGCCGGAAACCGCGGCGACTACCAGTGCAAGGGCGAGGACCTGGGCTACCAGCCGGGCGATCCGCACGCTGAAAGCCTGACCGATGTCCAGAACACCGGTTCGCACTACCAGACCGCCAACGTGGGCCTGGCCGTCGCCGACAACAAGGACCTCACCAAGTGGTCCTTCCTGCCGCCGATCCTGTCCGCCAACTGCGTCAACGACCAGACTGAGCGCCCGCAGATCTTCATCCAGAACGAGAACGGCAAGAACAAGTACTACCTGTACACAATCAGCCACCAGTTCACGTATGCGGACGGCATGCGCGGTCCCGACGGCGTCTACGGCTTCGTGGGCGACGGCATCCGCTCCGACTATCAGCCGGTCAACAACAGCGGCCTGGCGCTCGGCTCACCCACCGACCTCAACCTTCCGGCCAATAACCCGAGTGGAAGTATCTCGGGCCAGCAGAATGGCCGGCAGTTCCAGGCATACTCGCACTACGTCCAGCCCAACGGCCTGGTGCAGTCGTTCATCGACAACGTCAACGGCGTCCGCGGCGGATCCCTGTCCCCGACCGTCAAGATCAACTTCAAGAACGGCGTGACCCAGGTGGACCGCAGCTTCGGCCAGAACGGCCTGGGCCCGTTCGGCTACCTGCCTACCAATAAGCGAATTGGCGGCGAAGGCCTCTACAAGTAACAAGACCGCGGCACCTGCCGCTTCCGCCGCCTGCTCCAGGCGGCACCGCTCAGGCGGGGATGTCCTTGGGGGCCTCCCCGCCTGGGCCTTTTAACTGTCCCGCTCGACGGTTGTCACGCCCCGCACCTACATCACCGCGATTCCACTGCACCTGTCGCGGAGCGATTTCAGCACATCACCGCAGGCTGGGGATAGGGTTGGAAACAAAAGAAGGGGGAGTGCCTGATGGAATACCAGAACCCACAACCCACACCGGGTGTCCACCGCGGGGCCGTGCCGGTTCCCGCTGCGGTGCCGGGGCCGGGCCGCACCGTCATTTCCGAAACCGCCGTGGCCAAGGTTGCCGGTATCGCCGCCAGGGCGGTCCCCGGTGTCTATTCCCTTGGTTCGGGCCCGTCCCGGGCGCTGGGTGCCATCCGGGATGCCGTGGGCAGTACCGACCATGCCACGGGGGTCAGGGCGGAAGTCGGCGAAACGCAGGTGGCTGTCGACATCAGCCTGGTTGCCAGTTACGGCACGCCCCTGCATTCCTTGGCCAACCAGGTCCGCGCCGCGGTCTACCGGGCCGTGGAGGAACTCGTAGGGCTTCAGGTCATCGAGGTGAACGTGGAGGTCACCGACGTCTACGTGCCGCCGCCCGTCAAGCCGGCAGTCTCCGGCTCTCCGGAAAGGGAGGCATTGCTGTGAATCTCACTGTGGCAGGCATCGCGATGGGTGCCTTTGTTGCTTTCATGTCCCTGCAGTTCGGCCTCTGGGGCTTCCTCGTCTCTTTGCTCTTCATGGCCATCGGAGCGCTCCTGGGCCGTGCCGCCGAAGGAAAGCTGGACCTGCGCGGCGTCCTTGACGCCATCACGGGCCGGCGTTCATCGTCATGAGCGCGCCGGCGCCGGCTGTGCCGGGGCAGGTGCTCAACGGCCATAACCGGATCAGCACGCAGGCGCTGACCAGCCTCGCCAAGGCGTCGGCGGCCCGCGAGTTCGGCGTTGACGCCCAGGACGTCCGTGCCGACTGGGCGGACGACGACGGGCTGCTGGCTTTGTCGCTTGTCACGCCTATCAGGGTCCCCCCGCTGCAGGCGGCGATGGATCCGGGGCGGATTGACTTGGTGGGCGGTTCCATCTGGCAGCGTACGGTGCAGGCCAAGGCCCGCATCCTGGCCACGGTGACCGAGCTCAGCGGAGCCAGCCTGAGCCGGGTGGACATCAGGATCAGCGGGGCAAGGATCAGCGAAGGAGGTCGGGTGCAGTGAGCAGCAGCGTGGAGACACGGGGCAGCGACGCCCGCGGCGGCAGGGGCGGACGCCACAATGGCCGGAGCCCGGACATGGCCCGGATCGTGCGCCGGGAAACACGTTCGACGCGTGCCGGCGTCGCCATCGTTGCCGCTGTAGTGGTCATGGCGCTGGCCGGGTACGGGCTGCTGGAGGCTGCGGTGCACGCCATTGGCCAGCCGCCCTGGCTGATCGAACCCCAAGTCGCCGCAGAGCGGCTGACGGTGCTTCCCGCAGGGATTTCACCCCTCCTGCTGGGTGCCATCGGCGCCGTGCTTGCCATGGTGGGACTGGTCTTTTTCCTCAACGGTGTGGCTCCGGGACGCCGCGCCAGGCACACGCTCGCCGGCGGTTGGCTCGAATCCGGTCGTCCCGCCGTCGTCATTGACGACGAAGTGATCGCTTCGTCGCTGGCCCGCCGGGCTCGGCTGGCCGCAAACGTTACGCCGGAGCAGGTAATGGTGGTGGTCTCGCAGCGCCAGGTCATGGTGAACGTCCGGCCCACGTCGGGCGTGCCCGTCGATGGAGACTCGGTCCTGGCCGCCGTCCGGGAGGAAGTGGAGCAGATGGCGCTCGATCCAGCACCGGAAGTCCGTATTAACGTGGCACCGTCCGGGGTGGTGGGAGCATGAACAGCACACCAACCGCCCTGAACCGGATCCTCCTGACACTGCTCGGCCTGAAACTGCTGGCGGTTGGCCTCCTGCTGGTCCTGCTGGCCACCGTTCCCGCCGTCGCAGCGTGGTGGCATTCCTGGTCCGCGGCAGCCTGGAGCACCGCCAACGATGCCTTCAACGCCACCCGGTTCCCCGGGCGGACGGAAAGCTGGCTCTGGATGGTGGTGGCATTGGTCCTGCTGGTCCTGATCGGACTGATGGTTGCCTGGGTGGCCCAGCAGGGTAAGGGCCGGTCGAACCTCCTGGCATCCGAATATGATCCCGGGGAAGTCCCCGGCGATGTCCGGATCGGCGCGGGAGTGGCCGAACAGGCGCTCAAGCAGGCGCTCGCCGGCCGCCCGGACCTCGCCTCGTCCAGCGTGACCACCTACGACGTCAAAGGCACCCCGACGCTGAGGATCCGGCTGCTGCCCCGACAGGGGGTGGCGCCGCATCTTCTGGCCGCCGAAGTCGCCGGTCTGGTTGATGCCCTTGACGCTGTGGTGGGAAGGAAGACTCCCGTCCTCATCCATATCGGCGCCGGGGCCCGGACCCGCTTCGGCAGGGCCGAGCGGGTCCGCTGACGCACTGTTCCCGGGTTGGCTTAACTGGGCCTAGCCCTGCCGGTCCTGGGCATTCCCCGGTTGAAGTGTGGTTGTCTTCTGCAGGTACACGGTGCAGTCCACCGGAATTTCCTGCATGTCCGCCCACTCTGCCCGCGGCTCCGGCCCGCTGGACACCGCCACGGCATAGCCGCCAGGCACCGGGGCGCTGGCGAATCCCATGTTCGCAACCACCAGCACGTCCCCGTTGGTGAAGGCCAGCACGCCGCTCTCCGGTGAATGGGCTTCTGCCCATTCGACGCTCCCCGCCCCCAGTTTCTCCGCCGCCCGGAAAGCCAGGGCGGCGCGGTACAGCTCCAGCGTGGACCCTTCCATACCGTCCTGCAGGTCCGCTGCATGCGGACCGAAGCTGTCCGGCTGCGGCAGCCAGGGTTCCGCGGCGTTCTCAGCAGGGTCCGAGAACCCGAAGCCCGGAGCCCCTGCGGTCCATGGCAACGGAACCCGGCAGCCGTCCCGGCCGATTTCCGCGCCCCTGGTGCGGAAGAACGTGGGATCCTGCCGTGCCCCGGCGGGAAGCATGGTGTGCTCCGGCAGGCCCAGTTCTTCGCCCTGGTACAGGTAGGCCGAGCCGGGAAGTGCCAGCGACACCAGCGTGGCGGCCCGGGCCCGCGCCAGCCCCAACGAGGCGTCCGGCTGTTCGTCGTCCGGGCCGATGCCTTTGGGAAAGGATGTGGGATCGGGCAGGCCAAAGCGGGTGGTGTGCCGGACGGTGTCATGGTTGCTGAGCACCCAGGTGCACGGTGCGCCTACGGTGGCCGCGGCGGCCAGCGAGGTATCGATGGCCGCCGCCATCCGCTCCGCATCCCACCCGGCCAGCAGGAAGTCGAAGTTGAACGCCTGCTGCATCTCGTCCTGGCGGACGTAGCGGGCCAGCCGTTCCGCCGGTTCAACCCAGGCTTCGGCCACGAGCATGCGGTCGGGACCGTACGCGGACAGCACCTTGTGCCAGTCGCGGTAGATCGCGTGGACACCTTCCTGGTCGAAGAAGGGCGACGGCGGATACACCGGTGATACCGCACGGTGCGGTTCTTCGGCGTCGGTGTGGGCACCGGGGGCATCGCCCGGGAGCAGGGGATCCCGGTGCGGGGCAGTGCCCTCCACCATGGCAGCCACGCCGTCCCAGTCCGGCAGGCCGGCCTCCTTGACAAGTCCGTGGGCAACGTCCACCCGGAAGCCGTCCACGCCCCGGTCCAGCCAGAACCGCAGGACTGACCGCATCTCTTCCTGGACCTCTGCATTGTCCCAGTTCAGGTCCGGCTGCTTGGTGTCGAAGAGGTGGAGGTACCACTCTCCGTCCTGGCCGCCGGCGTCGGTGACCCGGGTCCAGGCCGGGCCGCCGAAGATTGACTTCCAGTTGTTGGGTGGCCTGTTGCCGTCCCCGGACCCCGGCTCAGAGTCCTTGCCCGGCCGGAAGATGTACCTGTCCCTCTCGGCGGACCCCGGCGGCGCCGCCAGCGCTTCCCGGAACCACAGGTGCTCATCCGAGGTGTGGTTGGGAACCAGGTCAACGATGACCTTCAGTCCCCGCCCGTGAGCATCCTGCAACATGCTGTCGAAGTCGGCCAGGGATCCGAACAGGGGGTCCACCTGGCGGTAGTCGGCCACGTCGTAGCCGCCGTCAGCCTGGGGTGACTTATAAAAAGGGGAGAGCCAGACGGCGTCTACTCCCAACCGCTCCAGGTATGGCAGGCGGGCGGTCACGCCGCGGAGATCACCCATTCCGTCGCCGTCAGCGTCGGCGAAGGAGCGGGGATAGACCTGGTAGACCACAGCGTCGGCCCACCATTCGCGGCTGTTGCTGGGGGCACCTGGAACGGACGGGTTGGACATTTGGTTCCCCTTAGATAACTTTTTGATGTAAACGCTTGCATGAACCGCAGCAACCTTACTAGTGTGACAGGCACCACATCAACCTCACCAACAACCGCACTGTCGACTTACTTGTCTCTCAGCGAGGAGCTTCAAGCCAATGAAAACCCCTAGATTCCTTCTGCCGGTTGCCACGGCCGGCGTTCTGGCCCTTTCCCTGTCCGCCTGTGCCGGCGGAGGAGGTGGCGGAACCTCGGGCGACGGCAGCGACGCTGAAGCCAACCTCGACAGCCGGGGCCCCATCACGTACGTGCAGGGCAAGGACAACAGCAACGTTGTCCGTCCGCTGATCGAAAAGTGGAACGCCGCGCACCCGGACGAAAAGGTCACCTTCAAGGAGCAGACCGACAACGCCGACCAGCAGCACGATGACCTGGTGCAGAACTTCCAGGCAAAGAACGCTGACTACGACGTAGCCAGCGTGGATGTCGTGTGGACGGCCGAGTTCGCCGCCAAGGGCTGGCTGCAGCCGCTCAAGGACAAGATGGCCATCGACACCAAGGGCATGCTGGAGCCCACCATCGAGGCAGGCTCCTACAAGGGCACTCTCTACGCAGCTCCCGTCTCCTCCGACGGCGGCATCCTGTACTACCGCAAGGACCTGGTGCCCACGCCGCCGAAGACCTGGGACGAGATGATGGGCATGTGCTCCATCGCCAAGCAGAACAACATGGGCTGCTACGCCGGGCAGTTCAAGCAGTATGAGGGCCTCACCGTCAACGCCTCGGAAGCAATCAACTCCGCCGGTGGATCCGTCCTCGACAAGGACGGCAAGCCGAACCTGAACACCCCCGAGGCCGAAGCGGGCCTGAACAACCTGGTGAAGGCCTTCAAGGACGGAAACATCCCGGCTGAAGCCATCACCTACCAGGAAGAGGAAAGCCGCCGTGCCTTCCAGGACGGCAAGCTCCTGTTCCTGCGCAACTGGCCCTACGTCTACAACCTGGCAACCACTGAAGGTTCCTCCAAGGTCAAGGACGTTCTGGGCATGGCAGCCCTTCCGGGCAAGGACGGCCCCGGCGCTTCCTCCCTCGGTGGCCACAGCGCAGCCGTCAGCGTCTACTCCGACCACAAGGCCACGTCCCTGGACTTCGTGAAGTTCCTGGTGCAGGAAGAACAGCAGAAGTTCTTCGCAACCCAGGGTTCGCTGGCCCCGGTCCTCGGTGACCTGTACCAGGACCAGGAACTGGTTGCCAAGCTGCCGTACCTGCCGGTGCTCAAGACCTCCATCGAGAATGCTGTTCCCCGGCCGGTAACCCCGTTCTACCCTGCAGTCACCAAGGCCATCCAGGACAACGCCTACGCGGCGCTGAAGGGTGAAAAGCCCGCCAAGGATGCGCTCTCCGACATGCAGAAGTCCATCGAGACCGCCGGCGCAGGATCGTAACAAGCCATGGCTACCGAATTGGGCCCGACGCCGGTCAAGCAGCCGGCGTCGGGCGCCGCCCCGGCCCATCACGGGCCTAAAGGGGTAGGCGAAGACAACAGGATTGCCAGCCAGGGCCGGTGGGCCACTTGGCTGCTGGCGCCGACTGTCGTCGCGCTGGCCATCGTGATCGTGTACCCGATCATCAGCGCGCTCGTGATGTCCTTCCAGAAGGACGCCGGGCTCGATCCCGTCACGGGTCTTTTCACGGATGGCGGCGCGGCCGGCATCCAGAATTATGTGAACTGGCTGGGGCAGCAGTGTGCCGCCCAGGGTGGCGGAACGGTGGCTTGCCCGCCGGGCACCCTCGGAGGCCAGTTCTGGTCCGCGACAGCCACCACCTTCTTCTTCACCGTGGTGACTGTCGCCTTGGAGACCGTCCTGGGGTTCTGGATGGCCATGATCATGGCTCGGACCTTCAAGGGACGCAGCCTGGTCCGCGCAGCCGTCCTGGTGCCGTGGGCCATTCCCACCGCCGTCACCGCGCAGCTGTGGCTGTTCATGTTCGACTTCAACGGCATCATCAACAAGCTGTTCAACGTCTCCATTCTGTGGACGGGCAGCGAGTGGCCCGCCAAATGGGCGGTCATCATCGCCGATACCTGGAAAACCACGCCCTTTATGGCGCTGCTGATCCTGGCCGGCCTGCAGATGATTCCGGCCGAGGTTTACGAGGCATCAAAGGTGGACGGTGCCAGTGCCTGGCAGCGCTTCCGCCTGATCACGCTGCCCCTGGTCAAGCCCGCGCTGATGGTCGCCATCCTGTTCCGTACCCTTGACGCGCTGAGGATGTTCGACCTTCCGTACATCCTCACCGGCGGTGCCAACAACACCACCACACTGTCCATCCTGGTGATCAACCAGATCAGGCAAGGGTTCAACTCAGCGGCGGCGTTGTCCACCATTACGTTCGTCATCATCTTCCTGGTGGCGTTCATTTTCGTCCGGTTCCTGGGCGCCAACGTGGTGGAACAGAGCGGCGCAACCGGTAAGGGGAAGAAATGACAACCGCAAGTGCTCCCGCCGGAGTGCGGCTGGACCAGAACGCCGCACGCAAGACCGCCCAAAACCGGGAAAGGTGGGCGAGTGCCAGGACGTACATCAGTGCCGCCGTCATCCTGATCTGGTGCCTGGCGCCCGCCTACTGGATGGTGGTGACGGCGTTCCGCGAGGTGGGCTTCACCTATGACACCACTCCGTGGCCAACCCACGTCACGCTGGACAACTTCCTGACTGCCTTCGACACATCGTTTGGCAACAAGTTCGGCCAGGCGCTGCTGAACAGCATCATCATCGGCGTCACTGTCACTGTGGTGTCGCTCGTCATCGGCGTTTTTGCCGCGTACGCGCTTGCAAGGCTCAACTTCCGGTTCAAGTACCTGGTACTGGGCTTCATCCTGGGCGCCTCGATGTTCCCGGGTGTTGCCCTTATCACCCCGCTGTTCCAGCTCTTTACGAACATTGGCTGGATGGGTACCTACCAGGCGCTGATCATTCCGAACATCTCGTTCGTCCTGCCGCTGACCGTCTATACGCTGACGTCCTTCTTCCGTGAGATGCCCTGGGAGTTGGAGGAGTCTGCACGCGTGGACGGTTGCACGCAGGGACAGGCATTCCGCAAGGTGATCATGCCGCTGGCGGCTCCGGCCATCTTTACAACGGCCATCCTGGCGTTCATCTCCTCCTGGAATGAATTCCTGATTGCCAGCCAGCTGTCGAACGAACGGACCCAGCCGGTTACCGTTGCAATCGCCAGCTTCGCGGGTGCGCAGCCGAACCAGATCCCCTACACGGCCATCATGGCCGCAGGCACCATCGTCACCATTCCCCTGGTGATCCTGGTGCTGGTCTTCCAGCGCAAGATTGTTGCCGGCCTGACGGCAGGTGCAGTCAAGTGATGGGCGACGCTTCCCGCTCCCGGGCTCCGGGAGCGGGAAGCACCCGCCGCCGCGTCCGTTCGGGCGAAGACTTCGACATCATCATCGGGTTCCTCGGCTTCTGGGCCCTGGTCCTGCTGGTGGTCACTGTCTGGATGGAAGTGACGGCGCAACCCGCCCTGGGCTGGGCCTTGGGCCTGCTGGCAACCCTCCTGGCGCTCTACGGCATGATCCGCCTCCGCAGGAAACTTCCGGACCGCAGGTAATCGGTCACAGAACGGGGGATGTCCCGCGCGGTTAGCACCGCATCCACGCAGAATGCGAAAATACGAAGTCTTGGGGGTAACGCAGGGCGAACAGCCTTACGCTGCAAGGAGTTATTGAGGGGACACCGTGGCACGCACAACAGAGAGATCCCAGCGGGGCGGCCATAACGGTGTCAGTATCGAGGACGTTGCCGCCGCAGCCGGTGTATCAACTGCCACGGTGTCCCGGGCCGTACGGGGCCTGCCCCGGGTTTCGCCGGCCACCCGCGAGAAGATCCTGGAGGTCGCAACAAACCTCGGCTACGTGGCGTCGTCCTCGGCCTCGGGCCTCGCCACGGGGAGGACCAAAACCATTGGTGTGCTGGCCCCGTTCGTGAGCCGCTGGTTCTTTTCCAAGGCCATCGAAGGGGCCGACCGGGAACTCCATGCCCGGCAGTACAACCTCTCGCTGTTCAATCTGGGCGGCCACGGCAGCAACCGGGAACGGCTCTTCAGCAAGACCATGGTCTACAAGCAGATCGACGCCCTGCTGGTCCTTTGTATGGCACTGACCCCGGAAGAGCTGGACCACCTGCAAAAAATCGACATCCCCCTGGTGGTGGTGGGCGGGCATGTCGAGGAGTGCGCCTACATCGGCATCGATGATTACGCGGCTGCTTCCACAGCTGTCCGGCATCTGATCGAGCTCGGCCACCGGGACATCGCCCTCCTCCATGGGGACGACGAAACGGACCTGAATTTCGATGTTCCCCGGGTTCGCATCCTGGCCTTCAGGGACGTGATGACGGCCGCCGGCCTGAAGATCCGCCCTGAATGGGACGAATGGGGAGACTTCACCGTCCGCAGCGGGCAGGAAGCCTTCCGGCGGCTGTGGTCCGGGTCCGAGGCCAAACCCACCGCAATCTTCTGCGCCTCGGACGAGATGGCCATGGGCGTCATCTTCGAGGCCGCCCGGCTCGGCGTCAACGTACCGGCGGACCTGTCAGTGGTGGGCATCGACAACCACGACTTCGCCGAAGCCATGGGCCTGACCACGGTGGGGCAGCGGCCGGACGAGCAGGCCGAGCTGGCCACCAAGATGCTTCTCGATGAACTGGACGGACAGGAAGGGGCGGTGCAGTCCGCCGTCGCGCCGCATGAACTGATGGTCCGAAGGACCACGGCGCCGCCCCTGCATTGAGCCGTCCCCGGCCGTAACGCCCGGACGGGGAAGGACGCTGGAACTCAGGAGGCGCGGGCCAACTGCCGGATGGGAATCCAGCGCGAGGCCAGCCGCCGGTAGGCCGCAGCCGCACCGGTCATGTCGCCCTCAGCAAGGCATTCGATGCCGAGCCTTATGTCCGTGGGGGAGTCGTCCGGGTAGACCTTGTCCGCCACGGATCCGTAGTCCAGTTCAATCATCGACTCCACATGGAACTGCTCCAGCCATTCGGTCAGCTGCGCAAGGTCATCCAGCATGTCGAGGTCCGGGGCGGCCAGCGCAAGGTTGGCGACGGCGTAGCGGGCACGTTCCAGCGCATCGGTAATTGACGCCCACACCCGGACGGTGACGATCCGGCCGGCGGCCTCCACAACGTCCTTGTGGTCCGACTCCATGAACAGCGAAAACCAGCTGAAGGGGATGCCCCACGTGGACGCCCTGGTGTGCACCCGGGTGGAACCGTCCCGCGCCTTGACCAGGTCTATGCGTTCCTGGTGCCTGTCCCGCTGTTCTTCGGGGATCAGCAGTTCCGCGAGCGGGCCGTGGATCCCTTCCATCAGTGCATTCGCGGCCAGCCCGGCACGGAGCACCAGCTGGCTGGGGCAATACAGGAGTTCCGGCTCGGCCTCTGTGCCGCTGTCGCCGTCAGCGGTCCCCCCGGGCTGGGCGGCCGGGGCGGCGGTGACCCGCACCAGATCGGTGCGGCCGGTGGGAAACGGATCACCGCCGGGGCGGGTGATGCGTCCCAGCGAGGCGAGGAGTTCGGCGTTCTCGACGGCGGCACGTGAGGCAGTGCGCGCCCCGGCCGCCTGGATGGCTTTCCGCTGTTCCTGCGGGAACGCGTCCAGGGGTTCGTAAACGCGGAGGGTGGAGGAAAACGGCAGGCCTGCCTGGCCCCGGTAGAGGTTGCCCGTCACTGCGGTCTCCTTGGCTGGGTCCAGGACGTTGTCATTAGTCCGCCAGTTCCACCAGGACGGGGGCGTGGTCCGATGCGCCCTTGCCTTTGCGCTCTTCCCGGTCGATGGAGGCGCCGGTGACCCGGGCGGCCAAAGCCTTCGAGGCCAGGACGAAGTCGATCCGCATGCCTTCCTTCTTGGGGAAGCGCAGCTGGGTGTAGTCCCAGTAGGTGTAGACGCCGGGGCCGGGAGTGTACGGCCGGACGACGTCGGTGAAACCGGCCGTCTCGAAGGCGTGGAACGCCTCCCGCTCCGGTGGACTGACGTGGGTGTACCGGTTGTTGACGAAGAGGTCAATGTCCCAGACGTCGTCGTCGAAGGGGGCGATGTTCCAGTCACCCATCAGTGCCACCTGGGCCTCGGGATTCTCCGTCACCAGGCCCTGGGCGTGGGTCTTCAGGCTCTCGAGCCACTTGAGCTTGTAGGGCATGTGTTCGTCATCCAGGGAGCGGCCATTGGGGATGTACAGGCTCCAGATCCGGACGCCGCCGCAGGTGGCGGCCATGGCGCGGGCTTCCTGCACCGGGTCCTTGCCCGCCTTGCCGAAGGCCGGCTGGTCCAGGAACGTGCGCTCCACGTCCTCCAGCCCTACCCGGGAGGCGATGGCCACACCGTTCCACTGGTTCACGCCGAAGTGGGCCACCTCGTAGCCCATGCGTTCGAAGAGCTCCCAGGGAAAGTTGTCGTCCTTGCACTTCGTTTCCTGGATGGCCAGGACGTCGCAGTCGCTGCGCTGGAGCCAGGCTTCAACACGGTCGGCGCGGGCACGGAGCGAGTTCACATTCCAGGTAGCTATCTTCACGCTCCCTAACTTACCGTGGCTGCCGCACCGCACGTAAAGCAGCCGGTGAAGCCCGAGCGGCGGCCCCCGGGCACACCGGAGCGGGTCGAAGCCGCCGGGTCAGAGGCGATGGAATTTAGTAGGAAGTCCGAGTATATTCGCAACCACAATGACCTGGGTCACTAAAGCCGGATCACATGCGAAGGGGCATCCAGCCATGGTGCGCGAGCTTTCCCACTACATCGGCGGCCGCCATGCCGGCGGAACCTCCGGACGGTTTGGTGACGTCTTCGACCCCTGCACCGGCGACGTGCAGGCCCGCCTGCCGCTTGCGGACCGGGACGAAGTGCAGGCAGCGGTGGCTGCCGCCGCGGAGGCGCAGCCGGACTGGGCGGCATTGAACCCCCAGCGGCGGGGCCGGATCCTGCTGAAGTTCGTGGACCTGGTGAACCGGAACATGGACGAATTGGCCAGGCTGCTGTCGTCCGAACACGGCAAAACCCTGGCCGACTCCATCGGTGACATCCAACGTGGACTGGAGGTGGTGGAGTTTGCCGCCGGAGCGCCGCACCTGCTCAAGGGCGAGTTCTCCAGCGACGCCGGGCAGGGCATTGACATCCATTCGCTGCGCCAGCCGCTGGGCGTGGTTGCCGGCATCACGCCCTTCAACTTTCCCGCGATGATCCCGCTCTGGAAGTCCGGCCCCGCCCTCGCTGCGGGCAACGCTTTTGTGCTCAAACCTTCGGAAAGGGACCCTTCGGTGCCGCTGCGGCTCGCGGAACTGTACAGCGAAGCAGGTGTTCCTGATGGTGTCTTCAGCGTGGTGAACGGGGACAAGGAGGCCGTTGACGCCCTCCTTGAGGATCCCCGGGTGAAAGCCGTCGGTTTCGTGGGTTCCACACCCATCGCCCAATACATCTACGCCACGGCGGCCGCCCATGGAAAGCGGGCCCAGTGCTTCGGCGGGGCCAAGAACCACATGGTGGTGATGCCGGATGCCGATTTGGACCAGGCGGCGGATGCCCTCATCGGTTCAGGCTACGGCTCGGCAGGAGAACGCTGCATGGCCATTTCGGTGGCCGTGCCGGTGGGTCCGGACACCGCTGACCGGTTGGTGGCCAGGCTGGAAGAACGCGTCCGGAAACTCACGGTGGGCCACAGCCTCGACGCGGGCTCGGACTTCGGGCCAGTGGTGTCAGCAGCCGCCAAGGACCGCATCGAGGGACTCATCAGTTCAGGCGTGGACGACGGCGCCACCCTCCTCGCCGACGGACGCGGACTCACTGTCGACGGCTACCCCGGCGGCTTCTGGGTGGGCCCGGCGCTTTTCGACCACGTCACCCCGGACATGGCCATCTACCGCAACGAAATTTTTGGCCCGGTACTCAGCGTGGTCCGCGCCGCGACCTACGACGACGCTCTCCGGCTCTGTACCGATAACCCGTTCGGGAACGGCGTGGCCATCTTCACACGTGACGGCGATTCCGCCCGGGACTTCGCCACCAGGGTGGATGTGGGCATGGTGGGGGTCAACGTTCCCATTCCGGTGCCGTTGGCCTATTACACGTTCGGCGGCTGGAAGGCCTCCGGATTCGGGGACCTGAACCAGCACGGCGCGGACGCCTTCCGCTTCTATACCAAGACCAAAACGGTCACCACACGGTGGCCCTCGGGAATACGCCACGGAGCCAGCTTCGTGATGCCGGAAGGAAGCTGATGACGGAAACGGCCGCCGCCCCTGAAGCGGAAGTGCTTTTCACCCGGCGCGGCAAGCTGGCGGTGGCAACGCTCAACCGGCCCAAGGCGGTCAACGCACTCACCGCCGGGATGGTTGAGGCACTGCTGCGGCAGCTCACCGAATGGGCGGAGGACGGCAGCGTCAGCACGGTCCTGGTGCAGGGCGCCGGCGGCCGGGGTTTGTGCGCCGGGGGAGATATCGTGGCGATTTACCGCGACATTCTCCGCGGCGGAGACGATACCGCGGACTTCTGGCAGGCCGAGTACCGGCTGAATCACCTGATCTCCCGGTACCCGAAGCCCTACGTCGCGCTGATGGACGGGCTGGTGTTGGGCGGCGGCGTGGGAATCTCGGCGCACGGCTCGGTCCGCGTGGTCACCGAGCGGACCAGGACCGGGATGCCTGAGACAACCATTGGGTTTGCGCCCGACGTCGGCGGGACGCTTTTGCTGGCCCGCGCACCAGGGGAGGCGGGAACCCATGCAGCCCTCACCGGCGCCCACCTCGACGGTGCGGACGCACTGTTCCTTGGCCTGGCGGACCACTACGTTCCGTCCGGCAGGCTCGACGAACTCACGGCAGCGCTGGAAAACGAAACCCCGGAAGACGCCGTCGGACGCTTTGCCGTGGACCCGCCGCCGTCCGGACTTGCCGGGCAGCGGCAGTGGATCGACAGCTGCTACGACTCTGCAGACGCGGAAGAAATCGTGGGGCGGCTGCGGGCGTGGACCGGAGACGGCAGCGCCGATGCGTCACACACCGCGGACACCATCGAGGCGAAGTCCCCCACCTCCGTCAAGGTCACCCTGGCGTCGCTGCGGCGGGTGGCGGGGACACCGCTGGACCACGCGCTGGCCCAGGAATACCGGGTGGGGCTGCGGTTCCTGGCGGCACCCGAT
The DNA here is from genome assembly GCF_900105535.1 of Pseudarthrobacter equi. Taxonomy (NCBI): domain Bacteria; kingdom Bacillati; phylum Actinomycetota; class Actinomycetes; order Micrococcales; family Micrococcaceae; genus Pseudarthrobacter; species Pseudarthrobacter equi. Next base: position 978,533 of record NZ_LT629779.1, read on the forward strand.
TTCCGCGAAGGCATCCGGGCGCAGGTGGTGGACAAGGACCGCGCCCCGCACTGGAAGCCGCCCACCCTGGCAGAAGTATCGCCGGAGCAGGTTGAACGCTTCTTCAGGCCGCTCGGCAGCAGGGAACTGGACCTCGGAACAGGTCCGGAGCATGGGCCGGAGGCGGCACAACAAGAGGAGGCGGACCATGCCTGACACCTACACCGTGGCGTTCCTGGGGCTCGGCCACATGGGCGGACCGATGGCAGTGAACCTGGTCAGGGCCGGGCACCGGGTGGCGGGGTACGACGTAGTGCCGGCTGCCGTGGACGCGGCCCGCTCCGCCGGTGTCCCGGTTGTCGGAAGTGTTGCCAAGGCTGTGTCGGACGCGGACGTGGTACTCACCATGTTCCCCAGCGGCCAGCACGTCCTGGACGCCTACCGCGGTACCGGGGGCCAGCCGGGACTGCTGGCACTGGCAGCACCGGGAACCATGTTCCTGGACTGTTCCACCATCAATGTCGACGAAGCCAGGGAGGCGGCGCAGCTGGCGCTCGGTGCCGGGCACCGGTCCGTGGATGCTCCCGTGTCCGGCGGCGTGGTGGGCGCGGAGGCCGGAACGCTCACCTTCATGGTGGGCGGTGAAGAGGACGACTTCCACGCCGTCAGGCCGCTCCTCGACGTCATGGGCAAGCGCATCGTCCACTGCGGAGCCCACGGGGCCGGCCAGGCGGCGAAGGTATGCAACAACCTGATCCTGGGCGTCTCAATGATCGCCGTCAGCGAGGCCTTTGTCCTCGGCGAGAAGCTGGGGCTGAGCCACCAGGCGCTGTTCGACGTCGCCTCCGCCGCGTCCGGACAATGCTGGGCCCTGACCACCAACTGCCCGGTGCCCGGCCCGGTTCCCACCAGTCCGGCCAACCGCGATTACCAGCCGGGATTCGCCGGCGCGCTGATGGCCAAGGACCTCAACCTTGCCCTCAACGCCCTGCACAGCACCGGAGTGGCCGGCCGGATGGGCCCGCTTGCCGCAGAAATTTACGATACGTTTGCCGCGGAAGGCGGCGCCGGCCAGGACTTTTCCGCGATCATCAACGACATCCGCGAAAAATCCGGCCCCGCACCGCACAAGACCGCAACAGCGCACGACGACGGGAGTCCTGAATGACGGAGTACGCCAACATCCTGGTGGAACAGCACGGCAGGGTGGGGCTGGTGACGCTTAACCGGCCCCAGGCGCTGAATGCACTGAACAAAGCCACCATGGAGGAACTGGTGCACGCCGTCAGCGCCATGGACGCTGACCCCGGAACCGGCGCCGTGGTGATCACCGGCTCCGGGAAGGCCTTCGCGGCCGGCGCCGACATTAAGGAAATGGCCGCCCAGGGCTACATGGACATGTACGCCGCGGACTGGTTCCGCGGCTGGGAGGACTTCACCAGGCTCCGTATCCCCACCATTGCTGCTGTCTCCGGGTTTGCCCTGGGTGGCGGCTGCGAACTGGCCATGATGTGCGATCTGCTCATCGCCGGGGACAACGCCAAGTTTGGCCAGCCCGAAATCAACCTCGGCGTCCTTCCCGGCATGGGCGGCTCGCAGCGGCTCACCCGCGCCGTGGGCAAGGCCAAGGCCATGGACCTGATCCTCACCGGGCGGTTCATCGGGGCCGAGGAAGCCGAGCGGTCCGGCCTGGTGTCCCGCGTGGTACCCGCCGAGGACGTGGTGGCCGAGGCCCTCAAAGCGGCCGAAGTCATTGCCGGCAAGTCAAAGCCGGTGGCGATGGCTGCCAAGGAGGCCGTGAACGCCGCCTTCGAAACCGGGCTGGCCCAGGGTGTCGTGTTCGAGCGCCGGCTCTTCCACTCCCTGTTCGCCACCGAGGACCAGAAGGAAGGCATGGCGGCGTTCACGGAAAAGCGCGAACCGGAATTCAAACACCGGTAACGGCCAGCGACTCCCGGTAGGCGGCGAGGTCGCGGGCCATCTCCCCGGCCATCAGGGAGTTGTTGATCATCACGGCGGTCCACGACGCTGCAGCGGCGGATGCCAGGACCTGTGCCCTCACGTCCGTGACGTTGCCGGCAGCCCAGACTCCGGGCACCGTCGTTGCGCCTTCGGCATCGGTTTCCAGGTAGTCCCCGATGCCCATTGGATGCGGAACCGCCGTCAGGCCAAGGCCGGCGAACGCGTCAAGGCGGGCGTGCACCCGGGTACCCACCACGACGGCGTCCACGGCCACCTCCGGGCCGCCCGCCAGCACCACGGCCTTGAGCGCATCGCCGTGGACCCGCACGGTCTCGACGGCGCCGGGAACCACCTTCACACCACGGGCAGCCAATTGCTCGAGTTCGTCTCCGGAGGGCTCCACCACGTCATTGAGGAACAGGGTGATGCTGCTGCACCATTGCCGGAACAGCAGGGCCTGGTGCACAGACCACGGGCCGGTGCCCACTACGCCGATGGCCTGGTCCCGGACCTCCCATCCATGGCAGAACGGACAGTGCAGCACGTCCCGGCCCCATCGCTCGCGCAACCCCGGGATGTCCGGCAGTTCGTCCACCAGGCCCGTGGTGATCAGGAGTCGCCGCCCGCGAAGCCGCCTGCCGTCGTCGAGCGTTACCTCGAAACCCTGCTCCACGCCGCCTCCGGCAGCCACCACCGTGCCGTTGATGATGTCCGCGCCATAGTGCCGCGCCTGGTCGCGGCCAGTGGCGAGGAGTTCTGCCGGGCTGATCCCGTCGCGTGACAGGAAGCCGTGCACGCCGTGCGCCGGGGCATTGCGGGGCTCACCGCTGTCCACCACCGCCACCCGCCGCCGGGTCCGGCCCAGCATCAGCGCGGCGCTCAGGCCGGCGGCCCCGCCGCCAACAACCAGCACATCGTAAAAGGAGTTCTGTTCAGTCATGCATCCATCGTCTTTCCCGCGCCAATGCTCTGGCAAAGTATTTTGCCGGTATGGCAAAATTCTCGGATGGATGAAAACCTCGACGACGTCCTCGCCGCCGTTGGCCCGCGGCTGAAGGCTTTACGCCTGCGCAGGGACGTCACGCTGACGGCGCTCGCAGCCGCCACGGGCATTTCCGTCAGCACGCTTTCCAGGCTCGAATCGGGCCAGCGGCGGCCTAACCTCGAACTCCTGCTTCCTCTCGCGCAAGCCCACCAGGTACCCCTCGATGAGTTGGTCGGCGCCCCGGCCACGGGGGATCCCCGCGTCCACCTGCGGCCCATCACCGCCTACGGCATGACCATCATTCCGCTCACCCGCAAGCCCGGCGGCATCCAGGCCTACAAGCACATCGTTCCCGCCGGGCCGGTGGAGGAACCCAACCCGCAGGTCCACGAGGGCTACGAATGGCTCTACGTGCTGAACGGCAAGCTGCGGATGGTCCTGGGCGCCCGCGACCTGGTCCTGGGGGCGGGCGAAGCAGTGGAATTCGATACCCGGGTGCCGCACTGGTTCGGCCGGGCCGACGGCCAGGCCGTGGAGTTCCTGAGCCTGTTCGGCTCCCAAGGCGAGCGCATGCACATCCGGGCCCGTCCTGCGGCCGGAAAATCCCCAGGGACGTAGCCCCCGCCGCGCTGCCAGCGGGCGTTCAGGTCCGTACGGTAGACAGGACCAGCAGGAATACGGTCGCGGAACGCGGTGGAAATCGGGGGAGCAGCTTATGTGGGCAACAGCGGCAGATGGAACGGGTGCAGCGGAGGGTCTGGGCGGGCTGGTGGGTGCAGCGGCCCAGGTGATAGAAAACCTCGGTGAATGGGGCGTTGGCGCCTTCACCCTCGCCGAAACCGTGGTCCCGCCCATTCCCAGCGAAGTGATCCTGCCGCTGGCCGGATATCTGGCCAAGCAGGGCTCCTTGAACCTGGGGCTCATCCTCGTCACCAGTACGCTGGGTGCCTACCTCGGAGCCCTCCTCCTGTACTGGCTCGGCGCCAAGCTGGGGCTGGAACGGTCCATCCGCGGCCTGTCGAAGCTGCCGCTGGTAGACCGTGAGGACTTCGAAAAGGCTGCAGGATGGTTCACCCGGCACGGTAAGTCTTCGATCTTCTTTGGCCGGCTCCTGCCCGGCGTCCGCAGCCTGATCTCGCTTCCTGCCGGCGCCGCGGCGATGCCGCTCCTCACCTTTTCCACCTTTACCCTGGCCGGCAGCGCACTGTGGAACGGAGCGCTGATCGGGTTCGGGTACCTGCTGGGAACGCAGTACCACCTGATCGAGGGCTACTCGAAGTACCTGAACTACGCCGTCTACGCCGCCCTCGCCATCACCCTGGCCTGGCTGGTGGTCCGCCGGGTGAAGCGGGCCAAGGTAAGCCGCTGACAGCAGTCAGGGACTGTCCTCGAAGTCACCCGACCCCCTGCGGAAGTCGCCCAGGATCCGGATCAGCTCGTCCACATCCTCCGGCGGAAATCCCGGCTCGCTGAAAACCTGGCTGTTGAGGGCCGCCGTGGAACGCTGAGCCACAGTACGGCCTTCCAGGGTGAGCCCCACCAGGGTGGTGCGGCCGTCGGTGGGGTGCGGTGAGCGGGCCACCAGGCCGGCGCGCTCCAACCGGTCCACGGCGTTGGTGACCGACGTCGGGTGGACCTGAAGCAGGGCGCTTGCCTTGTTCATCGGCAGGGCACCCTTCCGGGCGAAACTCAAGAGGGCCAGCAGTTCGTACCGGGCGAACGTCAGCCCAAACGGCTTGAGGGCGGATTCGATCCTGGCCAGGAGGATCTGCTGGGTCCGCATAATCGCCGTGATGGCGGCCATGGGTGCTGCGACATCGGACCAGCCGTGGTCCTCCCAATTCCGCCGGGCTTCGGCAATCGGATCCCGGGATAACGGTGTGCCCATAGCCAGCCCCTTTCCGGAAATCCTGTGAATATACTAGGACATCCAACCGTTTGGAAGGGAGGCGTCATGCCCGGACACTCCCATGACGGCCCGGCGGAGATTCCCTATCCGGACGCGGACCTCCTGCACATCGTGCGGCTCCTTCCGCCCACCGAACAGGCCAGGTACGCGGACATCCGGAACTACCTGCAGTCCAGCGTCAGGCAGGCCTCCATCGGCTACTGGAACCGGGAAGAGTTCCCGCGCGATGTAGTGGCCGGGATGGGTGCCCGCGGGCTGGGGGAGTTGCAGCTGGACGGCAGTTCCGCCCTGTTCAAAGGCCTCATGTACGTGGAACTGGCCAGGGCCGACGTCTCGCTTTCCGCACTGGCCGGAATCCATAACGAACTCATCGTGGGCACCATCCACCACCTGGGATCCGATGAACAGAAGCGCCGGTGGCTCCCCGGACTGAGGTCCTTTGCGCAGCTGGGAGCCTTCGCCCTCACGGAGCCCGGCCACGGCTCAGACATCTCCCGCGGGCTCGAAACAACCGCCCGGCGGGACGGCGGCGAGTGGGTCCTCAACGGCGCCAAACGCTGGATCGGCAGCGGGACCGTTGCCGACGTCGCCCTGGTCTGGGCCCGGGACACGGCTGACGGGCAGCTCAAATGCTTCCTCGTGGAAACGGACCGGCCCGGCTACTCCGCCGCCAGGATTGAAAACAAGATCGGTTTGCGCATCATGCAGAATGCCGATATCCAGCTGGAGGACGTACGCACACCGGCGGCTAATCTCCTGCCCGGGGCATCAAGCTTCGCCTCGGCCAACGCGTTGCTCCGGGACTCCCGGGCCTGGGTGGGCTGGCAAGCCGCCGGCATCCAGTTCGCTGCTTTCGATGTGGCCCGCAGCTACTCGCTGGACCGCCGCCAGTTCGGCAGGGAACTGGCGGGGTTCCAGCTGGTCCAGCAGCAGCTCGCGGACATCCTGGGGAACGCTGCCGCTTCACTTGCCCTGATGGTGCAGCTGGCCCGGCTCCAGGAAGACGGGTTGCTGGAGATGGCTCAGGCGGCCATGGCCAAGGCCACCACCACCAGGCTTGCCAGGGCCTCGGTGGCGATGGGTCGCTCGCTGCTGGGCGGCAACGGAATCACCACCGACCACGAGATGGCCAAGCTGTTCGCGGACGCCGAGATCCTGTACACGTACGAGGGCAGTTACGAGATCAACTCTTTGCTGGTTGGAAGGGCCGTTACGGGAATCCAGGCATTCACCTAGGCGGCCCGCGCAACTGCTACAGGTTCCGGTCCGCGTAGGTCCGCAGCGCGTCCCGAACAAAGGTGGCGCCGGCCTCGCCCCCGTAGTTGGCGGCGAACCTTGGATCTGCCACGTACATGTCCGCCAGCCCGGTGACGTAGCCTTTGATGTCCCCGCCGGCCCCGGCCGCAGGTGTTCCCGGGATGGAGCGGAGCCAGGCCACATGCCGGGCGGCCAGGCCCTGGGCTTCGTCGCCCCCGGGGGCCGCCCCGGAGCCTGCCGCTGCCAGCCAATCCCGGCCCAGTCCCTCCGAGCGGGACTTCCACTCCCGCTTTTCGGCCTCGTCCATGCCCCGCCACCACGAGTCGCCCTTCGCGTAGGCATCCTTTCCCCAGCGCTCCTCCACTTCGTCCTTGTACTGCGTGTGGTCGAAGCCATCAAACATTTTCTCTGCCACGAGCTCTCCTCCTTGTTGCACTGTTTCGATGGTTTGCCGGACGGACCGGACTTGCCGGGCCAGGCGTTCCTGTTCCTGGCCCAGCCACTCAAGGTGCCGGGTCAGCGCCCGGACAGGGTCCGTCTGGTGCTGGAAGACGTCGGCGATGGCCGGCAGGCCCAGGCCCAGCTCCCGAAGGAGCAGGATCCTCTGCAGCTGCAGGAGGGCTCCGCCGTCGTAGTAGCGGTAGCCGTTGCTGCCCACCCTGGTGGGCTTCAGCAGCCCAATGTCGTCGTAGTGGCGGAGGGTACGGCTGGTGGTTCCCGCCATTCTGGCCACGTCCTGGATGGGCCAGCCGCTGGCCCTGTCCTCCCCGGTTGCTTCCATGCTTCGAGCGTAGGGGTTGACGCAGCGTCAAGGTCAAGGGGAAACGTGAAGGGGAACCTTCCAAGGATTTCGCAGGTGGTCAGCGGGTGCCGCGGTGGCGCGCCTGGGCCACCAGCCGGGTAAAAGAGAAAACGAAAACGGCCTCAATCAGGACCATGAGTCCGGCCAGCAGCCATTGCTGGCGGGCAACGAAGAACACGCATCCCGTCAGGACCAGGATGGTGCCCAGGGCCAGGGCATAGACAGCAAAGCCCACAGCCACGCGGGCGCTGCGCACGCCGGTGCGGAAACCGAAGCCGTGGGGTTCGCCGCCGGGCTGGCCGGGGACACGGTCCGGCATTCCGGGACCGAGCCTGTCGAACTCTTCCCAAGGATCCCTGTCCTCTTCCTTGCCGGTCATGGGTCAATTATCCCAAAAGCACCGAACGTTGTGGGCGGGCCGCCGGCAGGCACAACTAAAACAGCGGCCCCGCCAACACGAGGTTGGCGGGGCCGCTGCCGGGGCTGGCCCGGGAAACCGGGCCGGCCGTAAGACTTAGAGCGGGCGGATGTTCTCTGCCTGCGGACCCTTGGGGCCCTGGGTCACGTCGAATTCGACCTTCTGGTTCTCGTCCAGTGAGCGGTAACCGCTGCTGGAGATTGCCGAGTAGTGGGCGAAAACGTCAGCGGACCCGTCATCGGGGGCAATGAAGCCAAAACCCTTTTCGGCGTTGAACCATTTAACTGTGCCTGTTGCCATGGCTGCATTCCTTCATGTAACTCTGATTCTCTCCCCGGATTTCAGCCCGGGGTGTGCGGAGAACGTCCCCCGCAATCCCAACGTACGGGGCTAAACGCCCTGTTGGCAAGGGTAAACGCCACAAAACCCGCGTCAGCGCATGCCCTCACGGCGGATGGCGGTGGCAATCGCGGCGGCCCGGGTTTCCACTCCCAGCTTCGAATAGATGTGCGCCAGGTGGGTTTTGACGGTGGCTTCCGAGATGAAAAGGCGTTGGCCGAGTTCGCGGTTGCTGAGCCCCTGGGTGAGCAGGCTCAGCAGCTCCGCCTCGCGTGGAGTGAGGATCTCCTCCGGATTGCGGAGTTGCTGGAAGAGCCGCGAAGCCACCGGCGGGCTCATTACGCTCCTGCCCTGCACCGCGCCGCGGACAGCCGAGAAGATCTCTTCCGGCGCGGCGTCCTTCAGCAGGTAACCCATGGCACCGGCATCCACGGCACGCACAATGTCCGCGTCCGAATCGTAGGTGGTGAACACCAGGATGGCCTGCCTGCTGTTGAGCCCGCGGATGCGCCGGATGGCTTCGATGCCGTCCATGCCGCCGCCCATGGCGAGGTCCATGACCACGACGCCGGGCGACAGCTCCCGCACCAGCTCCAGGGCTTCCTCCCCGGACGCGGCGTCGGCCACCACCTCGATGTCCGGCTGGGTGCCCAGCAGGGCGCGCAGCCCGCTGCGGACCACCAGGTGGTCATCCACCAGGAGCACGGTAATGGCATTCATGCCTGGCTTCCGTCCGTTGGTGCCGCCGAGGGGCCAGCGGGGAGCTGCGCCGCCACGATGGTGCCCTCGCCGGGGGCGCTTTCCACGGAGAACGTCCCGCCAAGCTGTTCCACGCGCTGCCGCATGGCCCGAAGGCCGTACCCTCCGGCGTCCGACGGCGGTGCTGCCGCCGCCGGATCAAAGCCGGCGCCGTCGTCGTACACGTCCAGGGTGACGGCGTCCGGCAGGAACCCGAGGGTCACGGTGGCGGTGGTTGCGGAGGCATGGAGCCGCACGTTGGACGCTGCACTCTGGACCACGCGCAGCAAGGTGTGCCGGATGTCTGCCGCCACCGGCCGTGGTTCGCCGGTGACCAGGAGCCGGGCGTCGGGAAGGTAGCGGCGCGCGGCCGTCAGCAGGGCCTCCGGCAGGGGCGAGCCTTCGAGCCCGGGGGAGGCAAGATCATGGACCAGGCTTCGGGTTTCGGCCAGGTTGTCCCGCAGCAGGGAAGTGGCCTGCCGCAGGTCCGAGTGGGCGGCAGGTGCGGGCCACGTGCGCCCGGCGGCCTCGAGCAACAGCAGGCTGCTGGCCAGGCCCTGGGTCACGGTGTCGTGGATTTCGCGGGAAACCCGCTCCCGCTCGGCAATGGCGCCCGCCCGCCGTTCGCTGGCGGCCAGCTGCCCCTGCGCGGTGGACACCTCAGCGTGCAGCCGCCGCTGCTCCTCGGCATCGTTGCGGATCCGGTCATGGATAAGGGTCAGCATCACGCCCACGGCCAGCGGGCCCAGGAGCATGGCCAGGTCCGTGCCTCCGCTGAGCCTGAACAGGCCGGCCGCCGTGGCAACGGCAATGATTCCCGCGGCAACGTACGCGGCAACACCGCTGATCGCGGCACGGCAGAGGAAGAAGAGGGCAAACGAGCACCAGGCAAAGCTGGGTGCAGCGATCACCAGGACCGCCCAGACGGCCACCAGGGCGGCCATCCACGCCGGCCCGGGCAGACCGCGCCTGGCAAGCACCGAAACGCCCGCATACAGCAGGGAGGCTGCCGCAGCCAGGCACAGGACCAGAACGTTGTCCGCGGGCGGGTGGCGCATGACGTACCGGACGGTCGACGCCACCAGGAGGACGGCGAATCCCGCATGGACCGCGGTGTCGATGTTGCCCAGCCGGGGCAGCCCGGCAGGACTCGGGGGATGGTCAGGGCCTGGGGCTGTCATGGAATTTCCGGTCTGGTGGGGGAATGCTGCCCTTCCATGCTATTGCCGGCGGCCGGGGCGGGTCTCTCATCCATTTGGCTGATACGGCCATCCTTTGGTCGCAGCAGGGACCATGCAAAGGCCCGATGGCAGGCGGGGCGCCTGCCGGAAGGATTGACGTGTTCGCAGCGATCGCCTGCCTAACCCAAGGAGCCACCATGAAGAAGTCCCGCACAGCCCTTGCCGCCGCCGCAGCCGGTGCCCTGGTCCTCACCGCCGGAATCACTGCAGCGGCCAACGCAGGAACAACCCCTGCGCCGGCGGCCGTTCCCGCCGTGGACGTCCAGCCTGCGCCGGAAACCGTCGTCCAGCAGAACCGCATCTCCGTGGGGGCCTCCGCCGCTGCCGTGAACGCCGCCCTGGCCAAGTGCCAGGCGGACAAGCTCCCGTTCGTCACCGTTGCCGTGGTAGACCGGTTCGGCACCGTGCAGGCACTCCTCCGCGGGGACAATGCAGCGGAGCACACCATCGAAGCCGCCAAGCAGAAGGCCTACACCGCAGCAGCGTTCGGTACGCCCACCAGTGAGCTGGCCAAGCGGATTAACGGCAACGGTCCATCCATTGCAGACCTCCCCGGCACCCTGTTCCTGGCCGGCGGCGTCCCGCTCAAGGTCAATGGGGTTTCACTGGCCGGCGTCGGGGTTGGCGGCGCACCGGACGGCGCCCTGGACGAGGCCTGCGCCACCGCCGGAGCTGCAGCCATCGCGGGCGCCCCCGCCGGAAAGTAGGCTGCCCGTATGAGGCGCACTGGCATACGTGCCCAGGGCTTGCTGGCCGCCGGCGCCCTGGCCCTCATCCTGACGGCGTGCCAAAGCCCTGCTCCGGCACCATCCAGTGGACCGGCGTCGGCCGCGCCTTCACCCAGTACTGCGGTCCCCACCAGTACTGCGGTCCCCAGCGGAACCGTTGACGCCCAACCCGGCCCTCCTGCTTCAGGGCCGGCGGCAACCCCGGCGGCGCTCTCCGCCGAAGCCCAGGCGGCGCTGGACCAAGAACTGATTGCTGCCGCAAAGGCCAACAACGCGCCGCTGGTCCGCGAACTGGTGGGCCGGGGCGGCAACGTCAATGCCAAGGACTCCATCCAGGACTCGGCCTTCCTCTACGCCGGCGCCGAAGGCTTCAACGAGGTCCTGCAGCTGACCCTGGGGGCCGGCGCCGACGTATCCAGCATCAACCGCTACGGCGGGACTGCCCTGATTCCGGCCAGCGAGCATGGGCATGTGGAGACGGCGAAGATCCTGGTTGCCGCAGGCGTACCCGTCAACCACGTGAACAACCTGGGCTGGACGGCCATGCAGGAAGCCATCCTCCTGAACAATGGCGGTCCCCGGCAGCAGGAAGTGGTGCGGTTGCTGCTGGAGGCCGGCGGGGACCCGGGTATCCGGGACGCGGAGGGCCGGACTGCGCTGCAGAACGCCGAACGGCTGGGCTTTGCGGAGATCGCCGCCCTGATCCGGAGCCACGGCTAGCCTGCTTCGCAGCCGGGGCGCCGGGATTCACCACCTTTGGCCCGGTACGACGGCGGCGCGCCGCACTTTTGGTGCGACGCGCCGTTATCGGCAGCCAAAGGTGGGCAGATTCAGCGGCCGGTCAGACGGCCTCGAGGATGCTGACGTAGTTGGCGATGCCCACGCCGCCCATGTTCTGGACCGCTGCCCGGCGCGGTGCCGCGAGCTGCATGTCGCCGGCGGTGCCGGTCAGCTGCATGGCCGCGAGCACGTGCTGCGAGACGCCGGTGGCACCCACGGGGTGGCCCTTGGACTTGAGGCCGCCGGAGACGTTGACCGGCAGCTTCCCGTCCTTGAAAACCCACCCTTCCTCGAGAGCGCGGGCGCCCTGGCCTGGTTCGGTCAGTCCCATGGCCTCGTACATGAGCAGTTCGGCGATGGTGAAGCAGTCGTGGACTTCGGCGAGGTCCAGGTCTTCAATTCCGACCCCGGCCATCGCCAGGGCGCGCTGCCAAGAGACCCTGGTGGCTTCGAAGGCCGTGGGGTCCCGGCGTGCGGCCGGGAAGAAGTCGTTGGCCTGGCCAAACCCGGCGAGCCGCACGGCAGGGTGGGCGCCTGCCGTGGGGGAGGTGGAGAGCACGACGGCGGCCGCTCCGTCCGAGACGGGGGAGCAGTCCGTGCGGCGCAGCGGGTCCGCCACCATGGGGTTCTTGTCCGACACGGTCCGGCAGAACTCTTCGCCGAGGTCCTTCCGGAGCTGCGCGTAGGGGTTATCCACGCCATTGCGGTGGTTCTTGGCGGCGATACTGCCCAGCACATCGCCCAGGTTCCCGGCCGGGTCGTAACGCTTGGCGTAGTGCTTGGCCACTTCGGCAAACAGCCCGGTGAAGCCGGTGGTCGAGGCCTTGCCGGCCATGTCGTAATCGGCGCCGAGCAGGCCCGCGCCCACCACGTCAGCCCCTGCGTGGGTCATCTTTTCGGCGCCGATCACCAGGACGGTTTTGGCGGTGCCCGCCAGCAGCGACTTGGTGCCCTGCTGGAATGCTGCCGAACCGGAGGCGCACGCGTTTTCCACGCGGGTGGACGGGACATTGGCCAGGTCCGGGGAAACCTGCAAAGCCAGCGACGACGGGAACGCCAGCGGCATCATGCCGGAGTTGAACTGGCCCACATAGATTTCATCGATCTGCCCGGGCCCAACACCCGCGCCTGCGATGGCATCGGTGGCCACCTGCACGATCAGTGATTCCAGGGTGTCATCGGTGAGCTTTCCGAACCTGCTGTGGCCCCACCCGGTGATCAGGACATCCTTGCCGAACTGTTCCTTCAGGCTCATGCCGCCACTTCCTCGTTCTCAAGGCGGACTTCGAAATCCGCATCAGTCTTTTCCTGGATGTCCTCCACGGTGACCCCCGGCGCCAGCCGGGTCAGCGTGAGCTGCCGCCCGCCGTCGCCCGTTACTTCGCCATCCTTCACCAGGTCGAAGACCGCAAGGTCGCTGATGATCCGGTCCACGCAGCTGAGGCCGGTCAGGGGGAGCGTGCATTCGCGGACGATCTTCGCCGTGCCGTCCTTGGCGTTGTGCTCGGTGAGGACCACAACCCGGGGCGTCCCGGCCACCAGGTCCATGGCCCCGCCCATGCCCTTGACCATCTTGCCCGGGATGGTCCAGTTGGCCAGGTCGCCATTGCCGGAGACCTGCATGGCGCCGAGGATAGCCACCTTCACGTGGCCGCCGCGGATCATGCCAAACGACGTGGCGGAGTCGAAGATGCTGCCGCCGGGAAGCACCGTGACGGTCTGCTTGCCGGCGTTGATGAGGTCCGCGTCCTCCTCGCCCTCATAGGGGAACGGCCCCATGCCGAGGAGTCCGTTCTCGCTCTGCAGGACCACCCGCACGCCGTCGGGCAGGTTGTTGGCCACCAGCGTGGGGATGCCGATACCCAAGTTGACGTAGTCGCCGTCGTTCAGTTCCTCTGCCGCAATTGCAGCCATTTCATCCCTGGTCCAGGCCATGGGTTCCTCGATTCTCAATGTCTTGTCGGTTGTTTGGGGGTGCCGCCAGGGGACGGCTATTTGGGAATGACCGGCGGAACAAACTCGAAGGTCATTCCCAGCAGCCAGGCCAGCAGCAGGACCACCGGAAGGTGGAACAGGAACTGCTGGAAGGTGAAGCCCACCAGGTCCCGGGCGCGCAGCCCCAGCACGGCCAGGAGGGGCAGCATGAAGAAGGGGTTGATGAGGTTGGGCAGGGCCTCGGCCATGTTGTAGATCTGCACGGTCCAGCCCAGGTTCATGTTGACGTCCGTGGCGGACTGCATCACGTACGGCGCCTCCACCAGCCACTTGCCACCGCCGGACGGGACGAACATGCCCAGGAGGGCCGTGTAGAGGGCGATGACCACCGCGAATGCGCCGTTGCTGCCGATGCTCGTGAAGAAGTGGGCCAGGTGCTCGGAGACGGTGAGCCCGTCAGCCCCGGCGGCCTTCGTGAGGATGGCTGCCATGGCTGCGTAGAGCGGGAACTGGACCAGGATGCCGGCGGTGGCGGGCACGGCCTTGGTGACCGCCTGCAGGAACTTCCGGGGAGTACCGTGCAGCACCAGGCCCAGCATCAGGAACACCAGCAGGTAGCCGTTCAGCGAGCTGACCACTGAAAGGATGGGCAGCGTGAGCAGTTGCGAGACCAGCCAGCCCAGAGTCAGGACACCGGCAATGATGGGCAGGATCCGGCTGTACTCAAGCCATTCACCCGGCCGCGACTTTTCGGCGGGGGCCTCGGGTTCGTCATCCAGGTCCACGCCCATATCCTCGGCCGTCCGGATGGCCTTTCCTGTGGGAGCCGAGAAATGCGCGATCACGGTGGTGAGGAGCATCAGGATCACCAGCGTCAGCAGCGACTGCCAGGTGAAGATGGTGGTGCCGAAGTCCAGGACCCCGGTGATCTGCAGCAGCGCCGGCGGAATCGAGGCCTTTGTTGCCTGCAATTGGGCCGCCGAGGAGGACAGCCCCAGGGCCCACACTGCACCGAGCCCCATGAAGGCGGCCGCACCGAGGGCGCGGTAGTCGACCGTGAGGTCCGAACGCCGGGCGATGGCCCGGGCCAGGAGGCCGCCGAAGATCAGGCTCAAGCCCCAGTTGATGAACGAGACGGACATGGACATGACGGCCACGAAGCTCACCGCCGCCCGGGCGGATCCCGGAATGACGGCCAGGCGGTTGATCAGCCGGGCAACGGGCGGGGACGTGGCCACCACATAGCCGGTGAGCACCACCATGGCCATCTGCAGGGTGAAGGCGGTGAGGTCCCAGAACCCGTTGCCGAAGGAGTCCACCACGGCTTTGGGGGAAGCCCCGATGGCCAGGGCGGCAATGGCGACCAGGACGACGCCGGCGAGGGCAAAGATGTAGGCGTCCGGGAACCACTTCTGCGTCCATCCGGCGAGGCTTTCCGCCATCCGGGCCAAGCCCTTCTGGCGGACATCCTCGTCTTGAATCTGCGCGGTGTTCATTGTTGTGTGCTCTCCATTGAGTTACGGGCCATTGAGTTGCGGGCGGTTGCTGCGGGTGCCGGCGCCGGTCAGGCGGACACAAGATCGGTGCGCGGCCGCACCGTCCGCTGCTCAATGTCCTTCACGCGGTTGGTTGCCTGCACCAGGCGCTGGACGAAGACGCCCGGGGTGACCACATGGTTGGGATCCACTTCTCCGGGCTGCACGATCACTTCGGCTTCGGCGATGGTCAGCTTGCCGGCCGTGGCCACCACGGGATTGAAATTCCGGGCCGTGTAGCGGTAGACGAGGTTGCCGTCCGTGTCGGCGGTGTGGGCATGGACAAGGGCGACATCGGCAATGATGGCGCGCTCGCGGACGTACGTTTCGCCGTCGAATACTTCCAGCGGCTTTCCTTCTGCCACCAGCGTGCCCACACCGGTCTTCGTGTAGAACGCCGGGATGCCCGCCCCTCCCGCCCGGAGCCGCTCCGCGAGGGTCCCCTGGGGCGTGAATTCAACCTCCAGCTTTCCGGCAAGGTACTGCTGGGCGAAGAGCTTGTTTTCCCCCACGTAGGAGGCAATCACCTTGCGGACCTGCCCCGCTTCGATGAGGATGCCCAGGCCCTTGCCGTCCACGCCCATGTTGTTGGAGACCACGGTGAGGTTCTGCACGCCGGAGTCACGGACGGCTTCGATCAGGTCTGCCGGAATGCCGCTGAGCCCGAAGCCGCCAACGGCGAGGGTGATGCCGTCCTGCAGGGCGCCTTCCAGGGCGGCTGCCGCGGAGTCCTGGATTTTGCTCATGGGTGTGTCTCCTCATCGAGATGGTCAGTCCACTTTGTGGACTCGGCTTCTGGGTATGGAGACTACGGTCCTCGTCTCGAGCCCGTCAAGGCTGAAAATCACCCATTTCAGCCTGCGTTCTATACTGTGGACGAAGGGCAAGAAAGTATCCACAATATGGACGATTAGGACGTTGATGGGCAATTCTCCAGTGCAGGGCGCCCAGGTGGTCAGTCGCCTCGCGAGCCTGCTGCGGCTGGTTGGCCGCAGCGCGGGGGGCATGCCGCTGGCCGGTATTGTCCGCGAATCGGGGCTCACCCGGCCCACCGTGCACAGGCTCCTGTCCTCCTTGGCCGCCGAGGGCCTGCTGGACCACGATCCCGCCAACGGCAACTGGGTGCTGGGCCCCGAAATGCTGCTGCTGGGGTCAGTGGCCTCCGCCCGGTTCCCCATGGAGGACATCGCCCGGCCCAGCCTGCGGCGGTTGGCCGAAGCCACGGGTGAGAGCGCCTTCTTCTCCATCCGCCGCGGCATGGAAACGGTATGCCTGCTGCGGGAGGAAGGCAGCTTCCCGGTCCGTTCCTTCGTGCTGCACGAGGGCGTGCGGTTTCCCTTGGGGGTGGCGTCGGCGGGAACAGCCATCATGGCCTTCCTTCCCGAGGGGGAACGGGAAGGGATCCTGCAGGACTGGGAGTCCCACGCGGGAACCTTCGCGGCCGGGCACACCGCCGGCATCGTCCGGGAGAACCTTGAACGCACCAGGCTGGCCGGCTACTCCGTGAACCCCGGGCTCGTCCTTGAAGGCAGCTGGGGGATGGGTGCAGCCGTGTTCGACAGGTCCGGCAGGCCTGCCTGGGCGCTGTCCCTGACCGGCATTGAACCGCGCTTCAAGCCGGAACGGCAGGAAGAGCTGGGCGGCCTCCTCATGGCGGAGGCGCACCGGATCACCCAGCAATTGGGCGGGGGAGAAGGTGTCGCGGCCCGCTGAGTCTCCCCGGCTTTGCCCACGTACGACGACGGCGCGCCGCCTTTGTGGGAAGACGCGCCGTCGTGATCCCCGCAAGCAGGGGAAGATCAGCGGTGGGGTGGCCGGTACAGTCCGGCGCGGGGCTCTAGCGGCCTTCGCCCTTCCACCACGTATCAAAGACGGTGACGGGGACTGTGCGCTTGTGGCGCGTGCGCAGGTACTTCTGTTCGATGGATTCGGCGACGGACCCGGGAACCTCGCGGCCCTCGAGGTAGTCGTCAATCTGGTCGTAGCTGATGCCCAGTTCGTCCTCGTCCGTGCGGCCCGGCCGGTCGTCCAGCAGGTCCGCGGTGGGGACTTTCTCCCAGATGCGTGCCGGGGCACCGAGCTCGGCCAGCAGGGCCCGGTTCTGCCGCTTGTTCAAACCGAACAGGGGGAGGATGTCCGCGCCGCCGTCGCCGAACTTGGTGAAGAACCCGGTAACGGATTCCGCGCCGTGGTCCGTACCGATCACCAGGTAATTGAATTCGCCGGCCAGCGCGTACTGGGCGATCATCCGGGTGCGGGCCTTGGTGTTGCCCTTGTGGAAGTCGGAAATCTCCGAGCCTGCGGTCTTTTCGAACTCGTCCTCGAAGCCGTCCACGGCCGCGGAGATGTTAAAGGTCCACTCGGTCTTGGCCTTGATGAAGTCCAGGGCGGCCTGCGCGTCTTCCTCATCGTGCTGCACGCCGTAGGGCAGGCGGACGGCTACGAAGTTGGCTTCCACGCCTTCCGCCTCAAGCTCCTCGACTGCCTGCTGTGCCAGTTTTCCGGCCAGCGAGGAATCGAGCCCTCCCGAGATCCCCAGGACAAAGCCCTTGGTGCCGGTGGCTTGGAGGTACTCCTTGAGGAACGTGACGCGTTTGCGCACCTCCCCTGCGGGGTCGATCCGGGGCTGCACGCCCATTTCTTCAATGATGGTGGCCTGGAGTTCGCGCATGTGGTCCACACTAGCCAGCGGCGGCAACCCTGCTCAAGCAACCGCACCGGCCCGGCCCCACTAAACTGGAACCCATGACTTCCCCCAGTGAGACTGCAGTGGACTCTGCAGCCGCCCGCGCCCGACTGCTCGAACTCATCAAGGAACTTGCCGTGGTCCGCGGCAAGGTCATCCTTTCCAGCGGCGCGGAGGCAGATTACTACATCGACCTTCGCCGCATCACCCTGCACCACGAGGCGTCCAAGCTGGTGGGCCAGGTCATGCTGAAGATGGCGGACGACGCCGGCATCGGCTTTGAGTGCGCAGGTGGCCTGACCATGGGGGCCGACCCCGTGGGCACCGCCGTCATGCACGCTGCGGTGGACGCCGGCCGCACCGTGGACGCGTTCGTGGTCCGCAAGGCCCAGAAGTCCTACGGCATGGGGCGCCAGGTGGAAGGCCCCTCGGTGGAGGGCCGGAACGTGCTGGTCCTCGAAGATACGTCCACCACCGGCGGATCCGCACTGACCGCCGTCGAGGGCGTCCGCAAGGCCGGCGGCAACGTTGTGGCCGTGGCAGTGATCGTGGACCGTGATACCGGCGCCAAGGAAAAGATCGAAGCCGAAACCGGAGTGCCTTACCTCTTTGCGTTCGGCAAGGACGAACTGGGCCTCGACTAGGTCCCAACCGCCGGCCCGGGCAGCGACGGCTGGACCCAGGCCCGCAGCCCGGCCACCCAGCCCGGCTCACAGCCGGGCTGGGCGGGGGAGGGCTGCGGTACGGGACTGGCCTGCGCACTTGGCCCGGGCCAGCCGCTGGCCTAATATTCTCCTAAGCCACCTAAGTACCCTTGGAGAACCTGCCCATGCCCACCGCGGACCAGCCCTTGAGCGCCACCGAGACGGTCCAGGACCTGATCCTGGACAGCTCGGATTTTGAAGAGTTCCTCAATGAGCTCGCACGTTTCTCGGCGCACCAGGTAGCCGGGCTGGGCGATGACGCACTGTGCGGCATCACGCTGCTTCGTGACCGGAAGGCCGCCACGATCGGCTGGAGCAGCGACTCCGCCCGCGAAGTGGATGAGATCCAGTATTCGCTTTCCCAAGGCCCCTGCCTGACCGCCGCCCAGGAAGAGCGTGAGGTCCACGTCCCGGACCTGTTTGATGAAGAGCGGTGGGGCCCGGAGTATGCCTCCGCCGTGGCTTCCTATGGGTTGCGTTCGGTGTTGTCGCTGCCCTTCAACCTGCAGGGCGATGCGAAGGCGGCGCTCAACCTGTACTCGGATGTCCCGCATAAGTTCGACGAGCGGGCCACAGCGAAAGCCCGCGGCTTCACGAGGGAGATTTCCCAGGCGCTGCGGCTGGCTGTGCGCTTCTCCCTGCATACGGACAGCGCGGCGAACCTCCGGGCAACCCTGGAATCGCGCACTATCATCGACATTGCCATCGGGATTGTGATGGCGCAAAACCGGTGCAGCCAGGAAGCTGCCATCCGAATCCTCACCGAGGCTTCCAGCAACAGCAATACAAAGTTGAGGGACATCGCCAAATCGTTGGTTGATTCCGTCGGCGGCACCGGCACACGCACGTTCTACCAGGAACCCGGCAGCCGCAGGCCTGAACAGTCAGCCTAGGAAGGCCGCCCGCGCGGGCAGCCTGAGCAGGCGCTGACGCAGGTACTGGAACGCAGGTTGTGCCTGCACACCATCGGGGATACGCTGGCCGAGGTTGAGCCGTCGGCCATAGAACCTCTTTTGGAGTACCTATGGACCGCTCTCTTAATGCGCTCGTTAACCTCGACGTCCCCGCTGACATCGTCAGAATCGACGTCCGCGGAAGCCTCACCCACGATTCCCGGCCGGACCTTGTCCACATCATCCGGCGCGTCCGCCGCATGGGCATGCGTGCCCACATCCGCGTTGACCTCTCGCAGGCCGCACTGGTGGAATCCAGTGCCTTGGCGGGCCTGCGCAGTGACCTGAACACGATGGACGCCAACACCCTGCCGGGCATCTACGGCTCTGGTGTTTCGCTCCACCTGACGGGTTCACACGACAGGCTGGCTGGGGCACACCTGGCCGGTGCCGAGGCTGCCCAGCAGGTGCAGCCACTGCATATCGTCGACGACGACGCCACCCACCCAAACCACGGCAGGGCCTTCGGTGAGGGGCTCCAGGTAGCGCCGGACGCCGCGCTTGAGGAGCTGTTCGGGCGGCAGCTGGTGGAGTATTCAGAACAGGAACTCCTCGCCGCCAGCGACACCCTCTTTGCGCTGCTGGACCACCCCGGGGCCTTCCCCGGCTCGGACCTCCTGGGGCGCTACAAGGACATCGGACGCGAGCTCGGCCGCCGCCAACAGGACCCGGAGGCACCCTTCCCGGCAGCTGAGGGCCAGGCCGCCAGCTGACGGCCGGCCCGGCACAGGGCAGTCACTGAATGGTTATGCAAGGCTTCTTGCGGCGGACTCTTCAGTTGTGCCTACGGTAGAGGCGTGCCGTATGAGGGGAAGGTTGATCCGCAGGGCCGGGGCGGGGCAACCGCAGCCCGGCTGCTGTCACAAGCCGCTGCCCTCAAACGCTTTTCCCGGCGCAGCTTCTTTACCGCAACGGGTGCTTCCGGGGTACTTGCCGCGGACATGCTGCTGACCAGGGAGGTGCAGTCGCAGCGCCGGACGGACAAGATCCTGCCCGTTCCGGACGACTTTGCCGACGCCTACTACCCGGACGCCAGCTGGTTCCTGTTCCCGGGATACAAGACCAGCTGGGAGGAGGCCCAGTGGATCCTGAACTCCCTCCGTGGTTCCTTGAACAAGCGTGCCCGGCTCGCCGCCGTCGGGTATTCCAACCAAGGCCTGGACATCGACGACATCGTGATCGCCGTCATCGAATACGTCCGTGAACAGAAGATCGAGAAGCTGTTCTTCTACGGGCACAGTTTCGGCGGCATGGTGGCCACCCAGGTGGCTGCCCGGCTCCTGGAGATCCACGGCGTGCAGGTCCAGTTTGTGGTGCTGGACTCCAGCCCGTACAGCAAGCACGACGTCCTGGACCAGAGCTGGTTCGACGGCGTGGTGTTCCTTTACGAGCGCGGCTTCCGGTTCCCGTCCACCCTCCGCGGCGGCTACGAGCTGGGCGAACGGGTCATCCACAAGGACGAACGCAGCTGGCGCCAGATCCTCGACCAGACCCTGGAGCAGCTCTCGCCCATCGCGCCGTCAAGCGTGCTGATCCAGACGGAATCCGCCTACATCTACCACTTCGACGGGACCCGCTTCGCAGGGAAGATCGGGAATGCGAAGATGGCCTACCTGGGCAACCCCAAGGACCGCACCGTGCGCTACGAATCAGCGGTGGAAGCTTGGGCGGTGGCGTTCAAGGACAACATGGTCTCCACCGGACTCCAGACCATCGGGGCCGCACCCGCACACGCCAGCCCGCAGTGGAACCCGCACATCTACCGGCCGCTACTGGACGGACTGCTGGACGAGCAATTCCCGCTGCCGGCCGGCGGCTCCCGGGTGACAGTGTTCTAGAGCTGGTTCTTCAGGTCCGCCACGGAGTTCAGGACCTGGTTGGGCCGGAAGGGGTAGGAGGCGATCTCGTCCCGCTGCGTGATGCCGGACAGCACCAGGACCGTGTGCAGCCCGGCTTCCATGCCGGCGATGATGTCCGTGTCCATCCGGTCGCCGATCATTGCCGTGGTTTCGGAATGGGCGTCGATCTGGTTCATGGCCGAGCGGAACATCATCGGGTTGGGCTTGCCCACAATGTAGGGTTCCCGTCCCGTGGCTTTGGTGATCAGCGCCGCGATGGCTCCGGTGGCCGGCATGGGACCGTCCTTGGACGGGCCCGTGGCGTCGGGGTTGGTGGCGATGAACCGGGCCCCGGCGAGGATGAGGCGGATGGCCATGGTGATCGCCTCGAAGGAATAGGTGCGCGTCTCGCCCAGCACAACGAAGTCCGGATCCTGGTCGGTGAGGATGAAGCCGGCCTCATGCAGCGCCGTCGTCAGTCCTGCTTCGCCGATGGTGTACGCGCGGTTGCCGGACCCTGAGCCCTGCACCTGGTCCTTCAGGAACTGGGCCGTGGCCAGCGCCGACGTCCAGATGTTCTCTTCGGGGATCTCCAGGCCGGACGCACGCAGCCGGGCCGCAAGGTCGCGGGGCGTGAAGATCGAGTTGTTGGTCAGGACCAGGAAGCGCTTGGACGTGTCCACCCACCGCTGGATGAGCTCAGCGGCGCCCGGCACGGCCTGGTTCTCGTGGACCAGGACACCGTCCATGTCTGTCAGCCAGCACTCAATGTCCTGGCCGCTGCGGTACACCGCCGGTGCGTCCTTGACCTTGTCCGCTTCTGCCATGCCTGCCTCCGAGTGTCGACGCCTGTGATGAGGGGGCGTGATGATCGCCCAAAGGTCCAGTCTAGTGTTGAGGGGTGAACCAAACGCCCGGGATGGCAGACGCGCCCCACCACTCATCCGAAGAAGCCGACGCAACGGAAACCGGGGCACCCAGGGCGGAGGTCGGCGTCGGGCCCTGGGAAGGCGAATTGCCCGAAGGCGACCACTGGGATCCTGACCTGCTGGCGGACGGTGACCGGCGCAACGTGCTGGACAAATACCGCTACTGGAAGCACGAGGCGATTGTGGCGGAGCTGGATTCGCGGCGGCACAACTTCCATGTGGCCATCGAAAACTGGCAGCACGACCTCAACATCGGCACTGTGGTGCGCACCGCCAACGCCTTCCTCGCCAAAGAGGTCCACATCATCGGACGACGGCGGTGGAACCGGCGCGGGGCCATGGTCACCGACCGCTACCAGCACGTCCGCCACCACCCCACGGTGGAGGATTTCGTCCAGTGGGCGCAGGGGGAGGGGCTGGCGATCATCGGCATCGACATCTTCCCGGACTCCGTGCCGCTGGAAACCTATGAGCTGCCCCGCGACTGCGTGCTGGTGTTCGGGCAGGAAGGACCGGGCCTGACGGCGGAGGTCCACGAAGCTGCCGAAGCCACGCTGTCCATCGAACAGTTTGGTTCCACCCGTTCCATCAACGCAGCCTCCGCCGCAGCGATCGCCATGCACGCGTGGGTCCGCCGGCACGTCTTCAACCAGCACGTCCAGGGCTGACTGCGGCGGCCCGTCAGCGAGTGTTACCGACTGCCGACCAGAAACTCGGCGGTGTGGCGGATATCGCTAGGATGGTGCCTAGCCGTAAGCGGTCTACTTGAGGGTCTTCCAACCCACAGACGAAACTCAGCAGAGGAGTCAGCATGCCCATTGCAACCCCAGAGATCTACTCCGAAATGATCGACCGTGCGAAGGCGGGCGGATTCGCTTTCCCGGCAGTGAACGTCACGTCCTCGCAGACGCTGAACGCGGCCCTGCGCGGCTTCGCCGAGGCTGAGTCCGACGGCATCGTGCAGGTCTCCACCGGCGGTGCGGCCTACTGGTCCGGCGCCTCCACCAAAGACATGGTGGCCGGTTCCCTGGGCTTCGCGGCCTTCGCCCGTGAAGTGGCCAAGAACTACGGCGTCAACATCGCCCTCCACACGGACCACTGCCCCAAGGACAAGCTGGACGGCTTCGTCCTGCCCCTGCTCGCGGCCTCCGAGGCCGAGGTCAAGGCCGGCCGCAACCCCATCTTCAACTCCCACATGTGGGACGGTTCCGCCGAAACCCTGCAGGACAACCTGCGCATCGCCCGCGAACTGCTGGCCCGCACGGCCGCTGCCAAGATGATCCTCGAAGTTGAAATCGGCACCGTGGGTGGCGAGGAAGACGGCGTCGAGAACGAGATCAACGAGAAGCTGTACACCACCGTCGAGGACGCCCTGGCCACCATCGAAGCCCTGGGCTCCGGCGAGAACGGCCGCTACATCACGGCCCTGACCTTCGGCAACGTCCACGGTGTTTACAAGCCCGGTGGCGTCAAGCTCCGCCCGGAAATCCTCAAGGACATCCAGGCACAGGTTGGCGCGAAGATCGGCAAGGACAGCCCGTTCGACCTCGTGTTCCACGGCGGCTCCGGCTCCTCGGACCAGGAAATCGCCGACGCCGTGTCCTACGGCACCATCAAGATGAACATCGACACGGACACCCAGTACGCCTACACGCGTCCGGTGGCGGACCACATGTTCCGCAACTACGACGGCGTCCTGAAGGTGGATGGCGAAGTGGGCAACAAGAAGACCTACGATCCCCGCGTTTGGGGCGCCTCCGCCGAAGCCGGCCTCGCCGCCCGCGTTGTGGAAGCCACCAAGCAGCTCGGTTCAGCCGGAAAGACCTTCTAAATGTCGGATGAGTTCCGCAGGAACCTGATGGGGCCGGAGCCCACGCTCCTGCCGGCAGAATCCGAGATCTACCAGCACCTGGCGCTCGGCCAGGAAGCCGTTGACCTCGTGGCGAAGAACCCCACGTCGTCACTGCTGTGGGCCATCCTTGCCGAGGAGGCCTGGGCGGAGGGACGCACCATAGACTCCTACGCTTACGCCCGCGTTGGCTACCACCGCGGGCTGGACTCGCTGCGCCGCAACGGCTGGCGCGGCGTGGGCCCCATCCCCTGGGAGCACGAGCCCAACCGCGGGTTCCTGCGGGCGCTCTACTCGCTGGGGCGGGCCTCTTCGGCCATCGGTGAAGCCGATGAACCGGAGCGGATCGAGAAGTTCCTCAACGATTCCGACCCCGCGGCCAAGGCGGCCATCGAGGGCAAATAGGTCCCCACCGCCTCCCTAGCTTCGCTGCGCTCAGCCAGGGAACCCTCGGCGGCGGAGGCCCCTTCAAACGACGACGGCGGGCGGTCACCTTTCTTGGGAAAGGTGACCGCCCGCCGTCGTTTATTGTGCGTCTGGTGGTTATGCGCGCTGCAGGCCTGTGCGGGCCATGGCGTCTGCGTAGGCCGTGCGCATGTCCTGGAGGAACTCTTCCTGGCGTGCCGGGGAACCGGCGAAGGCGCGGCCGCTGAGGGAGCGCACCTTGTAGGTCTTCAGGCCGCGGCGCCACAGCAGCGGCACCTCGGTCTTCAGGAGCGCGTTGGCCAGCCTGTTGGCTTCGGTGCCGTGCGCCACGATGACCGAAGCGCGCGGGACCAGGGCGAGGAACTTGAGCAGCGGCTTGAGGCCGGCCTGGATCTGGTCCGGGGTGAACTTGCCGTTCGGTTCGCCCGGGACGTGCCAGGGGTGGACGTTCCACGGCATGACGTACTCGGGCCGCAGCCCCAGCTTCCACTGGATGCCGAGCATGCGGGTGGCAGCGTCCTGGTCACCGGCGGAGATGAAGCCGGAGCTGTCCGCCTCGCCGATGTTGGAGAACAGGCTGATGATGCGGCATTCGTCAACGTCGTGCATGGGGTCGACGTAAGGCACCACCGTGCCCGGCCTGGTGTCCTGCAGGGAATCGCACAGTTCGTTGACGGCGGCGACGTTGGGCTCGTAGCGGCGGTTCAGGAGCTGTTCGTGAAGGGATTCTGGTGCAAGGGCGGTCATATGGTGCTGGGTCTCCTGCGGGGATTGGCGGTGCTTCCGCCTGCGGAGGAGGGCGCGTGAAGGCGCAACTCGACATCGGCGGTGTGTTGGGGTGGGCCGGTCAACCCGGCCTTCCCCAGTTTAGCAAGCCCCGGGAAGCGAAACGCCGGTTGCGCGTATTCCGGTGACCGGACGCACAGCCGGGGTTTCGCCCTTCCCGTGATTCTGCGGCAGCGGGCTACCAGGGCCGCTTCGTGGCTACGGGAAAGCTGTCATGGGTTTCCCAGGTTTTGTCGAGTCCATTGACAGGTTTCAATCAGCTTGGTTGGCTGTTGTCACAGCGCGCAATGGGGGACATGGCGGCTGGACGCACTCAATGCACTCGAAAGAGGTAACGCACGTGAAGAAATCCCTGGCTACTTTTAGGACCCTAGCCGTTTCAGGGGCTTTGGCTCTGGCGGTTGTCGCCGCTCCTGCCCCGGCTATCGCTGTGGGGGAGGGCCCCAACTACGGCGGCAACGGCCAGATCACCACCTCGAAGCTGGCCACCTATGACCAGATGGTGTCGTTCCTGAAGGACCAGGACGCCAAACAGCCGGCCATGGAACTTGAGGTCATCGGCAAAACGGTCAAGGGCCGCGACATCCACCTGGTCAAGTACATCTCTGACCCGGCCAAGCCCACCATCCTCTACCTGACCCAGCAGCACGGCAACGAACAGCTCACCACAGAGGGTGCGCTGGAGTTCGTCAAGCACCTGGGCACCGGAAAATCGGCCGACATCCTCAAGGGCGTCAACATCCTGGTGGTTCCCATGCTCAACGCGGACGGCGCCATGGGTGACGTCAACTTCTCCCTGGAGGATTACATCGCCAAGGGTGACCGCAACATGACCCGCTTCAACGCCACGGGCGTGGACCTGAATCGAGACCACATTGCCAAAATCCAGCCGGAAACCCAGGCCCTGCACAACAACGTGATGCGCAAATACCGGGTGGACTACATGATCGACCTGCACCACCAGGGCACCCGGGCAGAACGCGACGGCAAACTGGTATCCGGCTCCATCCTGTACCCCACCACCCCCAACGCCGATCCCGCCGTCGTCGAACGGTCCAAGCAGCTGGGCGCCGTGGTCTTCGACAACGTCGACTCCACCGGCTGGGGCCACCTCGGCAAGTACCAGGGCGGCAGCGCCGAGACCATCAGCCGCAACGGCATCTCGGTGGAATACGGCATCGCCACCCTGCTCTTTGAGATGCGCGGCATGTCGGACCACTACCTCGACGGCTACGCGCTGGGACAGCGCAGCAACGGCTACTTGATCAAGCAGACCGTCATCACGCTGACGTCCACCGCCGCCGCCATCGCGGATGGTTCAATTGCCGACGCCGACACCTCCTTCTGGGACACCCTCGCCGAGCAGACCTCCCGCCCGGCAGGCGAGGCCGACGACGAGTAACCGCTTCAGGACGGGACGTCCCGGTTCTTTACCGCGCGTAAAGAACCGGGACGTCCCAGCGAGTGGACAAAGTGCACTATCGGCTAAACTTGGGTGGTAAGGGCCCCGGGGCCAACGCGATCGCCAATCCGCCTGCGGAACGGCGGAAGCCGGTCCACTCGGGGCATTCTCATGAACGGCGCTGAACCAGGACCGCCACGCTGTGGCGCCCGGCCGGCCCGAACGAATGGGGGAGGATCCCATGCCAGCAATTGTGATCGTAGGAGCCCAGTGGGGCGACGAAGGAAAAGGCAAGGCCACCGACCTGCTGGGCGGCCGTGTTGACTACGTCGTCAAGCCCAACGGCGGCAACAACGCCGGGCACACCGTCGTCGTAGGCGGTGAAAAGTACGAACTCAAGCTGCTTCCGGCAGGCATTCTCAGCCCCAACGCAGTCCCCATCATTGGTAACGGCTGCGTGGTCAACCTTGAGGCCCTCTTCCAGGAAATCGAAGGCCTGCAGGCACGCGGTGCGGATACGTCCAAACTGCGCGTCTCCGCAAACGCCCACCTCGTGGCGCCGTACCACCAGGTCCTGGACAAGGTCACTGAACGCTTCCTTGGCAAGCGCGCCATCGGCACCACCGGGCGCGGCATCGGCCCCGCTTACATGGACAAGGTGGCCCGCCTGGGCATCCGCGTCCAGGACGTCTTCGACGAGTCCATCCTTCGCCAGAAGGTGGAGGGCTCGCTGCACCAGAAGAACGAGGTCCTGGTCAAGATCTACAACCGCCGAAGCGTTGTGGTCGATGAGATCGTCGAATACTTCCTGTCCTTCGCCGAGCGGCTCCGCCCGCTGGTCATCGACAGCACCCTGGTCCTGAACACTGCCCTGGACGAGGGAAAGGTAGTGCTGATGGAAGGCGGCCAGGCAACGTTCCTCGACGTCGACCACGGCACGTACCCGTTCGTCACCTCCTCCAACCCCACCGCTGGCGGCGCATCTGTGGGCTCGGGCATCGGTCCCACCCGCATCTCCCGCTCCATCGGCATCATCAAGGCCTACACCACCCGCGTGGGCGCAGGCCCGTTCCCCACCGAACTGTTTGATGAGATGGGCGTTTACCTGCAGAAGACCGGCGGTGAGTTCGGCGTCAACACGGGGCGCCCCCGCCGCTGCGGCTGGTACGACGCCGTCCTGGCCCGCCACGCGTCCCGCGTCAACGGCTTCACGGACTACTTCGTCACCAAGCTGGACGTCCTCACCGGCATCGAACAGATCCCGGTGTGCGTGGCTTACGACGTTGACGGCGTCCGGCACGACGAGATGCCGATGACGCAGACCGAGTTCCACCACGCCAAGCCCATCTTCGAATACTTCGACGGCTGGACCGAGGACATCACGGGTGCCCGCACCCTGGCAGACCTGCCGGAGAACGCGCGCAACTACGTCCTGGCGCTCGAGAAGCTGTCGGGGACGCGTTTCTCCGCTATTGGCGTGGGACCGGACCGGGACCAGACCATCGTGGTGAACGACCTCATCAACGACTAATACTTGGGCCCACGCCCGCAGGGTTCCCTGGCCGAGCTTGCGAGGCTAGGGAGCGGGTGGGGACGACGGCGGCGGGCCACCTTTGCGGGTGCCCCGCCGCTTGTTCGTTTCCTTCCAAGCCCGCGGCAGCTCAATTTACACAGGGTTTACCTGCATTGCCTTGTGGGCGTTCATCCCGGACAGCCAGACTTTTGGGACAGCATTCGAGGACTGCCTGGCAAGCACGTCCACCACTTTGCGGGACAGGCGCGGCCGCGCGCCAGCCGGACCATCGGCGGAGATGCCGTCCGGAGATCCGCTCACAACCGGAAGGAAGTGCGCCATGGCGGGCAAGTTCGAAGTTTTCCTTGATCCCCAGTCGAAGTTCAGGTTCAGGCTCGTGGGAGCGGACGGGGCGGTGATGGCGGTCTCGCAGGCCTTCAACGACAAAGCGTCCGTCGTGGTGGGGATCGCCGCGGTCCGGGAGTGCGCCGGGACCGGTTTGGTGACGGACCTGTGCCCTGCCGGAGCCCAAACGCCGTCGGTGACTGTCGCCGCAGCCGCTCCCGCCACCGAACCCATCCTCGATGACCGGGCGGTGGCCAGGCTTCATGCCATCGCCACGGCCAAGGGTCTTCGCCGCCACGCCGACCCCGCACACTGGGACCGGCGCCGGAGCCGGGCGGAACTGGCCAACTGAGGTTGCTTCCACTCCGTCCCGGGCAGTGGCAGCCCACGGCCAAAAAAAACTTTCCTGAAAGAGGCGTAACCTTTCGCCGCCCGGGGACGATTACCTTTATGTAGCGCCGGCCTGGAACTTGTCCCCCATCACGTTCCAGGCCGGCTCTTTAACTCTCCGGCAGCAGGGACAGCTGCGCACGGCCGGAACCGGCAGTGCACGTGGCGGTCCGGTGCGCGGTGGTTACTGCGGGGTAAAGTAAGCGGGCAAAGGCATTCCGGCAACGGGCCTTCCTGCCCAGCCATCCCCGCACCGACCAAAGGCACCACGTCCGTGACCGATGCACTGACAGACGAGTCCCTGCGAGATCCAGATTCTGGTTCCTCAGCCTTCGGCGTCGTCTACCGGACGTATGCGTCACAGGTATTGGGCTATTTCAAAGCCCGTGGAGCCGAGGATCCGGAGGCAGCAATGCAGGAGGTCTTCCTTTCTGTTTTGCCACGCCTGAACTCAGTGAACGGCGGCAGCGCAGGCCTGCGCACGTTCATCTTCTCGGTGGCCCACGCCCGCATGGTTGACGACCACCGGCGGCAGAGCCGCACCCCGGCCAGGCTACCCTTCGAACCTGAACTGGACGGGCGGGAGAACCCGTCCGCTGAAGCGGAAGCGCTCGAACGGATGGCGCCAGGAGAAATCGTGGGGTTGCTGGAATCTTTGCAGGACGAGCAGCGGGAAGTGCTGTCACTGCGCTTGGTTGCCGGGCTCACCGTCGAACAAACAGCGGAAACCATGGGGAAGAGCGCAGGAGCTGTGAAGCAGCTGCAACGTCGCGGCATCCTCAAACTGCGCGAAGCTGCGGCAGTGAAGGAGTACCTGCGGCCATGACCACACCCGAAAGCAGGCTGCGCGAACTGGTCGATGAAGTCCTCACGGACGCAGGCCACCCGGATGACGCCGCACTTCGAAGTGCACTCGAATCGATTGGCTCCCTCGCGTCGCTTCCCGTTCCCGAGCCCTCGGGAGAACTTGCCCGGCTGCTGGCTGGCGGCGGGGACGAACTGGCCCGCCGCCGTCGCTCCAACCGTCACCGTCCCACTGTGGTGGGACTTGCAGTGATTGCCGGAATGGGGCTGGGTATTGGCGGCGTAGCCGCCACGGCCGGCAGCGCACCCGGCAGCAGTGCAGCATCCGTACAGCACTTGCTGGGGGACTGGTCGCCGGATTGGGCGATCACCCACGGCGTACCGGCAGCGCCCACGCCCGAATACCGTGGAGTGGCGGTCCCTGCAGACCAAACTCCGGATTCGGTTCCCGCAGCCAGTTCCGCCTCTGGTTCCGCCGGAACCCCGGAGGGCACCGGCATTCCCCAGGGCAAAGAACTGCGGCCGCACGGCGAAGGTTTGGCTGGTTCCGCTGGAAGACCCGAATGCGGAAGCCCGAAGCAAACCGCGGCAACTCCTGCGGGCATCTGCCCGCCCGCAGCCGAACCATCAGGACAGCCGGACGGGCCGAGCAACCACATCGGCGGGGGATCGACGCGGGGAACGGCTGCGCCCGGGAACGCGGACAAGAAGAAGGTGCCGGACGAAGGCATTCCCGGCCACGCAGTTCGCGGCCAGGACCAAGCCGATCCCGGAGCCCCAGGACGTGCACTCGAGAACAGTGCCGGGCCAGGGAAAGCGGGACCAAAACAAGCCGCTGACAGCGGACCGGGAAGGGCCGCACCGGAAAAGCCCGGCCCGGCAAGCTCCCGGCAAGGGACAGGTACAGGAGATGCCCGGGTAACCGCTGCCGGCGGCAAATAGCTGCCCATCGGCCCGGCAGTCTGCGGCCCGGGTTAGGCTGATGTCATGGGCCACACGAACGATCCTGCAGTCATTGAAAGCCTCATGCGGACCAAAGGGCGGTGGGCCATCGTCGGCCTGACCACCAACGAGTGGCGCTCCGCCTACGACGTGTCCTTGTTCATCCGGGACCAGCTGGGCATGGACATCATCCCCGTCAACCTTGCCGGCGATACCGTGCACGGCGAACCGGGGTACCGCACCCTGGCGGAGATTCCGGCGGAAAAGCAGCCCATCGACGTCGTGGATTGCTTTGTGAACTCGGAGAGGGTTGGCAAGGTCGTGGACGAGGCGATCGCCGTCGGGGCCAAGGCTGTCTGGCTTCAGCTGGGCGTCATCGATGAAGCCGCCGCGGAACGCGCCAAGGCCGCTGGCCTGGACGTTGTGATGAACTCCTGCCCGGCCCAGCAGGCCTGGAAGTTCAAAATCTGAGCCTTGCGGGAGACTAGCCCCGCTTCAGGAGGTCCGGGTAGTGCCGCTCGGTGACGTCCGGGTGCGCCCGCATCCTGCCCTTGAGCATGTTGAGCCCAAAGGACGCGAGCAGCGGGTTGCTGGGATCGTCAGTGATGCCGCGTGCGGCTGCCTTCAACTCCGGGGCCAGCGGAACGGGCTGGATAACCGAGTCCAGGCGGGGCGACCAGAAGAACGGCACCGAGTAGCGGTCCACGCCCGGGGGCGGTGCCTGCACGCGGTGGATCGTGGCGGCAAGGTACCCCTCGGTGGCTACTTCCAGCATTTCGCCGAGGTTCACCACCAGTGCTCCGGGAAGGGGCTCCACTGGAAGCCATTCGGAGGTCCCCGGCGGTTTTACTTCCAGGCCTCCAACATCGTCCTGCAGCAGGAGCGTCACGAACCCGTAGTCCGCATGGGAACCTACGCCCTGGTCACCGGCCTCTTTGACCACGCCGCCAACATAATGGACCAGTTTTCCCATCCATGCCGGTGCTTCCCGGAACGGTTCGTCGAAATAGTCCTCGGGCTGTTGCAGCGTCACGGCAATGGCGCGCAGCAGTTCCATCCCCACCCCGGACATCAGTTCCGCCCAAGCCATGGCTGCCGGCTTTAGTTCAGGGAACGCTTCGTCGGGCCACTGGTTGGGTCCCTGCAGCAGCCAGTACGGCTGGTCCGGCGGATAGCTGTCCACGGGCGGACGCTCGGGGGAGTAGTCGATCTGCTCGCGCGCATCCGCCCGCCCCTGCGTCACTTCGGTTCCCATCCGGGTATAACCGCGGAAGTGCGGGGAAAGCCGGTTGTCCAGCTTCATCCGTTCTTCGAGGGGAAGGTTGAAGAACCGCCGGACGGCGTCAAGGAGCTGGTCCGCCTGCCCTGGCGAACCCCCGTAACCGGTGATTTGGAAGAAGCCCACGTCATGGGTGGCATGCCGCAACTGCTCGATGAATTCCGGACTGAAGGTCCCGTAGGGCTGCCGTGCGGTACTCAAATCCAGAACAGGTATGGCTCCCTGGTCGTGTGACATCCTCGCAGACTAGCACCGTAAGGATGCGCTTTATAGGCTTCGTTCATGGACCCCGCCCTGCTGCGAAAAATCTGCCTCTCATTCCCCGGTGCCTTCGAGGACTACCCGTTCGGACCGGAGATTGCCGTCTTCAAGGTCCGTGCCCACGTAGCCGGAGGGGCCCGGCATGAGGCGAAGCTCTTCGCACTGTCCTCCATGGATCCCGGCGATTTCTACGTGAACCTCAAATGCGATCCCTCCTTGGCGGTTCAGTTGCGGGCCGCGCACGCCGCGATCGACGGGGCCTGGCACATGAACAAGACGCACTGGAATGGTGTCCGCCTGGACGGGTCCCTCCCGGAGGACATGGTGCGGGACATGGTGGAGGACTCCTATGACCTGGTGGTTGCCGGCCTGAGCCGCAAGCAGCAGGAACAGCTTGGCTGGGCACGCCTGGGACGTTCGGGTGAATGAGGCACGGGCGGCCCGCGGCAGCCTGAACTATCCGGGTGTTGGAAGTACAAGGCAGGGTACGACGCCGGCGGGGTACGCCAGCGTCGTGGAGGAGGTGCGCCTGGGGTCGGGGCTGCCGCTGTTCCGTCGCGTCGCGGACGGCATCCTTGGGTGGGAACTGCAGCGGCGCGCGGGCCTCCGTGTCCGGGCGGAGTCCCCACAGGCAAGGCCGGGCGTCCGCGTGGTCAGCGGCTTCGGCGTCGGCCCGTTCCGCCTGAACGCGCCGTGCGAGGTGGTTTGGGTCCGGGAACCGTCCGCGGACGGCATGCCACAGGCAGCAGGTTTTGGCTACGGGACGCTTCCGGGACACCCCGCCCGCGGCGAGGAATCCTTTGAGGCGGTCATCGACGCCTCGGGTGCGGTCTACCTCCGGATCCGTGCTTTCAGCAAGCCGGCCAACTGGTTCTACGCCACCGGCGGACTGGTCACCCGGGCGGCCCAGCGGTACGTTACTTCCCGGTACATTGAAGGGGCACGCACACTCGCCGCGGAAGGAACGTCCCAGTGATTTTTATCGTCGTCAAGTTCAAGGTCAAGCCGGAATGGTCGGAGCGCTGGCCGGAGCTGGTGGCAGACTTCACCGCGGCAACCCGGCAGGAGCCCGGCAACCTCTGGTTCGACTGGTCACGAAGCCTGGACGACCCCAACGAGTACGTCCTTGTTGAAGCGTTCAAGGACGACGCCGCGGGCGACCACGTGAACAGCGAACACTTCAAGAAGGCCATGGCGGACATGCCGCAGGCCCTCGCCGAAACTCCCCGCATCATCAGCCGCCAGCTCGAGGGCGACGGCTGGGACCGCATGGGCGAGCTCACCATCGGCTAGGGAAGGACCGCGGCCATGTGGGTCGGCTGGATCGAGTTCGACATCCTCCTGGGCGACGTCCAAAGCCTCAAGGAGAAACGGTCCGTTATCAGGCCGCTCCTTGCTGAACTAAAGCGTCGCTTCGACGTGTCCGTGGCCGAGGTGGGGGACCACGACCAGTACCGCCGCACCAGGGTGGGCGCCGGCCTGGTGGCAGCCGACCGCGCGCACCTCGTGGAGGTGCTCGACGCCGTCGAACGCTTCGTGGCGGGCCGCCCCGAAATCGAGCTGCTCAGCGCCCGCCGCCGGGACCTGCACAGCGAGGATTAAGCGGGCGCAATGGCTGGCGGAGGGGAGATTAAAAACGATTGCTCCGTAACCGCCGTTTTGAGGGCTCAAAAGGGCAATTACGGAGCAATCGAAGGGGAAGGGATCAGCCGAAGTACTTCGGCAGCGTCCCTTCGTGGGCTTCGCGGAGGGCGTCGAGGGACAGGCTCTCCACGCCGTTGATTTCCAGGGCGCCGCTGGCAGCGTCCACCACGCCGATGCGGGTGTGCGCGAAGCCGCGGGCGGTGCACATGTCCGTGAAGCGCACTTCCTCCGAGCGGGGAACGCCCACCACGGCACGTCCCTGGGATTCGGAGAACAGTGCCGTGAACAGGTCCACGCCATCGCGGTCCATGACATCCTGCAGCGCAATCCGCGCGCCGACGCCGTAGCGCAGCGAGGACTCCACCAGCACGGCGGCCAGGCCGCCCTCGGAGAGGTCGTGTGCGGCGTCGATCATGCCGTCGCGGGAGGCGTTGATCAGGATCTCACCCAGTGCGCGCTCGGTCTCAAGGTCCACCTTCGGCGGCTGGCCGCCCAGGTGGCCGCGCATGTTGGCCCACTCAGAGCCGTCCAGCTCGGCAGCGGTAGTGCCCAGCAGGTAGATCGCCTGGCCATCCTCACGCCAGCCCGACGGCGTGCGGCGGGCAACGTCGTCGAGCTTGCCCAGCACCGCCACCACGGGGGAGGGGTGGATGGGGGTGGTGCCCGTCTGGTTGTACAGCGAGACGTTGCCGCCGGTGACGGGGATGCCGAGCACCTGGCAGGCGTCGGACAGGCCGCGGATCGCTTCGGCCAGCTGCCACATGACATCCGGGTCCTCGGGGGAGCCGAAGTTCAGGCAGTCGCTGACGGCCATGGGGATGGCACCTGCGGTGGCAACGTTCCGGTACGCCTCGGCCAGGGCCAGCTGTGCACCGTGGTAGGGATCGAGGTAGGTGTAGCGGCCGTTGGCGTCGGTGGCCAGGGCAACACCCAGGCCGGTTTCCTCGTCAACGCGGACCACGCCGGCGTCGTCCGGGAACGCCATGGAGGTGTTGCCGCCCACGTACCGGTCGTACTGGTTGGTGATCCAGGACTTCGAGCACATGTTCGGCGAGGCCACGAGTTCCGTCACAGCCTTGGCCAGCTCGGCGGGTGCAGCGGGGCGGCCGGCATCCTGAACAGAGCCGGTGAAGGTGTCTGCCTGGACCGAATCCTGCCACTCCGGGCGGGCAAACGGGCGGTCGTAGACCGGGCCGTCGTGCGCCACGGTGCGGGGATCGACATCGACAATCACGTCGCCTTCCCAGGTGATGATCAGGCGGCCGGTGTCGGTGACCTCGCCCAGCCAGGAGTACTCCACGGCCCACTTGTCCATGACGGCCTCGAACGCTTCCACGTTCTCCGGCGTCACAACGGCCATCATGCGTTCCTGGGACTCGGACATCAGGATCTCGCCCGGGGTCAGCGTGGGGTCGCGCAGCAGGACGGAGGTCAGCTCAACCTGCATGCCGCCGTCGCCGTTGGAGGCGAGCTCGGACGTGGCGCAGGAGATGCCTGCCGCGCCGAGGTCCTGGATGCCCTCCACCAGGGAGCCCTTGAACAGCTCAAGGCAGCACTCGATGAGCACCTTTTCGGCGAACGGGTCGCCCACCTGGACGGCGGGGCGCTTGGACGGCTTGGTGTCATCAAAGGATTCGGAAGCCAGCACGGAAGCGCCGCCGATTCCGTCGCCGCCGGTGCGTGCACCGAACAGGACCACCTTGTTGCCCTTGCCCGAGGCGTTGGCAAGCCGGATGTCCTCGTGGCGCATGACGCCAACGGCAAGGGCGTTGACCAGCGGGTTGCCCTGGTAGACGGAGTCGAACACCATCTCGCCGCCGATGTTCGGCAGGCCCAGCGAGTTGCCGTAGCCGCCGATGCCCGCCACGGCGCCGTGCATGACGCGGGCGGTGTCCGGGTGGTCGATGGCGCCGAAGCGCAGCGGGTCCATGACGGCAACGGGGCGTGCGCCCATGGAGATGATGTCGCGGACAATGCCGCCAATGCCGGTTGCCGCGCCCTGGTAAGGCTCAACGAACGACGGCGAGTTGTGCGATTCGATCTTGAAGGTCACGGCCCAGCCGTCCCCCAGGTTGGTGACGCCGGCGTTCTCGCCGATGCCCACCAGCATGTCCTTCTTCATTTCCTCGGTGACCTTTTCGCCGAACTGGCGCAGGTGGTTCTTGGAGGACTTGTAGGAGCAGTGCTCGCTCCACATGACGGAATACATGGCCAGTTCGGCGCCGGTGGGGCGGCGGCCCAGGACCTTGACGATTTCGTCGAACTCGTTCCGCTTCAGGCCAAGCTCGGCCCACGGCAGGTCCGTCTTCGGAGTCTTGCCGGCGTTCTCCACCGTGTCGATGTTGAACTTCTTGGTGGTTTCGGTGGTCACTTGTCGCCTCCCACAATCTTGGTCAGTACGGAGGTGAAGAAACCGAGTCCGTCTGTGTCGGACCCGCCGACACCGGCGGAGCCGGACAACGCAGTCTCGGGGCCAAAGCCCGGTTCCACGGCGTGCTCGGGGTGCGGCATGAGGCCCACCACGTTGCCGGCTGCATTGGAGATGCCGGCGATGTCGCGGCGCGAACCGTTCGGGTTGAAGCCCACGTAACGGAAGACGACGCGGCCCTCGGCCTCGAGGGCGTCCAGGGTCTTGTCGTCCGCGATGTACTGGCCATCCTGGTTCTTCAGAGGGATGGTGATTTCCTGGCCCGCTTCGTAGTCCAGGGTCCAGGCAGTGTTGCTGTTCTCGACGCGCAGGATCTGGTCGCGGCACAGGAACTTCAGGTGATCGTTCTTGATCATCGAACCCGGCAGCAGGTGCGATTCCGTGAGGATCTGGAAGCCGTTGCAGATGCCCAGGACAGGCAGCTTGGCGTCACTGTTGGCGGCGTCGATGATCTTGGACATCAGCGGCGCGAAACGGGCAATGGCGCCGGCACGGAGGTAGTCACCGTAGGAGAACCCGCCGGGGATGACGACGGCGTCCACGTCACCGAGTTCGGTGTCGCCGTGCCAGAGTTCGACGGCGGTGGCACCGGCCAGGCGCACGGCGCGGGCGGCATCCCGGTCATCAAGGGTGCCGGGGAAGGTAACGACGCCGATCCGGGCGCCGGCGAGGCGCGGCTCCGCCGCGACGGCGATGGCCTCGCCGATCAGGGGAAGTTCAGTCATCTCAGGCCTCGACGACCTCGACGTTGACGACGTCCTCGATCACGGGGTTGGACAGGAGGGTTTCGGCGGCGTCGCGGGCCTGGGCCAGGATCTCCTCCGTCACCTCGCCGTCCACGGTCAGTTCGAAGCGCTTGCCCTGGCGGACAGAGCTGAAGCTGGTGAAGCCGAGGCGGGGAAGAGCGCCGACGATCGCCTTTCCCTGGGGGTCAAGAATCTCGGGCTTGGGCATGACGTCAACAACGATCCGGGGCATCCGGCAACTCCTGTGCGTGAGCTTGGGTAAGGGCGCAGCGGAGTGGTGCCGTCTCACGCCGTACCGGTAGTGGGGGCACACTGTAAGGCAGTGTTCCAGACTTTGTGGACGGGCGCTCCGCGAGCTTGCCTTATCATTCTACCGGCCCGGCGGCCCCACCCTGTATTCGGTAGATCCACGTCACGGTGGGGCCCGCAAAAGCGGAATCCGGCGCTTCCGGCCAATCCCGCTATGGAGTTGAAACGGACCCTTCACTAGGATGACGGGATGGCAGAGAATTCGAAGTCCGTCCTTTTGCCAGTGATGGCCGCAGCCGTATTTGCCGGCCTGGGCCGGATGGTCTTCCAGAAGATCAAAGCCGACCGCCGTGCCCGGGAAACCCGCACGGCCGGACCGGTGGACGAGAAGACCCGGCAATGGATCAGCGACGTGGTCCGGACCCCCCGGCAGTAGCGTCCTGCCGCGGATTCCCGCGCCCTGCCCCTGACGCGCAGGGCTTCCCGGGCTGCCCGTCAGGGTCCCCGCCAGCGCTGTATATGACTGGCGAAAATTCGCCGTATGTGCCCTATGTCATATTCGGCTATCAGTCTGTACTCTGTGAACCGGCTGGTCTTATCGAATTACAAAACCTGTAATTCCCTGTACCAAGCCGGTCGTTTCCGGCCCTCTAATCCTGACAGGCCGGTTCATCGTGAAAGGGTGCACGTGAAATTAACAGGAAAGAGCCCTGCAAGGGGCGGCGGGTTCCGGAGGGCTGCAGCGTTCTCCGTGGGGATTCCGCTGCTTCTTGGTTCAGTGGCAGCCGTGCCAGCCACGGCAGCCCCCGCCACGGGGCAGGTTCCGTCGGTCCAGCAGAAGAACCTTGATCCCAAGGACTACCAAGCCGGCCGGTACATCGTGGTACTGGCGGAGAAGCCCGCAGCCACCTATGCAGGCGGCACCGGCGACCTGAGCGCTACGAAACCCCAGAGCGGAAAGAAGCTCGACGCCGGGCGGCCCGAGGTGCAGCGCTACCAGCAGCATCTCGAAACGCAACAGCGCGAGATCGCCAAGGACGAAAGCGTCCAGATCAAACGCAACTTCACCGCCGCCATCAATGGCTTCGCCGCGGATCTCTCCGCCGACCAGGCGCTGAAGCTGGCCAAGGATCCGAAGGTCCTCATGGTGGCGCCGGATACCGAGAACGCGCCGGACTACTCCACCACCGATTTCCTTCAGCTCTCCGGCCCGCAAGGCATCTGGAATACATCCTTCGGTGGCACGGAGAACGCCGGCAAGGGCGTTGTGGTGGGAGTCATCGACTCCGGCTACACCCCCTCCAGCCCTTTCTTCGCCGGAACCGACGTCAAGCCGCTGGCCGGAAACCCCGAGGTGGGCGTGCCCTACCGGACAGCAGACGGCAAGATCGCCATGTTGAAGTCCGACGGCGACACGTTCGTGGGCGAATGCCAAAAAGGCGAAGGCACCGGGGCAGCTTTCGACGGCAGTGCCTGCAACTCCAAGGTCCTCAGCGCCCGCTACTTCGCCGACGACTTCAAGAAGTACGTCCCGGAGGCCAACCGTGCCCCCGAGGAAGTGCTCTCTCCCGTTGACGTCGGAAGCCACGGCACCCACACCGCCAGCACCGCAGCCGGAAACGCGAACGTCAGGGCCAACCTTGGCGGCCGCGACATGGGCATCACAGGCGGCGTCGCTCCGGCGGCCAAACTCTCCATCTACAAGGTCTGCTGGGAAGACACCGACCCCAACACCGGCGGCTGCTACAGCTCCGCATCGGTGGCCGCCATCAACCAGGCGATCCTGGACGGCGTGGATGTCCTGAACTACTCCATTTCGGGCAGCACCTCCACCACCACGGACCCAGTTGCTTTGGCGTTCCTCTCCGCAGCCTCAGCCGGAGTCTTCGTTTCCGCCTCCGCAGGCAACAGCGGCCCCACGGCCAGCACCGTGAACCACGGCGCACCATGGCTCACCACTGTCGCTGCCTCGTCCTTCTCCACCGAGCTGCAGGGAACTGTTGAATTCGAGGACGGCAGCAAGTACCGCGGTGCCAGCCTGATGGCCAACAACGTCCCGGCCAGCCCGCTGGTCCTCGCAGCATCGGCTGCAGCAGCAGGAGCCGCAAGCCCCGAACTCTGCGGACCGAACACACTGGACCCCGCCAAGGTGGCCGGCAAAATCGTTGTCTGTGACAGGGGAGTTGTTGACCGCGTTGCCAAGAGTGCCGAGGTCAAGCGCACCGGCGGCGTCGGCATGATCCTCGTCAACGTCACCCCGTCCTCCGAGGACGTGGACCAGCACGCCGTACCCACTGTCCACGTGAATCCGCCGGCAACGCAGCAGATCAAGGACAAGCTGGCGGCCAACCCCGCCATCAAAGCCGCGCTGGTGAACAAAGACACCACCGGCCTGCCGCAGGAGCCCCAGCCGCAGATCGCCGGATTCTCCTCACGAGGCCCGCTGCTGGCCACCGACTCCGACCTGCTGAAGCCGGACGTCGCCGCTCCCGGCGTCGCCGTGCTGGCCGGTGTCTCTCCCATCGGTGAAGCCGGCGCCCAGTTCGGCATGATGTCCGGCACATCGATGGCCGCCCCGCACGTGGCAGGCTTCGGTGCGCTGGTCCTGGGCAAGAACCCCACCTGGTCTCCCGCCACGGTCAAGTCAGCCATGATGACCACCGCTACGGACGTCAAGAACGCGGACGGCAGCCGCAACACAGATGTCTTCGCCACCGGCGCAGGCCAGGTGTCCGTTGCCAAGGTCCTGGACCCGGGCCTGGTGTACGACGCCAACGAGACCGACTACCTGAAGTTCATCCAGGGAACCGGACTGGACCTGGGCATCCCGGATCTGGGAACCACCGCGCCGCGCGACATGAATGTGGCCTCGTTTGCGCTGGGCTCACTGACCGGCAGGCCTGAGGTCACCCGCACGGTGACCGCGCTGACCCCCGGCCTGTACCGCGCCCAGGTGAACGTGCCGGGCGTCAAGGTCACCGTGACCCCCTCGATCCTGAACTTCAGCGCGGTGGGCGAAAAGCGGACGTTCAAGGTCAAGTTCGAAAACGCCTCCGCCCCCACGGGCCAGTTCGCCATGGGCAGCCTGGTCTGGCAGGGTGCCGGCAAGAATGTCGCTTCACCGGTAGCGGTCCGTCCGCAGTCCGTAGTGGCGCCGGCGAATGCCGCCTTCAGCTCAGTGGGCGGGACCGGCCAGGGGAAGATTCCCGTGGTGTCCGGAACCAACGCACCGGTCAGCATGACGGTGGACGGCCTGTCCAAGGCGGATTCAACTGCCGTGGAACTGGTTCCCGGGCCGCTGGCCCTGGCGAACAACACCTCCAACGCCATGAAGCAGGTGACGGTGGCGGCGGGTTCGCCGCTGGCCAAGTTCTCCGTCTTCTCCTCGGACGAGAACGCTGACTTCGATCTCCTGGTGTTCACTCCGGATGGGAAGCAGTTGGCCTCCCAGACGGTGTCCGCCAGCGAATCGGTGTCCGTCAGCAATCCCAAGGCCGGCGTGTACACAATGTTCGCCAACCTCTACGCCAGCCCTAACGGCCAGCCCACCAAGGCATCATTGGATGCTGCGGTCCTGGGTGCCAACATGGGCAACGCCTCGGTCAGCCCGAACCCGCTTCGGCTGGCGAACGGTACTGCCGGTGACGTGACGTTGTCGTGGCAGAACCTTGAACCGGGCTCCTACATCGGCCGGGTCAACTATTCCGGGGGTGCCACTCCCACCTTTGTCTCGGTGGTGGTAACCCCGGGTGCCGGTGCCGTGGTCCCGGATGACGAGCAGACAGACCCGGGCAAGAAGGACAAGAAGGACAAGGTCAAGAAGGAAAAGAAGAAGAAGGAGTTCCAGGACGAATCGGGGAGCTCCAACCTGGGGATCTAGGCGCCAGCCTCCCAGGAGGCCCGGAGCCTGAATAACCGGACAACTGATGGCCGGCGGACCGACTGCGATCCGCCGGCCATCCTTGTCTTGGGCCGGGTAACCGTCCGCCTAGGTAGTACCGGCGGCTCCGGCAGTTCCGCCCAGCAGTGGAGCAAGGGCCCGCCACCGGGAAATCTCGCAACCATCGGTCAGGGTCAGCGTCGTGTGAACACGCCTGCCCTGGAACGTCCCCGTGACGACGGCCTGCTGGGGCCCGCCATACTGCTGGGTACACAGGCGCGGCGGCCCGGGTTCCGGGAAGAAGATCGCAGGTCCGTGTTTCAGGACAGCGTCGAGGGCGGCCTGCGGGTCCGGTACGGTCGAGCCGGGGGACACCTTGCCGTGGCTGGCCTGCAGGGTGAATTTATGGTGCGGGCCGTCAGGCGTTTCGCTGAGGTTGATGACCAGGTGGACGGATCCGGGGTCAGGCTGCGCCTTGTTCTCCATGGACTTCTCCTTTCGCGGACCTGGTGGTCTCGCCTGTGGCCTCCGCCAAAGACGCTGCCAGCCGGCCCCGGAGTATTGCGGCTTCCTGGGCAAAGCCACGCTGCCGGGCAACGTAGTCGGCCTTTCCATCGGTGGTCTCAATCCGGATGGGCGGGTAGCCCCAGCCGGCGAGGTCGTAGGGGGAGGCCTGCATATCCATGGCGCGGATCCGCCAGGAGAGCTCGAAGCAGTCCATGACCAGCTCGCTCGGAAGTGCCGGAAGCAGCTTGTAGGCCCACTTGTAGAGGTCCATGTTGGCATGCAGGCAGCCGGGCTGTTCCATGTGCCGTTGGGAGTCCCGGGTAGGCAGGTGCTCATTGAGCGGCAACGCATCAGGAGTATAGAAGCGGAACGCATCAAAGTGGGTGCAGCGGATGCGGTTATCCTCCACCACCTGGTCGGTTCCCTCCGAACCCAGGCGCAGTTTCAGGTATTCGTGGCGCAGATCGAACTTGTCCTGGCGGTACACCATGGCCCATTCGTGCAGGCCAAAGCAGCCGAACTGGGCAGGCCTTGCCGCGGTTCCGCGCAGGATGATCTCCGCGAAGGCCACCGCGTCCGCACGGTCGGCCAGGAAGGCGGCCCGGTCGAAGGTGACCGCCGTGCTTCCCGCAGGCAGGCCGAGCGCAGCCAGTTCGCCGTCGTCGAGCACCCGGTAGTGCTTCCAACCGCGCCGGGCCTCGCCCGCGCTGCCCGCGAGGACGGTTCCGGCGCCCGGGTGCCAGCGGCGAAGCTGACCCGGTTTTTGCGTGTAGTAGGTGAAGAGGAAGTCCTCCACCGGATGTTTCCGTCCGGCGGACCTCCGCTCCAAATAGGGATCCGCGTAGCGGCCGACGCGCAGCTGGTGGGCCTCTTCCCTCGCCCGCCACTCGTTGGCCGCAAGGAGCTTAAGTTGCTCCACCGGCGCCTCCCAGTATGTCTTTCGCGGCGTCCCAGGCGCTGATCTCGCAACCGTCCGTGCGGGCGAAGGATGCTTCGACGGCGGTTCCGTCAACCACTCCGCTCACGGTCGCCTTTTCCGGTCCGCCATATTGCTGGGTGCAGGCCTGGGCCGTGCGGGGCGCCGGGTTCAGCAGGGCCGAATTCCGTTTGAGGGCGGCGCAGGCGGCGTCGGCCGTCGGGTGGCTGCTTTCGCCTGCCGGCACTCCGGCTTCGCACACCAGCGTGTAGTTGACTGCGGCTTGGCCTTCAGCCGGAATGACAGTGATGGCAAGTTCGGCATTGCCCTGGCCAGGCCCGGCAGGCAGCGCGGACGGGGAAGCGGGCGGCGGGGCCGGAACTGACGTTTCGGTGTCCGGGGACGGAGTGGCTGTTGACGGGGGCGCGGTTGCCGAAGACGTGGCGGAGGAGGTTGGCGACGGAGCCGGGGACGTGGACGGCGGGTTGCCGCCGTCCGGGCCACCGGTGCAGGCGGAGAGCAGCCCCGCGGTGACGGCAAGGGCCGCTAGGTGAAGCCGCACGTTACGCATGGTCCGACGCCTCATTCATGCCTCGATTCTAACTTCCCCGGGTTGTCCCGCGGGCTGCGCTGATCCGGGCCTGTGCGCTGGAGGGGAGTGTGCTGCGCTGCCTATGACTCCGTGCTGCCGGATGTGGCGGCGATGAGCGCCATCATGCTGGCGTGCAGTTCGGTGACCTGCCCGCGGGTCAGTCCCAGCCTGTCCATCATGGTGCCGGGAACCTTGAGCGCCTCCTGCCGGAGGGCGGCTCCCTTCGGCGTGAGTTCCACCGACAGCGCACGTT
The DNA here is from genome assembly GCF_900105535.1 of Pseudarthrobacter equi. Taxonomy (NCBI): domain Bacteria; kingdom Bacillati; phylum Actinomycetota; class Actinomycetes; order Micrococcales; family Micrococcaceae; genus Pseudarthrobacter; species Pseudarthrobacter equi. The sequence continues at coordinate 1,021,463 of NZ_LT629779.1, forward strand.
CGTTCCCGTCAGCGCGTTGCCGGGTGATGTATCCAGCGGCTTCAAGGCGGCGCAGCAGCGGTGAAATGGTGGCGGGTTCCTGGGCCAGGGCTTCGCTGATGTTCCTGACGGTGCGGGGACTTGTTTCCCAGAGCGCGAGCATGACGAGGTACTGCGGGTGTGTCAGGTTCAGTTTTTCGAGGACGGGCTTGTAGGCGCCTACGACGCTGCGGGAAGCCACGGTCAGGGCGAAGCACAACTGGTGCTCCAGGAGCAGGTCGTCTTCACGGGTGTCCGGGGCGGCTGCGGTGGTCATTGGTCCTCCAACTGTTAGTGCACTAATAATTAGCGTACACTTTTGGTAGGCAGAATGTCAGATGGAAGGAAAGTTCATGGCCAGGCGCAACACTGAAGACAGGGGTAACGCTTCCCAGCGGTTCATGCGGGCCACCGGCAAATTGCGGGCAGTCTTCGGGCCGGCCAACCGCTCCGCCCTCGGCCACGCCATGACCGAGGAAAACCGTCGGCTGCTCGCTCAGCGCGAGGCTGAAAGCCAGCAATGGGAAACCATCACCCGGCCGGACGGAAGCACCTACGTGGTGCCAAAGGATCCGGGCGACAAATCCCTGCGCTGACGGGCCTGCGGTTCCGTCACTAGCCAATCGGCCGCCGCGCCCCGCCGTGAGGTGACGCCCGATGGTCCGGAGCTTTTTGCACCTTCCCGGCGTAAAATGAGGGGCACCGGCTCCCGGGTGGAGCCAATGGCTCATTTCCTCGCACCGGGGAAGGGGGTGGAAAACAGTGGCACACGTACTCAGCGGATTTATGAGCATGACGGACCGGCTCCGCTTCTTCTTCGGTCCAGCGACCCGGCTCGATGCCGATACTCCGGTGATCCACAGGCACGATGACTTCGAGCAGGCCTCGGAGGAGGACCTTTCGCACTTCGTGGTGGAAACCGACTCAACAGGCCACCACTACGCCGTCCGGCTGGAAGACCTGGAACGGGAAAGCTGAACCCTTCCGTAGACAGGTCCCGGGCCGCACAGCATGAAAAAAGCCGGGCCGCCTTCCATGAATCAATGGAAGGCGGCCCGGCTTTTTGTCTGCCGGCGGCGGTCAGCGGCCGGTGCCGCCATACACGGTGGCTTCGTTGTCGCTGTCCAGCTCGAACGCATTGTGGATGACGCGCACGGCCTCATCCAGCAGGTCTGCATGGGTGACTACGGAAATCCTGATTTCCGAGGTGGAGATCATGTTGATGTTGATGCCGGCGTCGGACAATGCCTTAAAGAAGGTGGCCGAGACGCCCGGGTGGGACCGCATGCCGGCTCCGATCAGGGAGAGCTTGCCGATCTTCTCGTTGTACTCGATGGTTTCGAAGCCGATCAAGTCCTGCGCGGCGTGCAGGGCGGCAAGGGCATCGGCGCCCTCAATGATGGGCAGCGTGAACGAGATGTCGGTCTTGCCGGTTCCGTGGGTGGACACGTTCTGGACGATCATGTCGATGTTGGAATGGGCGTCGGCGATGACCTGGAAGATGGCCGCGGCCTTGCCCGGGATGTCCGGAACGCCCACAACGGTGACCTTGGCTTCCGAGCGGTCGTGCGCAACGCCGGAGATGATTGGCTGCTCCAAGGCAACTCCCTCTTGAGTGGTGATCTTGTCTTCGGCGCTGGGGATGACCCAGGTGCCTTCGTGCTGGCTGAATGAGGAACGGACGTGCAGGGGCACGCCGAACCGGCGGGCATACTCGACGCACCGGAGGTGCAGGATCTTGGCGCCGGACGCCGCGAGCTCCAACATCTCCTCGCTGGAAATGGTGTCGATCTTCTGGGCGGACGGGACCACCCGGGGATCGGCCGTGTAGATGCCATCCACATCCGTGTAGATCTCGCAGACGTCAGCTTCCAGTGCCGCAGCCAGGGCCACCGCTGTGGTGTCCGAGCCGCCGCGGCCCAGGGTGGTGATCTCGTTGGTGCTTCGGCTCATGCCCTGGAAACCGGCCACAATGGCGATATTTTCCTTGTCCAGCGCGGTGCGGATGCGGTGGGGGTCAACATCGATGATGCGGGCCTTGCCGTGGATGCCATCGGTAATCATGCCGGCCTGCGACCCCGTAAACGACTGCGCAGACGCGCCGAGTTTGTTGATGGCCATGGCCAGCAGGGCCATGGAAATACGTTCGCCGGCGGAGAGCAGCATGTCCATCTCGCGGGCCGGGGCGGAGTCGGTGACCTGGGCGGCGAGGTCCAGGAGTTCGTCGGTGGTGTCGCCCATGGCGGAGACCACCACAACAACCTCGTTGCCGGCCTGCTGGGCGTTTACCACCCTGGCGGCCACACGCTTAATGCCGTCAGCGTCGGCAACGGAGGACCCGCCGAACTTCTGCACGATGAGTTGTTTGGTTACCGCACCGCCGGCCTGCAGGCCCTGCGGCTGCGTCGCGTTGTGCACTTCGGTAGTGGGCGTACTCATGGCGCATACCTTCATCGGATCAATGGGATTTTCGGAAGCCAGGCAGCGGGGCGGCCCGGCATCCTCCGACAGTTTATCGCCGCCCGTACCGCGCCGCTGAATTGTGACCGAATCTCAGCCCGGAGGACGACAACCCGGGCATGGCCGCTGGCGTACGCTCGGAGGATCAGCATGCAGCAACACTGTGGGGGGACAGGTGCGCACACTATGGCAATAATTTCGGAACAGTCCGGCGGGCAGCAGGTTCCCGACGACGGAATCACGGCCCGGGGGGTAAGCCGCAGCTTTGGCGCCGTCCGCGCGGTGGACCATATGGACTTCCACGCCCCGGCGGGCATGGTCACGGCACTCATCGGCCCCAATGGTGCAGGAAAGACCACCCTGCTCCTCATGCTGGCCTCGCTGCTGGCCCCGGACCAGGGCACCATCACTGTTGGCGGGCTGGACCCTGTCCGGAACCGCGCGGAGGTCCGGAGCCGGTTGGGCTGGATGCCGGACACCCTGGGGGTGTGGGAATCGCTGACGGCCCGGGAGATCCTGACCCAGATGGCCCGGTTCTACCGGCTACCAGCGTCCGGGATCGCCGCGCGGGTCACCGACATGCTGGAGCGTGTCCGGCTGGCAGACCTCGCCGACCAGCCCGCCCGGGTCCTGTCCCGCGGGCAGCAGCAGCGGCTGAGCCTGGCGCGCGCACTCATCCACGATCCGTCGGTGCTGCTCCTGGACGAGCCTGCATCAGGCCTGGATCCGGGGTCCCGCGTTGAGCTGCGGACCACACTCCGGCAACTCGCCGCCGAAGGAAAAGCCGTCGTGGTGTCCTCGCACGTGCTCAGCGAACTGGATGAGATCGCGGACGGTGCGGTGTTCGTCAACAACGGACGCACGGTCCGGCAGCAAACCACCGAGGAAGCGGTCGCGGCTGGCCGCCGTTATGCGATCACGGCGGCCGACACAGCTGCGCTCGCCGCGGAACTGGAGCGGCTGGGACTCGAATTCCGCCGCGAGGAAGGCCGCCGGCCGGGCGTCAGCCTCGTTCTGCACAACGAGGTCGGGGCGGAGCGGCTCCTGCGGGACCTGGTGCTCGCCGGCGTCGGAATCCGTTCCTTTGCCCCGGCCGTCGGCGCGTTGGAGGAGACCTACATGAACCTCGAAGGGGAACGGCGATGAGCAGCATGACGGAAAACCGGGAAGGAGCCGCCCGCCGCGGAACGCCCGGCCCCTACATGGCCGGAATCGGGCATGTGGTGGCCCTGGAGCTGAAGCAGCGGCTCCGGTCCCGCGGCTGGTACATCATGCTGGCCATCTGGTTCGCCCTGACCGGACTGGTGACGTGGCTGACCTGGGCAAGCTGGAGCGCCTCGAATGCCTTCCAGCGCGACTTCGGTGGCGTATCCGGAACACGATCCACCGGGCCGGGTTCGCTGATCTTTGAAGTGGTGCTGGCGTTCGTCCTGCTGTTCGCGCTGCTGGTGGCGCCGGCACTGTCTGCCAACGCCGTGAACGGTGACCGGGCGGGCGGCACCTTGGCCATCCTCCAGGTCACGCTGCTGGAACCGGGCCAGATCCTCTGGGGCAAATTTTTCGCCGCCTGGGCGGCGGCCCTGGCGTTCCTGGTGGCCAGTACCCCGTTCCTGGTAATTGGCGTAGCGCTGGGCGGCCTGACTCCCGCCTACATACTGGTATCGCTGGTGATGCTCGCCGTTGAGGTGGGCATTGTCTGCGCCATCGGCGTCGGGATTTCCGCGCTGGCCGGGCGCCCCTTGTTTTCCATCGTGGTGACCTACCTGGCGGTGGCCGGCCTGGTGGTTGGCACCCTCATCTCCTTCGGGCTGGGCACCGGGCTGACCCAAGGCACAGTAATGGCCAACAATCCGCAGTACCGTGCCTACGCGCCGCTGCAGTCAGAGCCCGTGGACGCCGGATACACCTGTTCCGGACCTCTTCGAGAACAGTCCGCCCTGCATACCGAGCGGGTGGCCTGGACGCTTGCCATGAACCCCTTCGTGGTGGTGGCGGACGCCATTCCGTACCCGGACAGAACGGAGCGGCAAAACTTCACGTCCATCGGCGCGATCGAAGGCATCAGCCAGGCGGCCCGCCAGGCCATGGCCGGGCCGGAAGGGACCACGCCGTGCGTCAACGGCAAGGTCCAGCCCACATACCTGGGGCAAAAGACCCCGCTGTGGCCTGCCGGCCTCGGCCTCCAGCTCGTGCTGTCCGGGCTCCTGATGTGGCTCGGCTGGCGTTCGCTCCGGACGCCCGCCCGCAAGCTCGCCCGCGGGACCCGCATCGCCTGAGCAGGCCGGCAGGCTGAACCCGAACCCGCCGGGCGGGACCTTTCGAGGGTTCGGCCTGACGGGATCTGGACAGCCCGGCGCCGGTATCCCACGATTGAACCAGTTGTAACGCAGCTGGCCGGCAATCGCCGGCCGCTTCCGGGGCTGGGGCCTGTCCAGGGAAGGCGGACCCGGCATGCCCAATCAGCGGCAACCTTCCGAAGGTCCCGCGCCGGAGCCATTCTTTGAGCCGATCGGCCGGGACACTTCCCCTCCGGGCGCGGACTCTTCCGGGTTCCCGGACGCAGGGACTGATGACGACGACGGCGGGCGTCCGGCCGGTCCCGCGTTGCGGGCGGCGGTGCTTTCGGCAGTCGTGGCTTGGCGGGGCAGTATTGCTTCGCTTCGCTTCTGGGCCGTTGCCGTGGGCGCAGCGTGTGCGACGTGGGCCGTCGCCGCAGGCCTGGTGTGGGTGTCGGCCCCCGCGGAAGGCGACCTGTCCGGCTTGGTTCCCGCTGCGCTGCTGATCTACGTCCTTGCGTCCTCGCTGCTTCCGGCTGCGGCGGCCCTGGTGGGGATGCACTGGGGCATGGCCTGCCAGCTGCGGCGAGCCTCGACCGGAGAGCCTCATCCGGGCTATCTTGCAGCCGTCCTGGCCACCGCACTGCAGGGCCTGGTGTTCGCAGTGGTGGTGCTGGTCAGTCTTCTCATCCAGGCAATGGCTTCCGGTGGCCCCGGATCCGTCGCTGTCACCTCGTCAGGACTGGCGGTCGTGGAAGGGACCCTGTTCGGTGCCATGGGTGTTGCGATGGCCGCCCTGGTGCGTGGCCCTGTCCTGGCAAGGGTGGCGGGTTGGGTGCTCGGCCTGTTCCTCGTGGCGGGGACCCTGGTTGCCGGCGCCCTGCTGGTGCCTGCTGTCCGCTCCGAAGAACCCGTTACTGTGGCGCTGAACGTTCACCGGGCCGCAGACGGGACTCCCGTTGCCTACGAGTGCTCGCAGATCCCGGCCGGAACCGTCGAGGTTTACCGGACGGAGCGGATCATGTGGCTGCCGGCTGTGAGCCGCATTGTGGTGTTGACGATGCTGGCCGGTGAACCGGGGCCGGGGCAGGAACTGCCCGGCTGGCTTTCTGCGGAACTGCAGGCCGCGGCCGACGGCCCCAGGGTTCCGTGCGTCAACGGGGAACCGAGGAGCACGGATTCGCCGCGAACGCCCCTCGCAGCGGCTGGCCTCCTGCTGCAGGCTGGCTTGACCGGCGCCTTGCTGGGTGGCGCGCACGTGGCGGCGTCCCGCCGTCGTCCGCCTGCCTGACAGTTCCGGCGCTCTGCACTTGCCGTTATGTCCTTGCCCCGGGCCCGGGGTTAGCTCAGGGCGTTCCGCCGGCCCTCGAACGCGCGGCCCAGCGTGACCTCGTCCGCGTACTCCAGGTCGCCGCCGACGGGCAGCCCGGAGGCCAACCTGGTGACAGCAATCCCGATGGTTTTGAGCATCCTCGCCAGGTAGGTGGCTGTAGCCTCGCCCTCCAGGTTGGGGTCGGTGGCGATGATGACTTCCTGGATGGCGCCGTCGTTCAGCCGGGTGAGCAGCTCACGGATCCGCAGCTGTTCGGGGCCGACGCCGGCAATCGGATTGATGGCTCCGCCCAGCACGTGGTACCGCCCGCGGAACGAGCGCGTACGTTCCACCGCGAGGACATCCTTGGACTCCTCCACCACGCAGATGATGGCGGGATCGCGGCGCGGGTCGCGGCAGATGTTGCAGAGCTCCTGCTCCGTGACGTTGCCGCAGACCGTGCAGAACTTGACCCGGTCCTTGACCGTGGTGATGGCTTCCACCAGCCGCTTCATGTCCTGTGGATCTGCTTCAAGGATGTGGAATGCCAGCCGCTGCGCCGACTTGGGACCGACTCCCGGAAGGCGTCCGAGCTCGTCGATAAGCTCCTGGACCGCACCTTCGTACACAATTCCCTCTTTAGCTTGGTTTGGTTGTTTTGCAGGTCATGGCGTGGCCGCCCCGTTGGCGGACTGGCCGCCGTCAGTAGCGCGGAGCCAGGGGGCTGCCGTCCGGCGAGCGTTCTTCGATCAGCTTTCCGCCCAGAATACGTTCCACGGCAGCGCGTCCGAAGACGCCCGACTCCTCGATGGTTTCGTCGTCCGCGCTGGGAATGTCCTGCACATAAGTGGCCGCTGCGGTGGCCGCTGCGGCGGCCGCCCGTGCGGGGGCCTTGGCACGTCCGGCTTCGGCTTCCGGGCTGTTGGAAAGCCTTTGGTAGAGGCTTTGGCGTGTCGCGGCGGCAGCGGCAGACGCCGGTGCGGTGGCAAGGGCTGGCGAAGGTGCGGATGCCGGTGCGGAGGATGCCATGGCGTACTCGCGGGCCTGCTGCGGTTCCGGGCTTGCCGGTGCCGGCGGCGCTGGTGCCGATGTTGTGGCTGCCACTGGTGCCGACGGTGCTGCTGCCGGCGTTGTGGCCGCCACGGGTGCCAACGGTGCTTCCCCTGGAACGGTGGTGCGGACCGGTCCGGCGGCGGGAGTAACAGGGATGGACGGTGGGACCTGAGCCGTGGCGGGCTCGTAGTGCGGGGTGCTGGTCACAGCCGTGACACCTGCGGGCCTGGACGGGTTGTCCAGTTCCGCACTGGCCCCGCTTGCGACGGGAGGGGCTCCCACGTTGCTTTCCGTCCCCACAACCCAGACGCCGGGTGCCTGTTCCACAGCCCGGGTCCAGGGGTCGTGAGCGCCGTCTGCTGTGCCTGAAGCCCGCTGCGGGGCTTCCACGACGGGGGATGCCGCTGGTGCCTGTGAAGACGCGGGCGCCGGTGAGGATCCCGGTGTTGGGGTGGACGCGGGGCCCGGTGCTGGCGCTGGATTGCTTCCCTTCGCGGGCGAGGGTGCCCAGTCCATGGGAGGTTCTTCTTCCAGCGGGGGAGCGTCCTCGTCCCTCGGCGGTCCCCAGTCGTCGTCTGAGTAGGAGTAGTCACCTGCAAGGGCCGCATAGGGGTCCCCTCCGGCGGCGGCGCTGGTACCTGAAGGTGCGGCGGAGCCGGCGGGACTGTTGACGGCAGAACGTGCCGGGGCGCTCCCGGCTGTGCCTGCGCCGGACGGTGTGGGCCCGCTGGGGTTGCCGGCGGCGCCGTGATTACCTGGGGCGTGGCTGCCGGCTGCGTGGCTGCCCGGTGCCGGGGCATCGGCCCGTGCACCCTGTGCCTGGTCCTGCGACGATGGCGGCGTGGGGACTGCTTCTGCGTGTTCGGCCGCCTGCGCTGCGCCGGTCCCCGCGGGCACAGCGGAGGAACCGGTGCGGGTTGGCTGCGAGGATGGCGCGCTGTGGCCTGGACGCCCTCCGGCATCGGCAGGTTCAACCGCTGGTGCTGGTGTGGGCGCCGGGGCGAGGCCCCAGGCAACGTCAGCTGAGCTGGCCGGTGCTACTTGGCTGGCCGGAGCCGCCTGGCTCGCGATAGCTACCTGGTTGGCAGTAGCCACCTGATTGGCCGTGGGTACCTCATTGGCCGTAGCTACCTGGCTGGCGGGTGCTTTTGGGTTTGGTTCAGCGCTCGCTTGGCCTGCGCCGGCCGCCACTGCATTGATCTGGCAGTCGATGCCCACCGTTTTGTGGATCGCCTGGCGGAGGTTGTCGGAGTGGTCCGCCCGCCCGAAGGCACCGGCGAGACCGGACGTTGCGAAAGCGAGCGTGAGGACGCTGCCATCGAAGGCGCTGACCTGGGCGTTCGGTTCCACCAGCGCCCAGGTGCTGCGCTTGATTTTGGACAGGGTCTGCAGCACGTCTGGCCACGCACGGCGAAGGACTTCAACATCGCCCATGCCTGCCGGGCCGCCAGGGGCCGCAGTAACGCGTGGCGCGTTCTGTCCGGCACTGCCAGTGCTGCCGGCGCCAGCAGTGGCGTCGCCGCGACCGTGCGACGTGTGAGCTGAACCTGCCGGGGCAGATGCGTCCTGCGTTGCGGAGGACGAAGCGGGCTGAGCCTGCTCCGGAGCGCCCTGCACCGCAGCGGCAGGTCCTGACGTGGGCGCCGGGCGGCCTGCAGCAGGCTGGACCGGAGAGGTGCTGCTGCCCGGTTGGCGTTCGTTGCCAGGCTGATCCACGGGCCAGTCGTTGGTGCTCACGCGCGGGGGCGTCAGCGGCGGGCGGCCGTCCGCGGTCCCTGTACCCGGAGCGCCTTGAGTTGTCCTGGGCGAAGATTCCCCTGTTGCAGGGAGGGAAGGTGAATCTGGGCCAGCCTGCGGCTGGGCCGACGCGATGGGGGCCTTGGGAGTCTGCTCCGGAGTCCCGGCTGCAGGGTCATGCGCTGAAGGGGCCTGCGGTGCCTGAGCCTGGCCCGTATGAGCCTGCTCAGCGGGAGCATGGCCAGCTGCGGCCTGAGCGGCGGGGGACTGGGCTGTGTGGGACTGGGCCGCGGGAGCGTGGGTCTCGGATGCCTGGCCGCCGCCGGCAGCGCCAGCCTGCGTTGCCGCCGGAATCCGGGTAGCTGCAGGGGCGTGTGGTGCCGAGCCGGCACCCAGCGCGGCGCTGGCACCCTGGCCGGTGGCAGCACCGGCGTCGTTCCCGGAGTAGTTCAGCCGCCGCTCGACGCGGTCGATGCGCGCAGCAATGCCGCGTTCATTCTGTTCCGAACTTGGCAATAGGATCCGGGCGCAGAGCAGTTCCAGGTGCAGCCGCGGAGACGTGGCACCTGTCATCTCGGTCAGCGCCGTGTTGGTGACATCGGCAGCGCGGGACAGCTCCGCTGCGCCAAGGTTGTGGGCCTGGTTCTGCAGCCGGGCGATCTGGTCCGCGGGCATCCCGCGCAGGATGACCTGGGCGCTCTCCGGCATGGCCTGGACGATGATCAGGTCGCGGAAACGCTCCAGCAGGTCCTCAACGAAGCGCCGCGGGTCATGCCCGGTTTGGATGACGCGGTCCACCGCGCGGAAAACGGTGGCTGCGTCCGAGGCGGCAACGGCCTCCACAACATCGTCCAGGAGGGAAGCGTGCGTGTAGCCGAGCAGCGCAACCGCGAGTTCGTAGTCGAGCCCGTTCGGACCTGCGCCCGCCATGAGCTGGTCCAGGACGGACAGGGAGTCACGGACGGAACCGCCGCCGGCGCGGATCACCAGGGACAGGACACCGGGGGCAACCGGGACGTTCTCCTGGTTGCACAGCAGCTCAAGGTAAGCCATCAGCGGCTCGGGCGGAACCAGCCGGAATGGGTAGTGGTGAGTGCGGGAGCGGATGGTGCCAATGACCTTGTCCGGTTCCGTGGTGGCGAAGATGAACTTGATGTGTTCCGGCGGCTCTTCGACGATTTTCAGCAGGGCGTTGAAGCCGGCCGAGGTGACCATGTGCGCTTCGTCGATGATGAAGATCTTGTAGCGGTCGCGGACCGGGGCGTAGGTGGCGCGTTCACGGAGGTCGCGGGCATCATCCACACCGCCGTGGCTGGCCGCGTCAATCTCGATCACATCGAGGGAGCCGGAGCCGCCGCGGGCCAGTTCAACACAGCTGGGGCACACGCCGCAGGGGGTGTCGGTGGGGCCCTCGGCACAGTTCAGGCAGCGGGCCAGGATGCGGGCGGAGGTGGTTTTGCCGCAGCCCCTGGGGCCGGAAAACAGGTAGGCATGGTTGACGCGGTTCTTGCGCAAAGCCGTCATCAGTGGTCCGGTGACATGCTCCTGCCCGATAACGTCTGCGAACGAATCGGGACGGTATCTGCGGTAGAGAGCGGTAGTAACTGTCACAGGAAAAACCCTACCAATCCGGGCCGACATCCTGCCGCCCTGTGGGGGAATAGTAAAGACCCCCCATGCACCCGCCAGAGCCCGTCTACCCTTGCTACCTTCCGGTCCTGGGGGAGTTCAACAGGATGACGCCACATGAGGGGCCGTCAGACACTTTACCCGAACATCGGGCCCGACTCGAATCGGGAGCGGTCCCGCGCATCTTCTGCCCGCCACGCCTGCCCGGGGATGGAATGGCGAGCACAGAGGGGGCTATTTTCATTGCTTATCCCGTCGGCAGCCGCGATCATAGGTATGTACACCGATTGGGGCAATCTCAAGGTTGTGAGCTGTGTGGCCTGGCTGAACGGGCCGGACCCGGCAGCTCAACGGTGTCCGATGGAATGGGCGCGTTGGGGGCGCCCATTTCTGGCGTATGGCCGGTTTTGGGTGGCTGGCCAGTAGGGCGGGTGGAACCCTGCGCAGGCTGCGCCGCGGCGGCCGTCCAAGCGCCGGCGGAACGCCGAAAATGGCCCAATTGGGCGATGCGCGAATCTTCAGGTAATCTAGTATCTGCTTTTGATTCAAGAGCAGCTGGAGAATTCGCCTAGCGGCCTATGGCGCACGCCTGGAACGCGTGTTGGGTTAACGCCCTCGGGGGTTCAAATCCCCCATTCTCCGCCAGCCAGGAACCCGGTCCCACAGTGTGGGGCCGGGTTTTTGCATGTTCTGACCAGAATGCGGGCTTTCTGAAAGGCACTGTGCTCAGGCGTCCGGTGCTGCCATTCCCAGCCGGAGCAGACGCGCCCGCGCTGCAATCTCGCTCGGTCCACGGGGACCAAGCGTGAGGCGTACGACGCCGAGGACGGCTTTGGTCGCCAGCCTCACCGGCAGCGGGAAGGGGCCCAGCCGCGGGACAGAGAGCCCCAGCATCTCGCGGTACCGGGGCTCGAGGCTGTACACGGCGCCGGCAAAGAGAACACGATAGCCGGGCCGCAGCATCGGGTGCAATGGAGCCTTTCGGATGAACTCCACCGTCTCGGCGACCCGATGGTCCGCGCGCAGCTGGCCGCTTTCGTACCAGCGGTCCAGTTCGGCCCGCATCTCAGCCTCCGTCAAGGGTGGCCGGTCGACGCCCATCAAACTGCCGGCCTGGGCCCACTCACGGACATAGGCGTCGGGGCCTCCCGGGACAGGCCCACCCCAGATTTTGTGGGAGGCCAGGAACGCGTCCGTGAAGGCGATGTGGATCCAGCCGGCAAGGTGGGGATCATTGGCGCTGTAACTGTGGGCTTGGCCATCGTTGCCGTCATAGGTCCCGCGCACGGGCACATGCAGGCGGCGGACTCTGCCCGAGGCTTCTTCGGCGGCTTCCCTTGAACCGTAGGTCACCGTGAAGATCCAGCGGATCGTGTGGGCAAGGCGGCCCAGCGGGTCCTCCCGGAAGTTCGAGTGCTCGTGGACACCCGCCAACGCCCCCGGATGGAGCGACTGCATCAGGAGCGTCCGGATTCCGGCCACGATAGGGGACATGGAGCCGTGGACTGCCCACACGGCGGAACCGGGGTGGTGGTATCCGGCGTCGTCCCCCTCCTCGAGCCGCACGGCCCAGTCCGGAGGGGCGTCCGACCTTCCGGTGAACGTCTTCCTGATTTCGCCTTGCCACTTCCGAAGAAAGCTCCGCATACCCCATTGTTGCCCGGTTCCGCCGGTCGATGGGAGGAAATCGCCCTGCACAGCACACCGGTGACCAGGCTTGGGAGCCCCGCGCCAGTCCAGCCTGCGGTTTTCCACATAATCCCCGCAATGTGTTGTTAGGGGTTCACACCGGTCCGCCCGTATGGTCCCATGAGATGTACCGTCAAGAAAGCGCGGATGGCTACCTTCTGGAGCCAGTCAATTGGGCAAGCATTGGGGAACCGGTATGGGCGGAGATGCCCGGCGCTTCAGCCATCCGGCCGCGCGCGCGCTGGTTGCTACCGGGGCATTGGCGGTGGCCTTCGGTGTGGTGAACCTCAGTGCTTCTTCCACCGGTCTGTGGCCAGGTTCAGCCGACACCGTCCGGACTGCTGCCACACCCGGGGCGAATGAGCCGTTGACAGGTGCGGGGAACAGTTTCCAACTTCCCGGTGCACCCGCCCAGGACACCCAGGCGTCCGGCCGTGTTGGTCCCGGCCTGCTGTCCCCGGCAATCCTCACGGATCCCGGGGCTGCCGTCGCTTTTCCACGCCCCCAGGTGGGCAGCTCGGGAGTTGGCTCACAATCCACGGTGTCAATGGAACTGTCGGGTATCGGCAGGCCGCCGGCCGGCTTCCTGATGGCACCGCTGGCCCTCCTGAATGCCAGCTCTCCCTTTGGGTTCCGCACCAGTCCGCTGACGGGGACGGCAGGGGATTTCCATCTTGGCCAGGACTACGCGGCTCCGTGCGGCACCACCGTCTACGCCGCCGATTCCGGCGTGGTGCGGGCTGCCGGCTGGCATCCCTGGGGCGGCGGCAACCGGGTGGAAATCGATCACGGCAACGGCCTCATCACCACCTACAACCACCTCGAGTCGATTGCCGTCCGCGCGGGAGACAAGGTGCAGGTTGGCCAGGCCATCGCCCGCGTGGGCACCACCGGCTGGTCCACCGGTTGCCACCTGCACTTTGAAACGATCATGGACGGCAAGTACGTCAGCCCCCGTGGCTGGAGCCTGATGACGCTTCGCGCGCTGGGAGGACCTGCACCCGAGCCCTCAGTTTCCTATGCCCCTGGCGCCGGAGCCTCTTCGGGAGCCACGGTGTGGACCATACCTTTAGGGGTGGGAGCGGATCCGTCGGCCGGCCAGGAGGAAACCACGGCGACGACGACGCCCCCCACCACTGCGTCTCCGTCACCTTTCCCGTCGGTGACGCCGGGCCCCACAGGGACAGTCCTGCCGCCGCCGGGTGCTCCCCAGGTACCGTCGCCTACGCCCTCACCCAGTCCGACGCAAACGCCTACGCCTGCTCCGACACCGACACCGACACCGGCGCCGAGTCCGTCGGCACCGGCCGCAACTCCCAGCCCGACGCCGGCACCTTCGCCCTCACCTGGCCCGACGCATACGCCCAGGCCCACTCCGACACCAACGCCCACGCCTACCCCGTCGCCAACACCTACGGCAACGCCCACGCCTTCACCCGCTCCGTCGCCGAGCCCGACGCCCACTACTACGCCAGTGCCAACTCCAACGCCGCCTCCGACGCCGGTCCCTACACTGGCGCCCACTCCGACTCCCACCCCGACGACGTCTGCCCTGACGCCGACAGCACCTCCGCCGTCGTCCGCGCCGCCCAGCCCGGTGCCGACCTCCACCGCCACTCTGACCCCCACCGTCGCTCCCACCCCAACGCCGCTGCCCTCCGCCACCTTGCCTGCAACGGACCCCTAGGCCGGCAGTTCCTCGGGCCCGGCCGGACCAAACCCCTCGCACGTACAGGAAACACGCAGCCGCGACCAGTACCGTGGGCGGTTGGCAACGAAGCACCGGCATGGACAACTACCTGAGGACGCAACGCGTGGCACCCCTGTACCCAATTCACCTGACCCTGAACGATGGCACCACCACCGAGTTTGCCCGGTTCAAAGGGAACGTGGTTCTAGTAGTCAACGTTGCTTCGAACTGTGGTTTCACGTCGCAGTACGCGGGCCTGGAAGCCCTGTACGGCAAGTTCCGCGACCGGGGATTCGAGATCCTGGGCGTCCCCTGCAACCAGTTCGCGGGCCAGGAACCGGGCAGTGACAGTGAGATCGCAGAGTTCTGCGAGCGAAACTTCGGTGTCTCCTTCCCGCTGACCACCAAGGCCGATGTGCGCGGCAAGAACCAGCACCCGCTCTACGCCGAACTGACCAAGTTCAAGACGGGGATCCTGCCGGGACTGGTGAAGTGGAACTTCGAGAAGTTCCTGGTCAACCGCGACGGCGACGTGGTTGCGCGTTTCGCACCCACCGTGGAGCCGGATTCGGCGGAGGTCATCGACGCGATTGAAAAAGCACTCGGCTGAAATGTAGGCTATTTCCCGAATTTGCCCTGCAGAAAGCGCAGTTCTTTTAGCTTTTTCCACATCAGCTCCGGCGATTTGCCCAAAGTTTGCCAAATGTCTGATTGGATAAATATTACTGAGGGGTACAAGGGAAGCGCCGTTTCCCACCGACCACAGAGGTAGCAATGGAGCACATCGAGGCCGAACATCCCCGGCCACGCCACTTCCTACTCCACCTGAGCGATCCCCATTTGTTGGGAGGTTCGGAACCCCTGTACGGCGTCGTCGACAGCGAAGCCCGCCTCACGCAGCTCTTTGAAGAAGTCAAGGCGTCCGGGGCCAGGCCGGAGGCCGTCATCTTTACCGGCGATCTTGCCGACAAGGGCGAGCCGGGCGCTTACACCAAGCTTCGCGCGATCGTGGATCCCGCCTGCAAGGAGCTCGGCGCCGAGGTCATCTGGGCCATGGGAAACCATGACAACCGTGCCAACTTCCGCGAGGGCCTGCTGGACCAGCCCGGCGATGACGCCCCGGTGGACAACAGCTACTTCATCAACGGCCTGCGCGTGATCACCATGGACACCACCGTTCCTGGGTACCACCACGGGGAGCTGAGCGGGTCCCAGCTCGAGTGGCTGGCCAGGGAACTGGAGACGCCCGCGCCGGACGGCACCATCCTTGCCCTGCACCATCCGCCCGTACCCTCGGTGCTGGACCTGTCGGTGCTGGTGGAACTGCGTGACCAGGGGTCGCTGGCTGCGGTGGTCCGGAATTCAGATGTGCGGACCATCCTGGCCGGGCACCTGCACTATTCCACCACCGCCACCTTCGCCGGGATCCCGGTGTCCGTGGCCTCCGCCAGTTGCTACACCCAGGACCTCAACGTCCCGGTGGGCGGCACTCGGGGGCAGGACTCCGGCCAGGCATTCAACCTGGTCCACGTGTACGAGCACACGATTGTCCACTCGGTGGTCCCCATGGGAACCGCGACGACGGTGGGCGAGTACGTGACAGCGGAAGAGACTGCGCGGCGCCTCGAGGCCGCCGGGGTCCGCATCCCCGAGACCGCGAAGCAGCGCACCACGCCAAAAACAGGCGCCACTACCGGGCGCTGACTTTGCTTTGACTTCCGGAGCGGCAGTGCCACAGCGAGGGCTGTGGCACTGCGGTGCTACTTCTCCCAGGGCGCCTTGATGGGGTAGTACTTCTCCAGGAAATCCGTGACCAGTTCGGCGCGTTCATCGGCTGCGACTTCCGGGAAACTGCCGTCGTTGAGGCAGAAGAAGTCCATGTTGCGCTTGGACAGCAGCTTGGGCAGGTAGTTCAGCCCGGCCCGCATGGTGGTGTCCACGTAGCGCACCTTGGCCGCGGTCTGCGTAACGGCCCGCCCGGTCAGCAGCGCGTAGTAGTGGTAGAACGAGTTGGTCACAGAAATGTTGTCGGCTGCCCGGAACCTGCTGGCGGCGGTCTTCCGGAACTCCTCCGGAAACTCCTCCTCCATCTGCGCGATGAGGCTCCGGCGCAGCGGCGCGGCAGTGTGTTCCAGGTGGCGGGTGGTGATCCGGCCGAACCTGTTCCACAGCAACTTGCGGTTGACCCGTGCCGCGTTCTCGAACCCGCTGCGCTCCGCGTCGTTGTCGCCCAGACCGATCCTGGTCTCCGCCTCAATGAACTTCGTGATGCCGCCTGGGGTGAAGAACAGGTCCGGGCTGACCGGCCGGCCGAAGAACATGTCGTCATTCGAGTACAGGAAGTGCTCCGAGAGTCCGTCGATGTGGTGCAGCTGGCACTCGACGGCCTGGGAGTTGTGGGTAGGCAGCACCGAGGGGTCGGCGAAGAACTCCTCGCTCCGGACGATGGTCACCGAGGGGTGCTCTGCGAGCCAGGCCGGGGCAGGGGAGTCCGTGGCGATGAAGATGCGGCGGATCCACGGCGCGAACATGTACACAGACCGCAGCGCGTACTTGAGTTCGTCGATCTGACGGAACCGGGCCTCGTGGTCGTCGCCTTCGCCCAGGACGGCGTCCTTCTGCTGGGCACGCCGGGCGGCAATGTACTCGGGCGAGCTTCCGTCCACCCAGGAGAACACCAGGTCAACGTCGAAGCTGATGTCGCTGGCATGGTCAGCGAACATGTTCTCGATGGTGGGCCAGGTGTGGCCGTAGCGTTCCACTGTTCCGCGGACGGCGTCCTGGCGCAGGAGCGTGCGGCGCGTCAGCGAGTTTTCGATGGGCAGGATGATCTGCTCGTCCTCGAAGGACCACAGCTCGATCTGCACACCGGCGGAGGCGCCGAACTCGAAGCCGCCCACCGGTTCCACGCGGGGCCGGTACAGGCGGAAGATGCGCGCCTGCCGGTTGGAGGAGAGCTCGCCGTCCGCAACCAGGACTGACGTCTTCTTCTTGGCATCAACGGTCATGGAGTAGAAAGGTTCGTCCCGGCAGGCCTCCACCAGGGCGGCCCGGAGCTTCTTCCGGTCCCGCCAGCCCAGCGCGATGACGGGCCTGTCGTTGTTGCCGCGCACCAGAAGGTAGGCCAGCCCGGCGTTCGCCAGCACGTTGCGCAGGAACAGCAGGTCTTCCACCATGGCCTGGTAGGGCGTCCTGTTGTCGTTGACGACGGCGTAGCGGCCCTTGTGCCGGATCACGTCAGGGCGGAGCCTGAACCGCTGTTCAGCCTCAGCCGAGGTCACCTCGGAATGGAACTGTTCCTCGCTTGAGGGCTGTCCGGCGTAGTAAACCTCGTCCTGGACCGGTGCTTCTGTGATGGTTATCTCCGTGCTGGTCAAAGTAAGCCTTTCTACCTGCATGATAGCCGCGCCGGGGAAACAGCTTGTTTCGCGTGCGTCGGCTTGCCCGCGCCAGGCGGGATGTGCGGGCCACCCGGGACCGGGTGCCGCGGGGAAGGATCCGGCGTCAGGCGCCCAGCGCCTCCCGCCAGCTGCGCAGGAAGGCGCCGCCGGCGTCGTCGTGGATGACCGAATCTGATAGTCCCAGGTCCGTGGCCGTCAGGATATCGTACGGTTTCTCCGGCACGCCGTCAGCGGGACGGACGTCCACATGCTTGACCGGATGGTCGTTGTGGTGCAGCCAGTCAGCCATGGCGTAGTCGGTCCGGGAATCACCCACGGTCCGCCAGGCTTCCGGCGTGATCCCCTGGGCGGCCAGCAGTTCAACCCCCCGGCTCGCCCCAAGGTCCTTGCCCAGCCGCACCGACTCAATGTCGGTGGAGATGATGGTGGGGTCCACGCGGTAGTCCACGTCGTCGTCGGAATTCGGCGCGTGGTGGTCCAGGCGCACCACGCCCAGGCCGTGCCGGGCCATCAGCTCCATGGCATCGGCGTCAAAGAGTTTCTGTTCGGCAAGGTAGTCCGCGCTGGCCACTTCAATGTGCTGCTCCACGGACACCATGGCCCGCTTCGTTTCATCGAAGAACATGTGCGCGCTGTAGTCCTCCGCGACCAGGCGGCGGATGTCGTCACCGTACGCGGCAGGCACGGCCAGCTCGCGGTCAACGTGGACGGGTCCGGGGCCCGCGGCGGTGTAGCTGAACCACACTGCGCCCTTTTCGCAGACCGCATGGATGACGGTGCCGTCCGGGATGCCCGCAGCGAGCATCGGCTCCATGACCTGCTCGCGGATGAAGGCATCCGAGCGGCCGGTGTTGAAGATGACGGGGATGCCGGCGGCGGCCAGTGCCACCAGGTCGCCGATGATGTCCGGTTTGACGTCCCGCGTGACCGGACTGGCTATCGGCCCGTCCACATCCAGCAGCAGGGCCAGCGGCGGGGTTGACGGCAGGCGGGTTCCGGTCAGGGACACGGCGGGGGCTTCGGATGCTGTCATGGAGCCATTGTCTCAGTTGGGTGGTCAACTCGCCGCGCCGCGTGCCTAAAGGTCAACGCGTGTGACATGGTCACCGTTTGGCTACAACCTTAAGGCGGCACGGCCGGGTACTTCCGCTGCCGTCGGCAGGGTGCCTAGGGTGGCATGGTGATATTCAAAGCTGTGGGCGAGGGCCGCCCTTACCCCGACCATGGTTACAGCACGCCCAAGGACTGGGCCTCGCTGCCGCCGCGGCCGGTCCGGCTGGACGAACTGGTAACCACCAAGCGCACCCTGGACCTGGAAGCGCTGCTGGCCGAGGACTCCACGTTCTTCGGCGACCTGTTCCCTCACGTGGTGCAGTACCAGGGCACCCTGTACCTGGAAGACGGGCTGCACCGCGCGGTCCGGACTGCGCTGCACCAGCGCACCGCCATCCACGCCCGGGTCCTGGTGATAGATGGCTAGGAAGAAGAAGCCACAGGACGTCAGCGTCCTGCACGGACACCACGTGGTCAGCGGGCAGGAACTGCGGGCCACGTTCGACGCCGGCCAGAACGCCGACGACACTGCCCGTGTACGGCGCCGGGTGCTGCACGGCGTGGTCCTGGTGCTCCTGATCGGGCTGATCGCAGCGGGCATTATCACGGCCCTTGCCATCATCAACGGGAGATTCAGCATCCCCTCTGCGGAACCTGCCGCGAAGACCGTCAGTGCCTGCCCGGCCGCGACGTTCGACTACACGCCGAACGAACAGGTCAACCTCAACGTCTACAACTCCACCAGCAGGCCAGGGCTGGCGAAATCCGTGGCGGATGATTTCCTGGCGCGCAAATTCGTGGTGGCGACGGTCGGCAACACCGAACCGAGCTACCGCGGGGTTGCCGCCGTGATCTCCGGGGCTGCCGGGCAGTCCGCAGCCTTCAGTGTCCAGCGGAACCTGCCGGGCTCGGACTATTTCCAGGACAGCCGGACGGACGGGACCGTGGACGTCATCCTGTCGCAGGATTATCGGGCCCTCGCGCCGGCGGAACTGGTGGACCAGACTCCCGGCACGCTGAGCTGCCCCAGGGAAAGCCGGCGGGTGGCCGACGATGACATGTGGCCCGTGATCCCCTCGGCAGCGCCCGCTTCCTGACGCCCGTTGCCCTATCAGATCGGGCTGCAAAACCGGGGTTTTGGGGGCTCGGAGTGATGGGCGAACTCAGCCGGCCAGGGCGCGAAGTGAAGCCAACCGCACGGGCCGGCCGCCGTCGTCGAACCTTGCCCCGGCGCCCAGCTGGATGAACCGCACGGTGCGCGCCACGCGCGCTTCCAGTTCCGCGGGCTCGTCGCTGCCCCTGGCCGCGCTCGAGGACAGGGTTCCCAGGATCAGCTGCGACTGCTGGCCCACGTCCGCGGCAGGCAGGTAGCCCTGGTCCATGCCGTCACGCAGGATGCCCTGCAGCAGGACGCTCAGCTCACCGACGTGGTCGGCGAGTTTGGCAAAGGACGACGGCGAGAGCACCGCGCCCATGGCGGGTCCGGGCGGCAGGTGGCGCCGTGTGAGGTCCTCCACCTGCGCGCGCACGTACAGGGCCAGCCGCTCCACCGGATTGTCCAGCCGGCTGAGGGCTTCCCGCAGCTCCGTGAGGAATTTTTCCGTTTCCTCCAGGGCGTAGGAGATCAGCAGCTCTTCGATGTCCGCGTAGTAGTTGTACACGGCGGTGCGCCCCACGCCGGCGTGCCGGGCGACGTCGGTCATGGTCAGCCCGGGCAGGCCGTGCGAGAAGAGCAGCTCGCCGAAGGCCGTCAGGATGCGGCGTTGGGTATCGGCGCGTTGTGCTGCATTGGTGGCCGCTGAAATCCTGGGCATACAGACACTTTACCGCGATGTGTCACTAAACGGTGAGTGCCGCTCCGGCAGCCGGATCAGACGCTGCAGCCGTCCGGGCCGCAGGCTTCGCCGTCGCCGGAATTGACCAGCACCAGGGGGTTGGCGTCCTGCCATGCCTGGTTGAGGGCGGCGGTGAACGTTTCGGCGGGCTGCGCTCCGGAGAGGCCGAATTTCCGGTCGATGACAAAGAACGGCACCCCGCTGATGCCCAGCGCACGGCCTTCCTCGAAATCGTTGCGCACGTCGTCGGCGTACTTGTCGGAGGTGAAAAGCGCCTCGACTTCGGCGTCCGGAATTTCGAGGTCGCCGGCCAGCGCGGTGAGGTAGTCCTGGCTGCCGATGTCCTTGCCGTGCTCGAAGTGGTCGCTGAGCAGGCGCTCCTTGGCCGCGTCCTGCCTGCCGTGGGCGGCAGCGAGGTGGATCAGGCGGTGCGCGGTGAAGCTGTTGGCCACCACCACCTTGTCGAACTGGTACTCCAGGCCTTCACCCTTGGCCTGCTCCGCCACGTGCTCGAACATCTGGGAGACCTGCTGCGGTGCCATGCCCTTGCGGGTGCTGAGGTACTCGAGTTCGGTGCCGTCGTAGTGCTCGGGGAGGCCGGGATCCAGCTGGTAGCTGCGCCACTGCACCTCAACCGCGTCGCGGTGCGGGAACTCGGCCAGGGCTGCCTCGAAGCGGCGCTTGCCAATGAAACACCACGGGCAGGCAACGTCGGACCAGATCTCAATCTTCATGGACTGCATAACCGGTGCGGTTCTGCAGCCATTCCGGACCCGCGTGTGAGATACCCCACGGTAGGTCTTGTGGACCGCCGGATCCTGCGCAATAGTCTGAACAGAGGCCCAGTATTGGACCGCGGAAACCCAAACATTCCACTGCGGCAAGGCGTGCCGCGGCGGGGTGGCGCCCGGCCCGCTGGGGAGTCTGGCCCGTATCACCTGGGAGGTCAGGATGCGGATTGGCCTGGTTTCAGGACCATGGATTCCTGTTCCACCGGCAACGTACGGGGGGACGGAACGGGTGGTTGACACCCTCGCCCGGGGTTTCGCCGCCGCCGGCCACGAGGTGCTCCTGGCTGCACCTACGGAAAGTACCTGCCCGGTGCCCCTTGTTCCCGGCATGCGCCCGGCGGACTACGCGGGCATGGGCACCAGCCTGTCCGAGCTCAGCCACGTGGTCAGGGCCTACGAGGGGCTGGCGGACGTGGACATCATCCATGACCACACCCTCGCCGGCCCTCTCTACGTGCACCGGCCCGGTGGGGTTCCGGTGGTGACCACCATCCACGGACCCCTGCATGCCCAGGCCGTGGACATCTACCGCGCCATTGCCCGTGCAGGGGCGGTGATCGCCATCTCCCGGGACCAGGCCTCCCATGCCCCCGGCGTGCCCGTCACCCGGGTGATCCACCACGGGATGGACCTCGCAGCGGTTCCGGTGGGAACGGGACTGGGCGGCTACCTGTGCTTCGTGGGCCGGTCCTGCCCGGACAAGGGCCTGCCCGAAGCCATCAGCATCGCCCGGCAGGCGGGGATGCACCTGAAGATCGCGGTGAAGATGCGGGAACCGGAGGAGGTGCGCTACTTCCGCGACGTGGTTGAACCCATGCTGGGCCCCAACGAGGACTTCGTGGGGGAGGTGGACGATGCCACCAAGTACCGCCTCATGGGGGAGGCCGTGGCATTCCTCAATCCCATCCAATGGTCCGAGCCCTTCGGCCTGGTCATGATCGAGGCCCTCGCCACCGGAACGCCGGTGATTGGAACCGCCGTGGGGTCCGCGCCGGAGATTGTGGAACACGGCCGGACCGGCCTCCTGGGCAGGACCGAACAGCTGGCGTCCTTCATTCCGGCCGCGGCTGCCCTGGACAGGGCCGTGTGCCGCAGCGCGGTGCAGGTCCGCTTCAGCGCGGAGCGGATGGTGGCGGACCACCTGCAGCTATACACGGAACTGATTGAAAGGAGGCCTCCGGCGGGGGTTCCGCATGCCGCCGCGGTGGACCAGAATCGATAGGGCAACGGTGCTTCCCGGATTTTCGGGCAGCGCCTCGTCGCTTGAGAGGGGAGTCCCTGATGACCGCCTGGAACGCCGATAACGAAGCATCCGTGTCCGATTCCGGATCTGTCACCGTCCTGGAAGGATCCTCCTTCTGCATCTCGTCCGGGAGCGGGGACATCACGTCCGACGGCGGCACGAACGGTGCGTTCTTCCAGGACACCCGCATCGTCTCGGGCTGGGTCCTGCGCATCAACGGCTCAGTGCGCGAACCCCTGACAGCGCAGCGGCCGCAGCCGTTCGAGGCAATCTTTGTTGGCAGGGCGAAGTGGCCAGGCGGCAAGTTCGACAGCCCGCTGGTGGTCCGCCAGGTCCGGCACATCGGCCCGGGCATGCAGGACGACATCACCCTGGAGAACTACGCTGCCGAACCGGTGGAGTGCGAGATTGAGCTGCAGGTCCAGGCCGACCAGGCGGACCTGTTCGACGTCAAGGGCGGCAGGACCACCGGCGCCGACGACACCACCCGGGCCGTCAGGGACGGCAAACTCATCATCGAGGCCGGGCGGCACGGCCAGCAGCGCGGAACAGCCGTCGGCGCCAGGGACGCCGAGGTCACCACGGAAGGTCTGCGCTTCCGCGTCACCGTCCCGGCGCGGGGAAAATGGGCCACCAGCATCATCGTGGTGCCCCTGGTCAACGGCGAAGCACCGGACCAGCCCTTCCGCGAGGGGCAACTGCCGCACCACCGCGAAGGCGTCCGCCGGCACCTGGACTGGGAAGAGGGCGTACCGCGGATCAGGATCGAGGATGCCAGCCTCCAGGACCTGCTCAACCGCAGCCAAAGCGACCTGGGCGCGCTGCGCATCTTCGACCCCCACCATCCGGACCGGGCAGCCGTTGCCGCCGGGGCGCCCTGGTTCATGGCCCTGTTCGGCAGGGATTCACTGCTGACCTCCTACATGAGCCTGATGGTCAACCCCAACCTCGCCCTGGGCACGCTGCAGACCCTGGCAGGCATCCAGGGAAAGAAGGTGGACAACGACTCCGAGGAGGAGCCCGGCCGCATCCCGCACGAGGTCCGGCTGGGGGTCACCGCCGGATTGTCCCTCGGCGGCACGGCCTACTACGGCACCGCCGACGCCACCCCGCTGTTTGTGGCCGTCCTCGGTGAACTGAGCCGCTGGGGACTGTCCAAGGACGTCATCCAGCCGCTGCTCAGCCACGCGGACCGGGCCCTGGAATGGATAGAGAAATACGGGGACCGCGACGGCGACGGGTTTGTGGAGTACCTGCGCCCCAACGACCACGGGCTGGTCAACCAGGGCTGGAAGGACTCCTGGGACGGCATCAACTTCGCCGACGGGACCATCGCCGAACCACCCATCGCCCTCTGCGAAGTGCAGGCCTACGTCTACTCGGCTTATCTGGGCCGCTCGCTGCTGGCGCACTGGGACGGGGACTCAGACCTGGAACACCACTGGGCTGCCAAGGCAGCGGCCTTCAAGGAGGAGTTCAACAAGAAGTTCTGGCTGCCGGACAAAGGCTATTTCGCCGTCGCGCTGGACAAGGACAAGCGCCCGGTGGACGCCCTGACCTCCAACATCGGCCACTGCCTGTTCTCCGGCATCGTGGACCGGGACAAGGCGCAGTCCGTGATGGAGCACCTGATGTCCCCCCAGATGTTCACTGGGTGGGGCATCCGCACGCTCGCCTCTGACATGGGAGCCTACAACCCGGTCAGCTACCACAACGGGTCCGTCTGGCCGCACGATACCGCCATGGTGGCCACCGGCCTGATGCGTTACGGGTTCGTGGACGAGGCACGACGGGTGGCCTTGGGGGTCTTCGAAGCGGCCGAACACTTCGACAACCGGCTGCCTGAACTCTTCTGCGGCTTCGACCGCGGTGAGTTTCCCGGTCCCGTGCCATACCCCACGGCATGTTCGCCGCAGGCATGGGCTGCCGCGGCGCCCGTCCAGCTGGCGCGGATCCTCCTCCGCTTCGACCCCGTCTTTACCCGCGGGGTGGTGCACCTGGCGCCGATCCTTCCGGACACTGTGGGCACGTTCAGGGCCGAAAACGTCCTGCTGGATTCTTCCAGGGTCACCATCACGGCAAAGGGCTCCAGCGGCAGCATCGAAGGACTTCCCCCGGGACTGAAGCTCCTGGCCCAGCCGCGCCCGCCACTGGCGTACCCGCCGGGAAGCCCGGAGGCCGCCTCGGACCATGCCGGCCTGAACCAGCCCGGCACGTAGGCAGCCACGAACGTAGGCCGCTACGGGAGGGCGCGTTCCAGGACGAAGTCGTGTTCCACGGTGCTGCCCAGCCGGAAGGACTTGGCGCCCACCTTCCGGAACCCGGACTTCGCGTAGAAGCGGATGGCGCGGGCATTCTGGCTGTTGACGCCCAGCCAGATCCCGGCCCGGCCAGCCTCGGCGGCAGCCTGCACGCTGGCATGCATCAGTTCGGCGGCGGCCCCCAGCCCGTGGTGTTCGGGATGGACATAGCACTTGCTGAGTTCAACCGACGGCGTGAGTGTCAGGGCAGACGCCACGTCCGGGTCCGATGCCGGCCGGTCCACCAGCAGGCTGGACCCGTTGAGCCGGTCGCCGCTGTCCAGTACCAGGATGGTGATGTCCGGATCGGCGAGGTAGCCCCGGAAGTGGTCCTCGCTGAGCGTGTTGGCCAGGTGCGCCGCGATGTCCTCCGGCGACGACGACGGCGGGCAGGCCAGCGGAAAGGTGACGGCCGCCAACTCAGCCAGCGCGCCGGCGTCGTCCGTGGTGGCACGGCGGATGGTGTGGCTCATTCGTATCCTCCGGGGTCAGGCGGTGATGGTGCGGATGGGGGAGCCCGCCAGCCAGGCGGTGACGTCCTCGAAGGCGCCGCCGTAGAACTGCCGGTAGCTTTCCTGCGTGACGTAGCCGAGGTGTGGTGACAGGACAGTGTTGGGGGCCGCCAGCAGCGGGTGGCCGGCCTGCAGGGGTTCCTGGTCGAAAACGTCCAGGGCGGCGCCGCGGATCCAGCCTTCGTTCAGTGCCCGGATCAGCGCTTCCTGGTCCACGAGGGGGCCGCGGGCTGTGTTGACCAGGATGCCTTCGGGGCCCAGCAGCCGCAGCTCCTGCTCACCCACAGTGTTCTCCGAGCGCGGGGAGAGCCGCAGGTGGAGGGTGGCGACGTCGGACACGCGGAACAGCTCCTCCTTGGACACCAGCCGCACCCCGGCTTCCGCCGCGGCTTCGGCTGTGAGGTTCTGGCTCCATGCCACCACATCCATGCCGAAGGCCTTGCCGTAGCCGGCAATACGGCGGCCGATCTTGCCCAGCCCCACCACGCCCAGGGTCTTGCCTGCCAGTTCCACCCCTACGGTTTTTTGCCAGGAGCCCGCCCGCAAGGAGGTTTCCTCGGAGGGAAGGTGCCGTGCAATGGCCAGCAGCAGCGCCCAGGTCAGCTCCGGGGCTGCCGCGGGCGAACCCGGTGTTCCGCAGACTGTGACGCCGTGGTCCGTGGCTGCGGCGACGTCGATGGAGGCGTTGGCCATCCCCGTGGTCACCAGCAGTTCGAGGGCAGGCAGTTTCTCGAACACCTCGCGAGGGAAGGCGGTCCGTTCCCGCATGGCGATCACGATGGTGGCGCCGGCGAGCGCCGAGACCAGCGCATCCTGCGAGGCGAAGGGTTCGCGGAAGGTGGAAACTTTGACCCCTTCTGCTTCCAGGGCCGCCCAGTCGGCGTAGCCATGGGCCACGTCCTGGTAGTCGTCGAGGATGGCAAGGCGGTGCGGCATGGCGGTGTCCTGTCCTTCGCGGTGTCCGTTGGGGCAGGTTCATCCTAAGCCTGGGGGTCACGCGGTGCCTTGCGGAACCTGCGCCCCTGCGCGGCGTGATAGCAATGAAGGTGATGAGTGACTTCCAGTTCCCCTTTTCCGCCCCGTGAGCGGCCGGCTGCTTTCCCGAATTCCCGGCAGCTGGATCCTGCTCGCCTGCATTGGCCTGCTGGCACTGAACCTGCGCGGGCCGTTCGTGGCCGTCGCGCCGGTGGTGGGTCCCATGCAGGCAGAACTGCATTTCTCCCCTGTGGTGCTGGGACTGCTGACCAGCATTCCCGTGCTCTGTTTCTCGCTCGCTTCGCCGCTGGCGTCCCTGGCCGCGAGGAAGTTCGGCGCCGAGTTCGCCGTGAGCCTCACCATTTTGGGCGTCCTGGCGGGCGTGCTGGTGCGGTCCGCCGGGGGGCCAGCCCTGGTGGTTGCTGGGACGGTGATTATTGGCCTGGCCATCACAGTGGGCAACATTGCCGTGCCGCTGATCATCCGCCGCGACTTCTCGCCCTGGCGGCAGGGGACCGCCATGGGCATCTACACCGCTGCCCTGAACATCGGCTCGTTCCTGACGTCCGTGGCCATGGCGCCCCTGGCTGAATGGACCGGCTGGCGTGCAGCCCTGGCATCGGTGGCCCTCCTGGCCGTGGCCGCCATCGTGGTGTGGACGCTGGCGGTGGGGCCGCGGACCGCGTTCATCGCCTCCGCTGCCGAGGACGCCGGCGAGGCCAAGCTCCCGCCGGTGGCCGGCACCGGCTGGATCACCTTCGGCCTGACGGCCGGCTTCGGCGGCCAGGCCTTCTCCTACTACGGTGTCACCGCCTGGCTGCCCAGCTACCTTCACGACGAGCTGGGCATGTCCGCCGCGGAAGCCGGTGCGGCGTCATCCATCTTCCAGATCCTCGCCATTGTGGGCGGGCTCGGCGTGCCGTTCGCCGCCAAATACATGAGTACGACGGCGGTGGCGGTCACCTTGGGCGTGTTGTGGACGGCCGTCCCGGCCGGGCTGCTGCTGATGCCGCAGCTGTGGTGGCTGTGGTCGACCTGCGGCGGGATCGCCCAGGGCGGCGGCATTACCATCATCTTCATCGCCATCATCCGGCTGGCCCGGAACCAGGCCATGGCGGGCAGGATGTCCGCCACCGTGCAGGGCCTGGGCTACTGCCTCGCTGCGGTTGCCCCGCCCCTGGTGGGCTTTGTCCACGACGTCTCGGAGTCCTGGACCCCGGCGCTGCTGGTCATCCTCGCCTCGGTGCTGACCTTCTTCGTCAGCACCACCCTCTCCGTCCGCAAGGTGCCGCGGGGCCGCTAAGGCGCGGGCCGCCGTCGGACGTCCCTTCCGCACCCCGGGACGCGCGCTCATTTGATGTCGTTAACCCAAGGACGGGCGCTCACTTGATGGGGTTAAACCGCGGACGCGCGCTCACTCTTCTGGGGGAAGTGAGCGCGCGTCGGGCGGTTTGACGCAATAAGTGAGCAGGCGTGTAAAGGGGTTCCGTTGCCGGGCCGGCGCCCCGGATTTCGGGGGGGCCTGTTGCGAAGGGCGTGCCGGCCCGGCGGACGGAAGTTTGGGCAGCTGCGGATCAGGCCGCTGCGAGCTCCTCCACGGTGGCCTTTTCACGGGCTTCGGTGAGGTAGCGGGCGTAGGCCGGGAGGGTGAGGAAGGACGGGAACTCCGTGGCGAGGGTGACTTCCTCGAAGATGTCCCGGGCGTCCTCGAAACGGTCGCCGTCGAAGCGCTCCAGCCGGGCGAATTCGCCGTCCAGCAGCTCCTCCACCCATTCGTGGGTGATGATCTCGCCGTGGTCGGTGATAGCCCGGGCGTAGATCCACTGCCAGAGCTGGGAGCGGGAGATCTCCGCGGTGGCGGCGTCCTCCATCAGGTTGTGGATGGCCACGGCACCGTTGCCACGGAGCCAGGACTCGATGTAGCGGATGCCCACCTCGATGTTGTTGCGGATGCCCTGCTCGGTGATGGTGCCGTGCAGGGATGCGATATCGATGAGGGCGCGGTCGTCCGGGGTGACGTCCTCGCGGAGCTTGCCGAGCTGGTTGGGGCGCTCGCCGAGGACAGCATCGAACGCTTCATGGCAGATGGGCACCAGATCGGGGTGGGCCACCCAGGAGCCGTCGAAGCCGTCGCTGGCCTCGCGGGTCTTGTCCGCCCGGACCTTCTCCAGGGCATTGGCGTTGGCCTCCGGGTCCTTGCGGTTGGGCACGGCCGCGGCCATGCCGCCGATGGCCATGGCGCCACGCTTGTGGCAGGCCCGGACGAGCTGCTCGGTGTAGGAGCGCATGAACGGGGCGGTCATGGTCACCTGGCCGCGGTCCGGGAGGACGAAGCGGGGGCCGCGGGTGCGGAAGTTCTTGATGATGGAGAAGATGTAGTCCCAGCGGCCGGCGTTCAGGCCCGAGGCGTGGTCCCGCAGTTCGTAGAGGATCTCCTCCATTTCGAAGGCTGCGGTGATGGTTTCGATCAGTACCGTGGCGCGGATGGTGCCCTGCGGGATGCCGAGCAGGTCCTGGGCCAGGATGAAGATGTCGTTCCAGAGCCGGGCTTCGAGGTGGTTCTCGATTTTCGGCAGGTAGAAGTAGGGGCCCTTGCCCTGGGCGAGCAGGCGGCGGGCGTTGTGGAAGAAGAACAGGCCGAAGTCAACGATGCCGCCGGCGATGGGTGTGCCGTCGATGAGCATGTGCTTTTCGGGCAGGTGCCAGCCGCGCGGGCGGACCACGATGGTGGGCAGATCGCCGGCAGGCTTCAGCTTGTACTCCTTGCCCTCTTCGCTGGTGAAGTCGATCCGGCGTTCCAGGGCGTCGGTGAGGTTCAGCTGGCCCTTGATGACGTTTCGCCAGGTGGGGGTGGAGGAGTCTTCCATGTCAGCCAGCCAGACCTTGGCGCCCGAGTTCAGGGCGTTGATGGTCATTTTCTTGTCCACCGGGCCGGTGATCTCCACGCGGCGGTCTTCCAGGCCCGGTGCCGGGGGAGCCACCCGCCATGACGCATCGTTGCGGATGTGTTCGGTCTCGCGGAGGAACCTCGGATCCTGTCCGGCGGCGATGGCAGCCCGGCGGCTCCTTCGTGCCTGCAGCAGTTCCTGTCGGCGTTCCGCGGTGGCCCGGTGCAGCTTGGCAATGAAGGCCAGCGCGTCCGGCGTGAGCACCTCGTCCTGCCGGCAAATGGGCTGGGCAGTCATGGTGATGCCGTTGATGGTGAAGCTATCGGTGAAGCTGTTCATCTCAGTCTCCTTAAAGACGAAAGGGAAGTTCGACGGCGGCGAGCGGCACCAAGGCCAGGAACACGCAAAGCCGAAGGTGCGGTGATGCGGCAGCCTGCGTAAAGGGGCCCTGTGCCCGCCCCCGACCGAGTTCTACGAGGTCTTGGGGGCGGGCATGGGGATAGCAGGCAGAGCATTGCCGCTCCGAAGGCGAAGGTGACCGTCCGCCGTCGTAAGTTGCTAGTGGAACTGGCCTTCTTCGGTGGATCCCACCAGGGCCAGGGTGGACGCGTTCGGGTTGAGCGCGGTGGAGAGAGTGTCGAAGTAGCCGGTGCCGACTTCGCGCTGGTGCTTGGTTGCGGTGTAGCCGCGGGATTCGGAGGCGAATTCCTTCTCCTGGAGTTCGACGTAGGCGCTCATGCCTTCCCGGGCGTAGCCGTGGGCAAGATCGAACATCGAGTAGTTCAGGGCGTGGAAGCCGGCCAGGGTGATGAACTGGAACGTGAAGCCCATGGCGCCGAGTTCGCGCTGGAACTTGGCGATGGTGTCGTCATCGAGGTGCTTGCGCCAGTTGAATGACGGGGAGCAGTTGTAGGAGAGCATCTGGTCAGGGAACTCGGCCTTGACGGACTCGGCGAACTTGCGGGCCAGCTCCAGGTCCGGGGTGCCCGTCTCCATCCAGATGAGGTCGGAGTACGGGGCGTAGGCCTTGGCCCGGGCGATGCAGGGTTCGATTCCGTTGCGGACCTTGTAGAAGCCCTCGGCGGTGCGCTCACCGGTGATGAATTCCTGGTCCCGCTCGTCAACGTCCGAGGTGATCAGGGTGGCGGCCTCGGCGTCGGTGCGGGCAATGACGACCGTGGGGGTACCGGCGACGTCGGCCGCGAGCCTGGCCGCGTTCAAGGTGCGGACGTGCTGCTGGGTGGGGATGAGGACCTTGCCGCCGAGGTGGCCGCACTTCTTCTCGGAGGCGAGCTGGTCTTCCCAGTGAACGCCGGAGGCACCGGCCTGGATCATGGATTTCATGAGCTCGTAGGCGTTCAGCGGGCCACCAAAGCCGGCTTCGGCGTCGGCAACAATCGGGACCAGCCAGTCCTCGACGGTCTGGATGCCTTCGGAGAACTCGATCTGGTCTGCGCGGAGCAGGGCGTTATTGATGCGGCGGACCACGGTGGGGACGGAGTTTGCCGGGTACAGCGACTGGTCCGGGTAGGTGTGCCCGGAGTTGTTGGCATCAGCTGCTACCTGCCAGCCGGAGAGGTAGATTGCGCGCAGGCCGGCCTTGACCTGCTGCACCGCCTGGTTGCCGGTGAGGGCGCCCAGGGCGTTGGTGTAGCCGCCGGTCTTGTGCTCTTCGGTGAGCTGCTTCCACAGCTTCTCCGCACCGCGGCGGGCCAGCGTCTGCTCTTCGGTGACACGGCCCCGGAGGCGGACGACGTCGGAGGCTGAGTAGTCCCGGGTCACACCTTCCCAACGCGGGTTGGCGGCCCACTCGAGCTCCAGGGCGGCGGCCTGCTGCGTGTTGTCCTGGCCGGACGGCTTCTGGGTGGGCTCAAATGCTGCAGTCATCGTTGATCTCCTTGATTGAGCTCCGGATTGGGTAGGTGGGAACCGCGTCGTTGAGGTTCCCACCGGCTTTCCGGTGCGGTGCTTCTTTCCGTGTGAACTACTTTTCAGCACTTTCAACCCCCTTTCCAGATAAAAACTATGGAAAGAAATGCGCTTCTTCACGTATTCTTCAGAAATGTCGCCTTCAAGCTGGAACAGGGACGTTTCCCAGCCGCCGTCAGCCGCCGCCGCGGGACTCGACGTCATTGCGCTGGGCCGCCGCGTCCGCCATCTGCGTAAACAAGCCGGGCTCACGCTCGATGGGCTGAGCGCCGCCGTCGGGACCGCCCCCAGTCAGCTCAGCCTGATCGAAAACGGCAAGCGTGAACCCAAACTGACCCTTCTGCAGCACCTGGCCGCGGCACTGAACGTCAGCATCGATCAGCTCCTGGGCGCCGAACCGCCCAGCCGGCGCGCGGCGCTGGAGATCGAGCTGGAACGCTATCAGCGCGGACCGCTTTACGAGTCCCTCAACCTGCCGAAAATCCGCATCAGTTCGCGGCTTCCGCTGGATGTGCTCGAGGCCCAGGTGGGGCTCCTGCACGAGCTGGAGCGGAAGATGAACGAGCAGGTGGCTACCCCGGAAGAAGCCCGGCGCGCCAACGGTGAGCTGCGTGCCATGATGCGCGAGCGCGGAAACTACTTCCCGGAGTACGAGGCCGAAGCGCAGAAGGTCCTCAAGGAGGTGGGCTACACCGCCGGTCCGCTGAGTCAGCACGTCATCGCGGACATTGCCGCGCACCTTGGATTCGCCCTGTACCACGTGGGCGATTTGCCGCACTCAACCCGGTCCGTGACCGATTTGAAGAACCGCAGAATTTACCTGACGCAGAGCCAGCGGCAAGACCACGATCCCCGGTCCGTGTTGCTGCAGGCCCTGGGACACTACGTCCTGGGCCACGAAACACCCCGAAACTATGGCGACTTCCTGGCCCAGCGGGTGGCGACCAACTATTTCGCCGCGGCGCTGCTACTCCCGGAGCAGGCCACCGTTGAATTTTTGCAAAAAGCCAAAGCAGCCAAGGAAATCGCCGTGGAGGACATCCGGGATGCATTCGCCGTTTCCTACGAGACCGCGGCGCACCGGTTCACCAACCTGGCCACCAAGCACCTGGGCATCACCACGCATTTCCAGAAGACGCACCAGAGCGGGATCATCTACAAGGCGTACGAGAACGACGGCGTGAACTTCCCCCAGGACCACACCGGCGCCATCGAGGGCCAGCCGTCGTGCAAGGCCTGGACATCGCGTGCCGTGTTCGACGTTCCGGACAAGTTCAGTGCCTACAGCCAGTACACGGATACGCCGTCGGGCACGTACTGGTGCACCGCGCGGACCGAGCGCTCGGCCACCGGTGAGTTTTCGTTGAGTATCGGGGTGCCCTACCAGCATGTGAAATGGTTCCGCGGGCGTGAGACGACAGCCCGGGCCACCTCCAACTGTCCCGACCCGAACTGCTGCAAGCGCCCGCCGGCCGCCTTGACTTCGGAGTGGGCCGGGAACGCCTGGCCCTCCGCGCGCGCCCATTCGCATCTGCTGGCGGCCATGCCGCCCGGCGCCTTCCCCGGCGTCGACGAAACCGAGGTGTACAGCTTCCTGCAGGCCCACTCGGGGAGCTGAGCTAAGGCCAGTCGGCGGTTCCGGTGGTGACATGTTCTGGGATGTGCTCGTAGCTAATCGCTATGCGCACCCTGGCGTTGGAGATGTCCTCCAGGATGCCGTGCACGGCCAGGAACGATTCCTGGCTGCCGGACCAGCGGCCGGCAGCATGGAGGAACTCGACGAACCGCATCAGAGAGTAGGCGGCCATGACGCCTTCGAAGAGGGTATGCGTGATGAGCGACGACAGCTTTGCAGACACTTCCGCTGATTTCAGGGCAGTGATGGAACGACCTCCTTCGAAACTGGGATAGAAGCGGAAGAAGAGCGTTAGGCTCTCCAGCACCTCCTCGATGTCAACGCTGAATCGGTGCTGGGCATACCAGGAGATGAAGTCCGGACTCAGGGATTCCAACTCCTGGATGTTTCCGGTCGACGGGATGGCCACTCGGGGGATGGCGGTTTTGAACGGGTCTCCAGGTTGGTTCCGCGGATGATTCGTTCGGGCCGCCCGTCGGCGCTGGTTCCTGTCCACATTGATCCTCGCTTCGCTTGCTGTTCGGGGTATCCCAAACGGTAGGAAGGACGCGGTGCGCTTGCTATCACCGGAAGCGCGTATGTGGATAAGGCGCCGAAACCCTGACCCACGCCCGCTCAGCAGTGGTGGGTTTCCCCGCGACGCGCGCTCACTTTCCTGAGGAGAGTGAGCGGGCGTTGGTGTGGGAGCCGCCACGAGTGAGCCCGCGTCGGTGGGAGTGCCGCCACGAGTGAGCGGGCGTTGGTGTGGGAGCCGCCACGAGTGAGCGCGCGTCGCTAGCCGTGGAGGGCGCGGTACGCTGCGGCGGCAGCGGGGTGCAGCGGGATGCCGGCGGTGTTGATCAGCGTTTCCGGACTGAGGAACTGCACGCCCAGGCTGGACTGCGGAATCAGCTCGCCCGCGTGGTTCACCAGGAGCTGGACGGTCCGCTCGACGGTGCCGGAATCCAGGTCGGCGCGGCACAGCAGCAGGTTGGCTGTGCCCACCGTCCACACGGCCGGCACTCCCGGGTAGCTTTCCGCGGGGATGAACACGCGATCGTACTGGGCCCCGTGCCGGGCACGTAGCTCCGGCAGCAGCGACGAGAGGTCCAGCAGCGCCAGCGGCACCTCCCTCTGTGCGGCGGAGATGGCTGCCGTGGGTACGCCGCCGGACCAGAACAAAGCGTCCACGGTACCGGCCTTCAGGGCTGCGAGGCCGTCGTTCAGGCCCAGGCTTACGACGGCGACGCTGCCTTGCGCCGCCGGCCCGGCCTCCGCCGAGGTGCCAAGGCCCGCTGCCGCGAGCAGCCGCGGCGTGGTGAGTGACGTCCCCGAACCCGGCTGGCCCACTGCCACGGTCCGCCCGGACAAGTGTGACAAGGCAGTGATGCCGCTGCCTTTCCGCACCACGCAATGGACGTAGTTTTCATAGACCTTCCCCAGCGCAGCCAGTTGTGCGCCGCCGCCAGTCGCATCCATGGCAGGGTCGGCGACCGCATCCGCCAGGGACACAGCAAGCGTGGCCCTTCCATCCCGCAACTGCGCCAGGTTGTCCAAACTGCCGCCGGTGGCCACGGCTACAGCTTTTTGGGCCACATTGTGGCGTTCCAGGGAAGCGGCCAGCAGCGTGGAGAACTCAAGGTAAAAGCCACCCGCCTCACCGCCCGCCACGGTTAGCAGCCCGGGCCGGTTCCCGCTGCAGGCGGACAATACGGACGGGAAGAGGGCCGCTGCCGCCAGGCCTGCGCCGGTTTTCAGGAGGGACCGTCTGGGCAGGCCGGCACCGGTGAGGCCGGACGCCCTGGCCTCAGCCACGTCCATCCCCGCCTTCGGAGGGGCGCTCCAGGACCGGAACAGGAAATTCGAGCCGGGCTGACAGTCCGTGCGGTGCAGCCGTTGCCAGGACCAGGCGGCCACCGTTGGCCGCCGCCAGTTCACCCACGATCGTCATGCCCAGGCCTGTTCCCCGGACCGAGGCATGCTGCGGCGCCCGCCAAAACCTGGTGGACGCCTGGGCGAGGTCTTTTTCGGAAAGCCCCGGGCCGTCGTCGTAAATTTCCACCGTGACCATGGAAGGCTCCGCCCGGACGGAAGCAGTGACGGTGGCACCGGGGGCGTACTTGACCGCGTTGCCCACGAGCTCACCCACCATCTGGGCAAGCTCGGCCGGCTCGCACGCCACCAGGTCCGGGGACGGCGGCGGGGGAGCGAGGACCAGCCGCACGCCGGCGCGGCCCGCAGCGGGGGCAGCCCGCTCCATTTCCTCCTGCAGGACCGGGTAGGGGTCGATCGGCGCAGCAACGGGCCTGGCCTCCGGGCTGTTGAAGGCCCTGACGGCGTCCTCACTGGCACGGTGCTCGGCGGCGGCCAGCTTCAAGACGTCGTCCAGGATCTCCTCCACCCGCTCCAGCTCGGCCACGGCACTGGCGGCGGCGTCGTGTTCCCGTTCGCTCTTCAGTTCAAGCTGGAGTACGTCCAGACGCAGCCGCAGAGCGCCGATGGGGTTCCGCAGCTGGTGCGACGTGTCGGCGATCAGCTGGCGCTGCGACTCGATGCTGTCGCTGACCGTCCGCGCCATGGCCGTGAAGGACCTGCTCAGTTCGCGCAGCTCCGGCGGACCGTCCTCCGGCAGCCGCCCGGCCCGGCCCGTGCGGCCCAGCTCGGTCACCGCGGAATTCAGCCGCAGGACTGGCCGGAGCACCCAGCCGGTCACGCGTGCGGCGGCGAGCAGCAGGACCGCAGCGAGGGCGACGGCGGCGGCCCCCACCACGAGCCAGCGCTGCTGCAGCTTCGTCCTGGCGGCGTCGAGGTTGACGTCCATGGCCACGCCGCCCAGCACCTGGTTGGCGCTGCCGAAGGGGCGGAAGATCACCTCGGAGCCGGAACTGAGCGGCTCCAGCGGCGCCAGTGCGGTGCCGTTGACGTTCAGCCGGGCCAGGGACAGCGCTTCCTGCACGTCGGAGCGCGCTTCACTGAGCCCTCCCGAGCTGAGCGTCTCCTGTTGCAGCCGGACCACGATCCCCTCGGCATAGAGGGCCGAGTACGTGTCCATCTCGCGCTGCAGCCGCGCGGTATCGCCGTCGCCGGCCGCATCGAAGGCCACCTGCGCCAGCCGGTTCAGGGACGCCACCCGGTTGATCTGGACCTCCTGCGTCAGCTCCCGCGCCGCCGAGGAGAGGATGGTCCCGGACACCAGGAACACCACCACCAGGCACAGCACGCTGAGGACGCCAAGGACCCGCAACCTCATGCGCGATCCGCCTCCACCCGGTAGCCCACGCCCCGGACGTTGATGATGAAACCTGGTTTCTGCAGTTTGGCCCGCAACCCGGTCAGGTGCACATCCAGGGACCGGGACGAGGCCAGGAAGGCATCACCCCACAGGGCATCGAGGATCTGCTCCCGGGTCACTACCGAGCCGGCGTGACGGGCCAGAAGAGCCAGGAGTTCGAATTCCGTGGCCGTCAGAGGGAGGGCAACGCCGTCCCTGGATGCGATCCGGCGGCCCAGGTCAATGTCGAGATCGCCCAGGACGATGGTGTCCGGCACGCTCCCGGTGCGGCGCCCGGCCCTGCGGGTGACGGCTTCGATGCGTGCCAGCAGTTCCACGAGTTTCACGGGTTTGACCAGGTAATCGTCGGCGCCGGAGCGAAGTCCCAGCACCACGCTGCGTTCGTCGTCGCGGGCGGTGAGGATGAGAATGGGGCAGTCGGTGATCTGGCGGAGCTTGCGGAGGACATCCAGGCCGTCCATGTCCGGCAGCCCGATGTCCAGGAGGATCACTTCGAAGTCCCGGTGGACCAGCAGGGCGTCAGCTCCCCGCGCCACCCTGGTGGTCTTGTGGCCCGCCGTCGCAACACCCGCCGCCAGCGCGCCTGCCATGGCGTCGTCGTCCTCGACGATGAGCACTTCCATGGCCATGTTCCTTCTCTTTGGGGGCGGGGCGTGGGGCGAAACAAGGATCGGGTGCGGGGACCAGCCCGCCTTTGGAGATTACCGCCTCACGGGGAACCGGCGCTTGGGAACGGGAAAATGCCTATTCCTAAGGAAGTGTTAGGAAACCCGCTTCCGCATTGGCTGTGCTGTGGATCACCCATAGTTTGGTGGAGGTCCTCCGCGCTTTCGGGAGACCGTCACACCAAGGAAGGTTCATGATGAGCACCGAACAAGCAGCGCCGCTGACGGGGGCAGCCCAGTCCGAGGCGGCACAGACCCGCCGGGCGGTGGGCAACATCCTTAAGGGCTCCGCCGGAAACCTGGTGGAATGGTACGACGTCTACATCTACACGGCGTTCCTGGCCTACTTCCAGCCGCATTTCTTCAATTCCAAGGACCCGATGCAGGGTGCCCTTGAAGGCATGGCCGTCTTCGCAGTCACCTTCCTGATGCGGCCCATCGGCAGCTGGTTCTTCGGCCGGTTCGCCGACCGCCGGGGCCGGAAAGCCGCCCTGACGTTGAGCGTGACCATGATGTCCGCCGGTTCCTTCTTCATCGCCATCCTGCCCACCAAGGACGTCATCGGCGTCTGGGCCCTGGTCCTGCTGGTCCTGGCGCGCCTGGTGCAGGGCTTCTCCGTGGGCGGCGAGTACGGCACCAGTGCCACCTACATGTCCGAGGCCGCCACCGCCAAGCGCCGCGGCTTCTTCTCCAGCTTCCAGTACGTCACCCTGATCGGCGGCCAGATGCTGGCCCTGCTGGTCCTGGTGGTCCTGCAGAACGCCCTGGGCAAGGACGCCCTGACCGAGTGGGGCTGGCGCATTCCGTTCGCCATCGGCGGCGTGGCTGCTCTGGTGGTCCTGTGGCTGCGGCGTTCCATGGAGGAAACCGTCTCCGCCAGCCAGGTGGAAGCCGCCGCAAACGCCAAGTCATCCGGCGAGGCGCAGCCCGGCACGCTGAAGCTGCTCTTCACCAAGCACTGGAGGGCGCTGCTGATCTGCATCGGCGTCACCCTGGGCGGCACCGTGGCGTTCTACACGTACACCAACTTCATCCTCAGCTTCATGAACAACACCAGCGGCATCCCCAAGGAAACCACCTCCGTCATCAACTTCTGGGCCCTGTTTATCTTCATGCTGCTGCAGCCCGTTTACGGCATCATCTCGGACAAGATCGGCCGCAAGCCGCTGCTGCTCTGGTTTGGCATCACGGGCGTGCTGTTCACCTGGCCGCTGATGTCCGCACTGGCCGGCACCAAGGACCCGATGGTCGCGTTCCTGCTGATGATGGGCGGCCTGCTGATCGTGGGCGGCTACACCTCCATCAACGCCCTGGTGAAGGCCGAGCTCTTCCCCGCCTCGATCCGCGCACTCGGCGTGGGACTGGGATACGCGCTCGCCAACTCGATGTTCGGCGGCACCGTCCCGCTGATCGGCGCAGCCCTGCAGAAGTCCGGCCAGGTGGAATTGCTCTTCACCTACGTCACGGTGGCCATCGGGGTATCGCTGCTGGTCTACATCTTCGCGCTCAAGAACAAGAAGTCGACGCACCTGGATCAGGAACAGGGCCACGCCTGGGACGGCGGCACGGCTTCCGCCGCGGACGACGACGATCGCCTGGCTGCCGCCAAGCGCTGAGCTTCCGCAGCACGCACCGGCGGCCGCGCCCCGGTGCCGGCAGGCTCAGGTGCCGCTGCCCGGGGAGGGGACCGCCGTCGTGCGCTGTCCGGTGCTGCCGGTGCTGCAGGGTGCGCTTAGCTGCGCCCGACTCGGCGCCCGGCCCAGGATGCGTGCGCCCGCATCATGCGGGGAACCACCAGATAGACGGCGGTGGGAACCACCATGAGCGTGAGCGCCAGGGCCTTGAATACCGGGTGCCACCCCTCGGTCAGCGGAGCGGTGGCCATCATGCCGAGGGCCACCAACGGGAAGATCGCCAGCCAGGTGATGACGGCCCGGACGTGGACGGACGGTACGGCCGGCGGCGAGGCCGGTGACGGCGATGCGGGGGTCAGGACGGCGGGGCCGGAAACGGTCTCCATGAAAATCTCCAACTAGTTAGTTGCTTTTTGTTGTGAAACGAGAATATGCGCGCCGGACTGCAATTGCAACTACCTGGTTGGAATTGCGTAGAATGGGGTCATGGCCTGGAACACCGAACGCACCAAAGAGCTGCTGCTGGCTGCTGCCACCGAGGAATTCAGCGCGAACGGACTGGCCGGTGCACGGGTGGACCGCATTGCCGCCGCAGCCGGGGTCAACAAGGAGCGCATCTACCAGTACTTCGGCAAGAAGGATGAGCTGTTCGACGCCGTCCTGGCCGCCGAAATGATCCGCGTCATGACTG
Source organism: Pseudarthrobacter equi (assembly GCF_900105535.1). Lineage (NCBI taxonomy): Bacteria > Bacillati > Actinomycetota > Actinomycetes > Micrococcales > Micrococcaceae > Pseudarthrobacter > Pseudarthrobacter equi. The sequence continues at coordinate 1,060,151 of NZ_LT629779.1, forward strand.
AGGTCCCCATCCAGGGCCACGGTCCTGAAGCCTTCGGCGACTACGCCGGCAGGCTCTTCGACCGGCACACCACCGACGGCGTGCTGCCGCGGCTGGTGTTCTGGGAAGGGCTGGAGCGGGGCAGGGAAACCGTCAGCAGGGCCACCCGCACGGACCACTGCGCCATCAAAGTGGGGCAGGTGATGGAGGTCCTCCCCGGCGTGGGCCGCGAAGACGCAGCAGACCTGCTGATCACCGTGGTCACCCTCTGTGACGGGTGGCCGGTCCTGCCCCAGATCGACGCACTCCTGGCGGGCAGCGGCCCGGACCGGGCCGCCCGCCGTCGGGCGTTCATCGTGCGGACCGCAACCCTGATGGCCGGCGCCTTGCTCGAGGACGCCGCAGCAGGCCGCCCTGCGGTGGCGGCAGCAGCGGACTGAGGCGGGCAGAACTCCCCATGGCCCCGGCCTTGACCGGCGCCTAGGATGACGGTGAACCGCTCGGTTCACACTGTCACTTTCTGGGGGAAAAGGACTCATCCCATGCCGATACCGCACCCTGCCCTGTCACGCCCGCATCAGAACCCAAGGCAGGGTGCGTGGGCCCGGGCCCGGGCCGTCCTTGCCGCGGCCGTACTCCTTGCCGCCGGACTCTTCGCCGGAGCCGTCCCTGCGCACGCCGCAACCTACACCTTCAAGGGCGTGGTGAAAGGAAAGCTGACCGCCACCGCGACTCCCGCGGCCCTCGCAAATGCATGGGTGGGCGCCTACACCAACGACTCAAGTGCCTCCTACGTTGCCGGCGCCTGGTCGGCCGCAGACGGCACCTACAGCTTCACCGTCCCCGCCGCGGGCAGCTACAAAATCTGGATCACCTGCGGAAACAACGCCTGCGCAGACACGTACGCCGACAAATGGAACGGCGATTCCTCCGGTGCCTACAACTCCACTCCGCTGGCCGTCACCGACGCCGCACCTACTACTACCTACAACCCGCAGCTCGAGGCCTACGGGACCATGAGCGGCCGCATCACCAACAGCGCCGGGCAGCCCGTTACGGCCGCCGAGATCTCGGCCTCACCAGCAAACGGTGGCCAGTACAGCACGGTGCGGCCGGACGCCAACGGGTACTACACGCTGGCCAAGGTTTCGCCGAACCAGGCGTACATCAGCGTGCGGGACGACTCTGGCCAGCGCCTCTACACGGAGCAGTACTGGAACGGGACACAGGGCGTTGACACCTACACCGCCGCCGCCGTCCCGCCGGGCGTCAAGTGGACCAACGCGAACTTCGTCCTCAAGGATGAGACAGTCCTGGAAGCCACCGTCACGGACCCCGCGGGCGCACCCATCGCAGAAATGGGCTACGTACCCTACGTCTTCAACGACGCCACCGGCGCCTGGGACGGCCCCCAGATGGGCCCGCTGACCTCTGACGCCAACGGAAAGATCTACTGGCGCATGACGGTGGGCAAGAAATACAAGATCTGCGTCTTCGACACCTACTACGGTGAACCGCGCCAGTACCGCTACAAGTCCGAGTGCTACAACAACGCACCCACCATCGACACCGCCGTCGTCCTCACCGCCACCGCGCAGGGCCAGCGCGTGCAGGCAAACATGCAGCTGGAAGTGGCCGGACTCTCCCTGTCTCCGGGCAGGATCTTCGCTTATGGTTCGGTCCAGGCAGGCCAAACCCTGACCGTTGATCCGGGCGTCTGGGGCCCGGCGCCGGTGACCCTCACCTTCCAGTGGCAGCGCACCAAGGGTACGGAGACAACTGATATCGCCGGTGCTACCGCCGCAACCTACACCGTCACGGCCGCAGATACAGGCTTTGACATCTTCGCCAAAGTCACCGGAAGCAAGGCCGGCTACGCCTCCTACACGGACACCGTCCACGCGGGGCAGGCAGGTGCAGACGCCACCACCGCGTCCAAGCCGTTCACCATCACCGGAACCCCCAGCGCCGGCAGCACCCTCACCGTCGACCACGGAACGCTGACGCCCACCCCCGAGTTCGGGCCATACTACGACTGGTTCGTCAATGGCGTCCCGGACTACCGCTCCAACACCAAGGCCTTCGCCCTGACCACGGCGGACACCGGCAAGAAAGTCACCGCCCGCCTCAGCGTGCACGCCTGGCCGCTGCAGCCGTACTACGGCCAGGCCTCGGTAACGGTTGCCGCCGGGTCGCTGACGGCGCCGGTTCCCACCATCACCGGCACCGCCAAGGTGGGGACCACGCTGACCGCGAACCCGGGCGCGTGGGGGCCGGCCCCGGTCACGCTGGCCTACCAGTGGTTCCGCAGCGGGGTTGCCATCACGGGCGCCACGGCGGCGACGTACCCGTCCGTTGAGGCTGACCTGGGCAAGACGCTGACGGTCCGGTTGACCGGCACCAAGTCCGGGTTTACGACGACGGCGAAAACCTCAGCGGCCACAGCCGCCGTGGTTGCCGGTACGCTGACGGCGCCGGTTCCCACCATCACCGGCACCCCCAAGGTGGGGACCACGCTGACCGCGAACCCGGGCGCGTGGGGGCCCGCTCCCGTGACGCTGGCGTACCAGTGGTTCCGCAGCGGGGTTGCCATCACGGGCGCCACGGCGGCGACGTACCCGTCCGTCGCGGCTGACCTGGGCAAGACGCTGACGGTCCGGGTGACCGGCACCAAGTCCGGGTTTACGACGACGGCGAAAACCTCAGCGGCCACGGCCGCCGTGGTTGCCGGCACCCTCACCGGCCCCACCCCGACGATCACCGGCACCAAGACCGTCGGCAGCACCCTGACCGCAAACCCCGGCACCTGGGGGCCGGCCCCGGTCACGCTGGCCTACCAGTGGTACCGCGGCAGCACCGCCATCACCGGGGCCACGGCCCAGACCTACAAGCTGGTGGCCGCCGACAAGGGAACCGCCATCAAGGTCCGGGTCACCGGCACCAAGACGGCCTACACCGCGTTGGCGCGCTACTCAGCCGCGACTGCGCTGATCGGCTGACCCCTCCGGACCGACAGGCTCTCCGCCCACCCGTGCCAGCTGCGCGGGTGGGCGGCGCCACTTAACAGGGGGCGGTGAGCCGCGCGGACTATATTGGGGCGTGTCAGCACACCACCACCACCGCGGGAGTCTGCACCCATGGCCAAGGAACTTGCCACCCAACTCATCGAACAACTCCAGGCTGCCGGCGTGCAGCGGATCTATGGGATCGTGGGGGACAGCCTCAACCCCCTTGTGGACGCCGTCCGGCAAACCGGCGGTTCGGCCAAGGGTGGCATCGACTGGGTCCACGTCCGGCACGAGGAGGCCGCCGCGTTTGCAGCCGCCGCGGAGGCGCAGCTTACGGGCCGCCTCGCCGTGTGCGCCGGCTCCTGCGGCCCCGGCAACCTGCACCTGATCAACGGGCTCTACGATGCCAACCGCAGCGGCGCCCCGGTGCTGGCCATCGCCTCCCACATCCCCAGCAAGCAGATCGGCAGCAGCTTCTTCCAGGAAACCCACCCGGACCGGCTCTTCAACGAATGCTCGGTCTACTCGGAACTGGTCAGCACCGCCGAGCAGGCACCGCGCGTCATGCACAGCGCCATCCAGCATGCACTCGGACTGGGCGGAGTCGCCGTCGTGACCCTTCCCGGCGACATCGCCGGGCTCGAAGCCAGCGCGCCGACGCCGCTGCCTGCCACCTTCCGCCCCGCCAGCCTCGTCCCGGACCCGGCCAGCGTCCAGGCCCTGGCGGACGCCATCAACGACGCCGGCAAGGTCGCCATCTTCGCAGGCGCCGGCGTCGAAGGTGCCCACAGTGAACTGATGGCACTCGCGGAACTGGCGAAGGCGCCAATCGGCCACTCCCTGCGCGGCAAGGACTTTGTCCAGTACGACAATCCGTTCGATATCGGCATGACCGGGCTGCTGGGCTACGGCGCCGCCGCCGAGGGCATCGAGGACGCCGATCTCCTGGTCCTCCTGGGCACCGATTTTCCGTACGACCAGTTCCTGCCGGACACCCGGACTGCGCAGGTGGACAGGGTGGCGCACCGCCTCGGCCGGCGGACCGACGTCGACATTGCCGTGCACGGCGACGTGCTGCCAACCCTGCGCGCCCTCCTGCCCCTGGTGAAGGCAAAAAAGAGCCGCCGGTTCCTGGACCAGATGCTCAAGAAGCACGACCGGCTGATGAACAAAGCCGTGGGTGCCTACACCCGCAAGGTGGAGAAGAAGCAGCCCATCCACCCGGAATACGCGGCCTCACTGCTGGACCAGATAGCCGCAGAGGACGCCATCTTCACCGCGGATACGGGCATGTGCAACGTCTGGACGGCGCGGTACATCAACCCGCTGGGCACGCGGCGCCTGATCGGGTCCTTCCTGCACGGCTCAATGGCCAACGCCCTGCCGCACGCCATCGGCGCGCAGCTGGCGTACCCCGGCCGGCAGGTCATCTCCGTGTCCGGTGACGGCGGCCTGTCCATGCTGCTCGGTGAGCTCATCACCGCCGCCGCCTACAAGCTGCCCGTCAACGTGGTGGTGTTCAACAACTCCACCCTGGGCATGGTCAAGCTCGAGATGCTGGTGGACGGGCTCCCTGATTTCGGGGTGGATGTGCCGGATGCCAACTACGCCGCCGTGGCCCAGGCACTGGGCTTCCATGCTGTCCGCGTTACGGATCCCTCGCAGATCGAGGCGGCCTACCGGGAAGCGTTCGCGCACCCTGGGCCGTCGCTGGTGGAACTCATCACCGATCCCAAGGCGCTGTCCATTCCGCCCAAGATCTCCGGCTCGCAGGTCATCGGGTTTGCCACCGCCATGTCCAAGGTGGTCCTGAACAGGGGAGCAGGCGAGGCCGTCAGCATGGCGCGCAGCAACCTGCGGAACATCCCCCGGCGCTGACCCCTCCCGGACGCGCCATCAGATACCGCCCAAAAACCCGGAACGCGTCTGCATGGAGTCCAGACGCGTTCCGGGTTTAAGGACGAAAAGTGATGGGGCGTTTTGGGGCTGTCTAGCGGGCGCCGCCCTGCCACAGGGCATCGAACGGTGCACCGGAGGCCACGCGGTTGCGGATGCCCTCGGTCACGAACGCCTTGGCCGTGCGGGCCGCCTCCAGCGGGGTGGCGCCCTTGGCGAGTTCGGCGGTCACGGCCGCCGCCAGCGAACAGCCGGCGCCGGAAACGGCCACCTCGCCCACCTTCGGGGCGCTGAGGACTTCGAGGGTCTCGCCGTCAAAGAAGACGTCGACGGCGTCCGGGCCCTCCAGCCGCACCCCGCCCTTGGCCAGGACTGCCGCGCCGCTGAGTTCGTGGATGCGGACAGCGGCGGCCTTGAGGGACTCGACGTCCGTGATCTCCAGGCCGCTGAGGGATTCCGCCTCAAAGTGGTTGGGGGTGACGAAGGTGGCCAGCGGCAGGATCTCGGCCTTCAGGGCCTGGTCCGTGTCCAGGGCGTGGCCGGGCTCCTGGCCCTTGCAGATCAGCACCGGGTCCAGCACCACGTTGCCGAAGCCGTTGGCCTTCAGGGAGCCGGCCACGGTGCTGATGGTGGCCGGGCTGCCCAGCATGCCGATCTTCACGGTGTCCAGCACGGAGGGGGCGCCCGACGCCGGTCCATACGCCGCCGCCGTTGCCTCCAGTTGGTCGGCAATCACCTGCTGGTCCACCGGGACGAAGCGGTGGTTCCAGTTGTCCTTCGGGTCGAAGGACACGATGCAGGTCAGGTTGGCGATGCCGAAAACGCCCAGCTCCTGAAAGGTCTTCAGGTCGGCCTGGGCGCCGGCACCACCGGTGGCTTCGGACCCTGCGATGGTGAGGACGACGGCCGGAGTGGTGGCGGACGGCGATGCGCCGGTGGAAACGGAAGTCATCCCACCATCCTGCCATCCGGCGTCGTGCGTTGCCTTGTGTTGCTGAACAGGGGGAGCGGGAGGGCTGTGTTCAGGACCCCAACGTGGATGGCTGCGCGTCCGGATCCACACGGACCAGCCGCCAGACGGCCAGTCGGCCCACGGCCAGTGCCCCACCGATCATGAGCGCCGTGGACAGCATGAAATCGGCGCTGGAACCGGACCATGGCCTGAGGGCGGCGAGACCCGCGCCAATGAGTGCGCCCAGGCCGGCGAACGCGGCAACGTGCAGCCACTGGTTCCGCACGGGCTGGAGCAGGATCGCCAGCGGCGCCCCGGCGCAGAAGGCGAGGACCGTCGCCGGAACGGCTCCCCAGACGAGGGTCGCCAGGAACATGGGCAGGAACCACGATCCGCCGCTCCAGACAGCCAGGATGACGGCCAGGCAGAGCAGGCTGACCAGCGCGCCGACGGCCAGGGCTGATGTACCCAGGACCACGCGGCGCGGCCTGCTCACACCCGTCCCTTGGCGACCTGCTGTAGGGCGCCGCCCAGTTCCGGCTGGCGGTAAATGAACCCGGCGGAGAGGAGCTTCTGCGGCAGGACCCAGCGGCTCTTGAGCACCAGTTCCGCTTCGGTGCGGATCAGCACGGCGCCCGCCCGCAGGAGCCACGCAGGAGTGGGCAGGCCAAAACGCTTCCCGTAGGCACGCCGGACCAGCCGCATCAGCTCGTGGTTGCTCACCACGTCCGGCGAAGCCACGTTGACCGGTCCGGTGATGTCCGTCCGGGCGTGCAGGAACCGCATGCACCGGTACAGATCCTCCACGTGGATCCAGCTGAACTTCTGGTTGCCGTCTCCCATGGGTCCGCCCAGGCCCAGCCGTGCGAGGTTGGCAAACGGCCGCAGCGCCCCGCCGCCGGGGCCGAGAACAATAGAGATCCGCAGCGGGATCTTCCGGGTTTTTGGCGTGGCCGCAACATCCAGTGCGGTCTCCCAGGCGCGGGCCACGTCCACGGAGAATCCGGTGCCCGGCTCGCCGTCGTTCTCTGATTGCGGCCGGTCCCTGGCGTCCCGGTAGATGGTCCCGGTGCTGGCATTCAGCCACGTCGACGGCGGTTCCTGGCACCGGGCGATGGCGCGGCCCAGCGCCTCGGTGGTCCGGACACGGGACTCAAGAATCGAGGTCCGGTTCCGGGCGCTGTACCGGCAGGACACCGAGCGTCCGGCGAGGTTGACCACGAGGTCGGCGCCGTTGAGCACCCTGGTGAGGGCGTCGTCGTCGTTCCAGCTTGCCGAGGAATTCCCCGCTCCCTTGCGCCCGATGGTCCGCACGGACCAGCCGTCCTGCTCGAAACGCGACCGGACGTATCTGCCGATGAAACCCGAAGCGCCGGCGAGTACCACCGTCTTGGTTCTGCGCATTTTTCCCCCTTGTTGGTTTTCCACGATGTGTTGCCGCCTGCCTAACTGCGGACGCTGCGGCTGAGGTTGAGGACGTCATCCAGGACCTTGCCTACGCCTGGAACGCGGGCCAGCCCCAGTCCGCGGGCGATCAGCGGCGCTGCCCCATCCACCAGCCGCCTGGTGCGTTGCTGCCCGTCCGAAGTGTCGTAGACCCAAAACAGGGTGACGCCCATGTAACAGAGCCACAGCAGCTCGGGCAGATCGCTGCGCAGCTTTTTGGAAACAGCCGGCCGGGCGCCGTCCACCGCCTGCCGGAAGATCTCCAGAGACGCTTCGCGGGCCGGGGTGGAGGCTGTGGAGAACGGGTTGACGGGGGAGGTGGGGCGGATGGCGGTGGCCACAAAGTCGGCGCCGAACCGGTGGTAGGGAGCCATAACGTCCAGGCCTGCGTGGAGGACGGCCTTGAGCCGCTCTGCAAGCCCGCCCGTGGTGTCCAGCGCTCCGGCCGCGCGCTCGGCGTGCTCCGCCTGGACCTGGACGTAGAGTTCGTGGACCAGGTCGTCCTTGGACTCGAAGTAGTAGTACGCATTGCCCGCAGAGACGCCTGCCTCGGCCGCGATGGCCCGCATGGTGGTCTTCTCGAAGCCGATCTCGCGGAACATCCGCAGGGCAACTTCTGCCAGTTTCTGCCGGGTCTGTTCACTCTTCGCAGCCAATTGTTCCCCCAAATTTGAACGTGTTCAAGAATAAGTATCGCACATCTTTTGAACGTGTTCAGTTTCTGCCGTGCCCCGTCGCGCGCCTGCGGATGGTGGCGATGGGAGAATGGACCGACCCCAGTGCTAATACAGCCGGCGGCCCGGTTCCGCGGCCGCCGAGCGAACCACTCCGAACGGATCTCCTCCATGCCTGCTGCCTCAGGACACAACGCCGCGCCCGAAACCACCTCGCCGCAATCTCCCGCGAAATTCGCCTCAATCGGCTCGCCGTACTTCGGCATCATGCTTTCCTTCATGGCAGTGGTGCTCATCCTGTCCAACATCGGCGCCTCCAAGGGTGTGGAGATCGGCCCCATCGTGACGGACGGCGGCTTCTTCCTGTTCCCGCTCGCCTACATCCTCGGTGACGTCATCAGCGAGGTGTACGGCTTCAAAGTGGCGCGCAAGGCCATCTTTACCACCTTCGCACTGTCCGTCTTCGCGTCCCTCTGCTACTGGGTGATCATCGCCCTGCCCGGGTTCGACGACGAGTACGGCATCGCCAAGCAGTCCGCGCTGGAGGGGGCACTCGGCCCCGTGCCACAGATCGTGCTGGCCTCGCTCCTGGCGTTCCTCGCCGGCCAGACCATCAACTCGTGGATCCTGGTGAAGATGAAGGCCCGTACAGGCGAGAAGTCGCTGTGGGCCCGGCTGATGGGGTCCTCCGGGGCGGGCGAATTCGTGGACACCCTGATCTTCTGCAGCATTGCCGCGTCCGTCATCGGCATTACCGACTTCGGCATGTTCCTGAACTACGTGGTGGTGGGGTTCCTCTACAAGACCCTGGTGGAGTTCCTCTTCGTCCCCGTCACCGCCCTCGTTATCGGGTGGGTCAAGAAGCGCGAACCGAGTTACGGGGCTGCCGCTCTACCGGCAGCTTGATTCTGCGGCCGCCTGGCCCGCCGATTCGACGGTTCCCTGCATGCTCGATGTTTCGAAGCCACGCATAGGCAGGGAACCGTCGAAACGGGTGTAGCGGTCAGGGTTCGCAGTTTCTGGCAAACGCGCGCAGTACGCGATACTTGAACTCCGCCTCGCTGAAGAGATGTTTCCACTCGATACGCAATACGATCCAGCCGTCCTCGGTGAGCGCCTTTTCCCGCTGTCTTTCGTTGTAGATCACCTCGTCAGTTGGATGGAAGTCGAAGTACTTGGACTTGCCGTCGAATTCGAGTGCCACCTTGCGGGCCGGCCATGCGAAGTCCAAGCGATAGGGTCCGTTGGCCGTGTACACCGAAAACTGAAGTTCCGGCGTGGGGAGTTTCAGCCTGTGGATGAGTTCGCGGGTGAGGCTTTCGCCGGCTGACTCGGAGCGCGGATCCACCAGTTCAAGGGCCGTTCTGAGCGCCACAGCTCCGTTGCGGCCTGCCAGTGCAGCGCATCTTTCCCGAAGGAGTGGAACGTCTGCACCGAGCCTGGCGGCGTGATCCACCAGAATTACCGCCTGCCTAACGTTGAACATCAGGCAGGAGTCCACAACTGTCCGTTCCAGCGAGGTGCACGGCAGGCCGTCAACGAGCGAAAGTTCACGTCCGTTAATTGTCCCTGTGTGGGCGGCAACGTCAGATCCGTGGGAAGTTCCGGAAGGGCGGCCCGGTTGCGTCAGGTGAACTGTGTCATCGACGTTCCAGAGATGGAGCCGGCGTAGGGCGGCGGCTGAGGTGTGGCTATAGACAAAACTTCCTGCCGACGTCGTCAGCGTTCCGTGTGAGTGGCCGTAAACGCGTTGACGCAGGTGATCCGGCTCCGTCAAACCGTTCCACCAGTCACCGCGGGCATAGCAGCCGCGGCGGATCCTGACCAACTGCCCACCGCGCACCAGCGTGGAGATCGCCCGGGCGTTCAATCCCTGTTCCAAAAATTCGGCGGTCCGCCAGAAATTTACCTGGCCAAAAGCAGGGATCCCATTCATGGTTCAAGCGTTGCCGGAACGCCTCCCGCCGCCCAGCGCTGGACACGGCTATGTGGACAATGCCGTTTCGACGATCAGCTGCGCCTCCGATGCTGACCCACGTCGAGTGCGCAGGGAACCGTCGAAACGGGTAGACACTGGCACTCGACGGCGGGAGGCCGCCTCACTGCCCTCAGGAGTAGTAGTTCGCCAGGGTTTCGGCCTTGAAGTCGAAGAAGGTGCCGGACTCGATGGCCAGGCGGGCATCGTCCACCATCTTCACCACGAACCGCTCGTTGTGGATGGAGATCAGCGTGGCCGACACCATTTCCTTGGCCTTGAACAGGTGGTGGATGTACGCCCGCGAGTAGTTCTGGCAGGTGTAGCAGTCACAGCCGTCCTGCAGCGGGCCGAAATCGCGCTTGTACCTGGCACCGGACAGGTTGTACCGGCCGGTGGGGTGGTAGAACGCGGAGTTGCGGGCGACGCGGGTGGGGGAGACGCAGTCGAAGGTGTCGGCGCCGTTCTCGATGGCCGTGAAGATGTCGTCCGGCTCCGAGATGCCCAGCAGGTGCCGGGGTTTGTTCTCGGGAAGTTCTTCGTTGCACCAGCGCACAATCGTGCCCAGGTTTTCCTTCTCCAAAGCCCCGCCGATCCCGAATCCGTCGAACGGCATGGCACCCAGGTCGCGGCAGGCCTTCCGGCGCAGGTCCTCGTACTGGGCTCCCTGGATCACGCCGAACAGCGCCTGGTACGGCTTGCCCACCCGCTCGCCGGTCAGCCGGAAGTGTTCGGCGATGCACCGCTCGGCCCACAGCCGGGTGCGTTCCAGCGACTCTTCCTGGTAGCCGCGGGAATTCTGCAGCGTGGTCAGCTCATCGAAGGCAAACATGATGTCCGCGCCGATCTGGTGCTGGACCTGCATGGAAATCTCGGGGGAGAAGCGGTGCCGGTCCCCGTTCAGGTGGGATTTGAACCAGACGCCGTCATCATCAATGTGCGCCAGTCGTTCCTTGCCGGGCGCCACAGCATCGTCAGGTCCGGAGGCATCAACGGACTTCATGTCGATGACCTTCTTGAACCCCGAACCCAGGCTCATTACCTGGAACCCGCCGGAATCGGTAAAGGTGGGGCCGGCCCAGTTCATGAAGGAGCCCAGCCCGCCGGCCTCGTCCAGGATGTCCGCGCCCGGCTGCAGGTAAAGGTGGTAGGCGTTGGCCAACAGCGCCTGCGCGCCGAGGTCCGCCATGGACTCCGGCAGGACTGCCTTGACGGTGGCCTTGGTCCCGACGGCGATGAACGCCGGGGTGCGGATCTCGCCGTGCGGGGTGGTGATGGTGCCGGTGCGGCCCAGGAATTCGCCGCCGTTCTCCGAGACATGGGCGGCCGACGGCGGGCACGATTCACTGAGTCGGGTCCCCACCGTGAACGAGAATGCGGACTGCTCCGCGGGAAGCGCGGGATCAGGCGTGGTTGCGGGGGCGGGGTTGGCTGGCACCGTACCAGTGTGCCAGCAAACCGGCCGGCACCAACAAAGCGGGCCCCGCCGGTAAGCGCCCGGAAAGCCGGGCGCACATCCCCGGCACCCAGCCGGTCAACCAGCGCCCCGTCAGCTGACCGGATCCGACTCTGGGTACTGGGCCTGCCGCCACGAATCCCAGGATGACCGGATGGCGTCCACCTTCGCGGCGCCCAGATCGTACGTGGAGGCAATCACCATGGACCCGCCGTCGGGCCGCAGGTCCTCGATGACAGGCTGGTCCGTCACCACCAGGAGCCCCTCGCCGTGCGCGGCGTAGTCGTGGACGGTGAGCCCCACCTGGTGGTTGCTGCGGTACCAGACCTTTCCGGAGATCTCCTCTCCGGTGGCCAGGGTGAGGCGGTAGTCCTCGCCCGGAGCCGGGACGTCGGTGAGGCCGAGCTTCTCGATCGCGGAGCCGGGGCCGCCCGGAAGCTGCAGGAACAGTGTGTGCCGCGTGCCATTGGGGTGGCGCTCCAGTGCGAAGCGGAGTTGCTGGAGGAACGTGAGCCACCCCTGGGTGATGTCCTCGTCCCAGGCAGCCCATTCGGAGTTATGGTCCAGCGCCGCGCGGGTGACGTTGACCCGTGTCCCGCCGGCCACGGGATGCAGCTCGAACGTGTCGCCGCCGTGCACGGTCAGGCTGGTGTGGTCCGGTGCTTCCTGCACGTTGTCGGCGAAGTAGATTTCCTTGACTTCGGCGTCAAGGTCTTCGGCCTGCCAGCCATGCCACTGGACCACCCGGGACGGTTCACGCAGCATGTTCCAGACCTGCGGCGCATCGGCGTTGATCACTACGCTGAGATTGTTCGTCATAGCCCCGAATCTACAACTCCGTCCGGGGCCCGGGTAGGGCTAATTTGTTCAGGCGCGGACGGCCTCAAGCTCGTTGCCGATCCGGCGCTCCAGCTCGGACATGCCGATGGTCTCCGAGCCGCCGTGCGCCCGCAGGAACAGCAGCGACTCCAGCCGCAGCAGCCGCCACTCACGCTCGGCGTCGTGGTTGGAGTTGTCGATGGAACGGAAGATTTCCTTGTCGTACAGGTTGGGCTCGTTGAGCGAGCGCTGCCGTACCTTGGCCGCCATCCGGGCCTTGAACGGATCCGTTTCCTGGCTTTCCGGGGTGCGGATGAGTTTCTCGTACACGGCCGCGCGTTCGTCCTGGCCGTCCTGCCGGCAGATGTAGCTGGCCAGCGCCAGGGATGCCTCTACGGACGCCCAGCGCCCGGGGTTTCCGTCGTAGGGCAGCACCGTGAGGAGGTCAGCGATGGACAGCGCGCCCTCCGCGTCCTTCAGCGCGACGAACAGTTCGTGCGCGAGGTCGGTGAGGTCCTTCAGGCAGCTCCCTGACTTGAAGTTCACGCCCTTGGACAGGCGGTCCGTCAGCAGCAGGACGCCCACGGCATCCGGGTGCGCTTCAGCAGCGGCTTCCACAACGGATTCGGGGGTGCCGTCCGGGGCGGGGATCAGCGCCAGTTCCTCTTCGCTGGGCCCGTTGGCTGCGGGTGGAGCCGCCGGAAGGGGAGGTACGACGACGGCGGGCACCTGGGCGTTGGCGGCCGGCTCACCGCCGGGCTGCTCCTGCCCGGGTTCCGTGCCAGCCGCGGCACCGGCCGAGCGCGTGGCCTCCGGCACCGGGGTGTCCGCCGCTGTGGCAGCCGGAACGCCGGCGACTGCCAGCGGAAGGTGCGTGACGGCGTCGTGCGCTGCGTCAACGAGGGTGACCGTGCTGCCGGCGGCGATGCGGAGGGTTCCCCCGCCGGTCAGGCTGGCGAGGACCAGGGCGGGCACGCCAAAGTCATCCCGCTGCAGCTCCAGCTGGTGGATTTCCGCTGTCCGTTCACCGCCGGGCAGGAGGATGTGGCTGCCGGTGGTCAGTGATCCAGCCTGCTGCTCGCGATATTGCCGGGCCGGTGTTTCGGTCATGGGAGTCCTTAAGTTCTCTTGCGGTCCGCCCTACAGTCTACAAAGGCCGGTGCCTGAAACCGGGGACCCCCACGTCCCGGCGGGATGTCAGAAGCCGACGCCCGCGAAAGCCAGTGCCTGGCGGATGAGGCCGCCGCGGCCGCCGCTGAACTCGAGCTGGACGCCCGGGCTGAGGACTTCGTCAGGGGTCATCCAGGTCAGCTCCAGGGCGTCCTGGCGCGGTTCGCATTCGCCGGTGACCGGGATGACGTAGGCCAGGGACACGGCGTGTTGCCGCTCATCGGTGAAACCGGTCTGGGACGGTGCCGGGAAGTATTCGGCCACGGTGAAAGGCACCGGGCTGATGGGCAGCTGCGGGAACGCCAGGGGGCCCAGGTCCTTTTCCATGTGCCGCAGCAGTGCGGCGCGGATGGTTTCGCGGTAGATCACCCGGCCGGACACCAGGGACCGGACCATGGTGCCGTCGTCGTCGGCCTGCAGCAGCGTGCCCACTTCGTTGACGTAGCCCAGCGGGTCCAGCCTGACCGGGACCGCTTCCACATAGACCATGGGCAGCCGGCCCCGCGCCTCAAAGAGGTCTTCTTCGGAGAGCCAGCCGGGATTCGGGTCAGGGGTGCGCACGTTCATGGTTAAGTTCTACCCCATGGGGCGGCGCTCGGAGATCCACACCGTGGCGGGCACGCTGGCGGCGAACACGGTGGCGTCCGGGTTGGCCACGTGCAGGGTGCTGCCGAACGCTTCCTCCGTGACGCTCACCTGGAACCCTGCGGAGGCGAGCCGATCCCGCACCGGTTCCAGTCCGCCGTCGTACTCGAAACCCAGCCCTGAACGGGACGGCCCGGAGGCCGGGCGGACCATCAGGACTCCGCCGTTCTTGGCGGTGAAGTCGGCGGTTTCGTCGTCGTCCGGCACGGGCCGCGGGCGGGCGCCCACGTGGCGCAGCGTCCGGGCGGCGCCGTCGGCGTCCTGGGTGAACCAGACCGCGACGACGGCCAGCGCCTGATCGGCGTCGGCGCACTGGGCGCCGTGCCCGGCAGGGTCCGCGAGGAAGCTGAAACCGTCCGGCCCGGTAATCCGGCAGGCGTCACCGTGGTCCGCGGTGACCAGTTCTGCGGGGGCGCTGCCGTCCTCCGCCGCGGACTCATTCGTGCGCCGGGCGAATTCAGCGAGGTCGCCCACTTCCACCGCAAAGGTGGTGGTGCCGTCCATTGGATCTCCCTCGGGGACGCTGTGCAGGGCCAGCCGCCCGGACGCGGAGTCGAACACGCGGAAGCCGCCGTCCCCTTCGGTCAGGACCAGCCCCAACGCAGTGAGGAACCGTTCCCAGTGGTCGATGCGTGAGGTGAAATGCAGGGGGCGGACGCGAAGCATTTGGGGGTCCTTAAGCTCGGAATCGGGGCTATACGCCCATGATGGCACAGGGCCGCCGGGGCCGCGCCGGCGGACGTGGCTGCTGGGCTGGTGCGTTCGCGGGTGTTGTTGCCGGCCTTGTGATGTCGGAGGGCGGGGGCACAATAGGGCCATGGCTGTTGAACTCGACGAACTGCTGGTGCCTGATGCCGCTGCCTGGCGCGCCTGGCTGGAGGAGAACCACCGGAGCAGCCCGGGGGTGTGGCTGGTGCTGCATAAGAAGGGCGGCGCGGTGACGGAACTCGATTATGCCGCGGCGCTGGACGAGGCTCTGTGCTTTGGCTGGATCGACGGACAGGGCAGGAGGCGTGACGACGAAACGTCCTTCCAGCGCATGACCCGGCGGGGTCCACGGAGCCCCTGGTCCGCACGGAATGTTGGCCACATTGCCCGGCTGGAGGAAGCGGGCAGGATGACCGAGGCCGGCAGGGAGGCCGTGGAGTCTGCGAAAGCGGATGGCCGCTGGGACAAGGCCTACGGCGGTCAGGCCACGGCTGAAGTTCCCGAGGACCTGGCCGCCGCCATTGCCGCGGTTCCGGCAGCGCAGGCGATGTTCGATGTCCTGACCAGGACCAACCGTTTTGCCTTGATCTACCGGACCAACTCGGTGAAGCAGGCGGCCACTCGGGAGCGGAAGATCGCGGGATTCGTTGAGATGCTGGCCCGCGGCGAGGCACCGTATCCACAGAAGAAGCGTCCCGGGGACGCTCCGCAGCCCTAAGCGGGCCACTGACCCATGTCCCTGGAACCGGTGGTGCCAAAACGTTACACCACTGACGTGCGGCGATGGCTGCGCAGTTGGGTTCCGGGCAGCGGACAGGTAAATTTGATGGCTTACTTGCGCTGGTGCCGTTCCCCTAACCGGGGACGGCACTTGCGCGTTCAGCGACGGATTGAAACCATGCCCCGAACATCACCCCGTACTGTCCTCCCTGCGCTCGCCACGGCTGTGAAGCGCCGCCCCGTCCTCTGGGCCGCGGTGGCGGTGGCGGCCGTCGTCGTGCTGGTCCTCTCCCTGGTCCTGGCCGGGCGGGCGCGCACCGGCCCGGAAGCCACGGCCGGGCGGGTGCTGGACGGGGTGGCGGCCGCACAGGAGACGTCGAAGGACCGGTCCGGCGGTTACGCCTCGCTGTGGCTCAAGGGCAAGGACCGGACGCTGTTCGAGCGCGGGGAAGAAGTCCCGGCGGACGGCGCAGAGGATGTCCGGAGCATCGAGTGCGGAGCGGGCTGGCTGGCCGGGGCGCGGGTGGAGGGCAGGGCCTACCTGCGGAGCAGTGTGTCGGACACGGTGTCCGCGGATGCCGGCAGTGTCCGGTTGCCGGATTGCATCAGCGCGGAGGCCCGCGACGCCCTCCTTACGGACTTGGGCAACAGCAGGACTTTCCCCGCTCCCGACGCCGCCGCGCTCGCGGCCCCGGCGAAGGATCCCGGCTACCGGCCCGCCTACCACCTCACCCCGGACCAGCGCTGGATGAATGACCCCCAGCGGCCGTTCCTCAAGGACGGGCTCTGGCACTACTACTACCTCTACAACGCCGACTACCCGGAAGGGAACGGCACCGAGTGGTTCCACGCCACCAGCACAGACCTGGTGCACTGGAAAAACGAGGGCGTGGCCATCGAAAAGTTCCGCAACGGACTGGGCGACATTGAGACAGGCTCCGCGGTGGTGGACACGGAGGGGACTGCAGGGTTCGGCAAGGGCGCCGTGATCGCCGTCCTCACGCAACAGGATGCCGGCGTGCAGCGCCAGTCGCTGTTCTACTCCACGGACAACGGCTACAGCTTCAAGGGCTACGACGGCAATCCCGTCATGGACAACCCCGGCGCCGAGCACTGGCGCGACCCCCGGATCGTGTGGGACGACGCGAACAACCGTTGGCTCATGCTGCTCGCCGAGGGCCACAAGATCGGCTTCTACACCTCGCCGGACCTGAAGAAGTGGACGTACGTTTCCGCGTTCGAGCAGGACGGAATGGGCGTCCTGGAATGCCCGGACTTCTTCCAGATGGACGTGGACGGCGACCCCGCCAAGCGCACCTGGGTCCTCGCTGCAGGCGCCAACGGGGCAGGGGAAGGCCGCACTACCGGCCTGGCGTACTGGACCGGCAGCTTTGACGGGGAGGCCTTCACGCCGGAGGGCGGCCACCAGTGGCTCGACGACGGCGCGGACTTCTACGCCGCCGTCACCTGGGACGATCCCCGCCTGACGGACGGCCAGCGCAAGGCATCACGGCATGCCATCGGCTGGATGAACAACTGGGCCTATGCCCGGGACCTGCCCACGGACGGCTGGTTCGGTACGGCGTCCGTGGTGCGGGACATCCGTTTGGAGTCCGACGGCGGCCAGCCGGCTTTGGTCTCGGCACCCACCCCCGCGCTGCAGTCGCTGGAGGGGGAGGCCAGCGAGGTGCCGGCAGGGAGCCTGGGCGCCGGGAAAGCACTGCCTCTACCGGAAAGCGACGCGTTCAAAGTGGACGTTGAGCTCGAAAAGCCCGCCAACGGAGCGGGGGAAGCCCGGGTCCTCCTGCAAAATGCCGGGAAGACCTACGCCACCGTGGGCTACGACTTCAGGGCAGGCAGGGCGTTCGTGGCCCGCGACGGGGATGCTGTCGCCACCGCCGATTCCAAGGTGGACGCGGCCTACAGCCAGGTCCGGACCGGAGCCGGCGGTTCAGCGGAGGCTGCGCCGGCAGCGGCGGCCGGCAGTGACACGGTGCGCCTGACCGTGTACGTGGACCGGTCCTCGGTAGAGGTTTTCGCGGACGGGGGCCGGCAGACGCTGACGTCCCTGGTGTTCCCGCCGGCCGGTGCAAAAGAGGTCCGGCTTGCGGCGGACGGCGGTGACGTGACGGTGCGGAAGGGCACCGTCACGCCGCTGGCCTCGATCCGCTAGGACTTCCCGGGGGCAGCGCCGCCTGCCGCCGGGCCCTGATCGGCGGGAAACGCCACGCCCTCGCCCACGACGCGGAGGCAAAGTTCCATGCCCGGCCGGGCGATGGAGGCGTTCCAGTGGCGGATGGTGATGATTTCCCCGCCGCCGGGATAGCGGTGGTCGGAGCGCCCGGCCAGTTCGGGCGGGACCGCCAGCTTCAGCCGGACGGTGGTTTCCGGGCCGAAGTAGTCCGTGTCCACCACTACGCCGCGGATGTCGCCGTCCTCGGCGATCCGGATCTGCTCTGGCCGGAGCATGAGCTGGACCGGGCCCTGGGCCGGCGGCCGCCGGACGGGGATGCCGCCCAGCGAGCAGGTGGCAAGCGATCCCTCCATCCAGGCGTCCAGGATGACGGCGTCCCCCAGGAACTCCGCGGTGGCCCGGTCTGCGGGGCGGGTGTACACCACGAACGGGTTGCCGATCTGGGCCAGCTTTCCGCCGCGCATGACGGCCACCTGATCCGCGAAGGACAGTGCTTCGGCCTGGTCGTGCGTGACCAGGATGGTGGTGACCCCGGCCTCGGCGAGGACCTTTGCCACGGCCCGGCGGGTGGCGACGCGAAGCCCGGCGTCGAGCGCGGAAAACGGTTCGTCGAGGAGCATGAGTTCCGGTTCGCGGGCCAGCGCCCGGGCCAGTGCGACGCGCTGCTGCTGGCCGCCGGAGAGCTGGTGGGGCCGGCGCTTGGCCATCGCCGGGTCCAGCGACACCATTTCCAGGAGGTCGCTGACGCGGCCCGCCACGGCACGGCGGCCGCCGGACAGTTTTGCGGTGTCCAGTCCAAAAGCGATGTTCTGCCCCACCGTGAGGTGCGGGAAGAGGGCACCGTCCTGGGCCACGTAGCCGATGTGGCGCTTGTGGGCGGGAACCCAGACGCCGTCGCCGGCCACAGTGGTGCCGTTCAGGGCGATGCGGCCGGCCAGCGGGTGTTCGAACCCGGCGATGAGCCGCAGCAGCGTGGTCTTGCCGGAACCGGAGGGGCCCACAATGGCGGTGGTGCCGCCCTTGGACACGGCCAGGTTGACGCCCTTCAGGACCTCCTGCGGGCCGAAGTTCTTGGTGACATCGGTGATCTGCAGGTGCGGGTTGGTGCTGGCCGCCACCGACGGGGAGACCCGGGGCTCCGGCAACCTCGATGTGGATGGTGCTGTCACTGTCCGGCTACTTTCTTGGACTGTTGGAAGAGGAGGTAGGTCATCGGTGCCGAGAGCAGGATCATCAGCAGCGCGTAGGGGGCGGCGCCGGCGTAGTCGATCTCGCTGCTCTTGCTCCAAAATTCGGTGGCGAGGGTGCGGGTGCCGTTGGGGGACAGCAGCAGCGTGGCCGTCAGCTCATTGGCGATGGCCAGGAACACCAGGGCGGCGCCGCCGGCCGCCGCCGGTGCGGTGAGCCGGAGGGTCACCCGGATGAACGACGCCAGCGGCGGCTTGCCCAGGGACTGCGCGGCCTCGTCCAGTTCCTTGGGCGCCTGGGCGAGCCCGGCGCGGAGGCTGACCAGGGCACGCGGCAGGAACAGCAGCACGTAGGCTGCCACCAGCACGCCGGCGGTCTGGTACACGCCCGGAACCAGCCGGATGCTGACCGTGACGAAGGCCAGGCCCACCACGATGCCCGGCAACGAGCTGGTGATGTAGTTGGACAGTTCCAGGGACTTGCTGAACCAGCCGGGATGCCGGACCGCTAGGTAAGCCATGGGGAAGGCCACCACGATAGTGGCCGCCGCGCCGGCAAGGCCGTAGCCCAGGGTAGCCAGGAGGGCGGGGAGGAACTCGTCGGCTGCCCACGCCGGGGCCCCGCCGAGCGCGGTCCAGCGCAGGACGAAGAACAGCGGGAGTCCCAAAGCCAGTGCCGTCAGTGCCAGCAGGAACAGCTGGGACGGCAGCTGGTAAACGTGCAGGGGCAGCCGCAGCGCCCGGCCCTGGGCGCCCGGCCCGATCCGGGCGTACCGGGCGGTGCCGCGGCTCCGGACTTCGGCCACCAGCAGGAGCAGGCAGAAGAACACCAGGACGCTGGCCAGCATGTTCCCGGCGGCGCCGTTGAAGGTGGACTGGTACTGCACCATGATCGCGGTGGTGAACGTGTCGAACCGGATCATCGCGAAGGCGCCGTATTCGGCCAGCAGGTGCAGCGAAACCAGCAGCGCGCCGCCGGTCATCGCGATGCGGAGTTGGGGGAGCACCACCCGGAAGAACGTGGCCCAGTTGCCCAGGCCCAGGGCGGCGGCGGACTGTTCGATGGCCGGGTCCAGCCGGCTCAGGGACGCCGCTGCCGGGATGTAGACCAGGGGGAAATAGGAGAGCGTGGCGATCAGGACACCGGACCACAGCCCGCCCATCGAGGGCACCGCCGAGACCCAGGCGTAGCTGTTGACGAACGCCGGGATGGCCAGCGGGGCGGCCAGGAGGACCGCCCAGATCCGGTGGCCGCGGAGGCTGGTGCGCTCCACCAGCCACGCACCCGCCACCCCCAGCAGCAGGCAAAGCGGCACCGTGATGATGGTCAGCAGCAGCGTGTTCAGCAGCAGCTCCATCACGCGCGGCCGGAAGATCAGGGCGACGGCGGTGTCCCAGCCGGTTGCCACCGTCATGTAGGCCACGTACCCCAGGGGAACGAGGGAGAACAAGGCGATCAGCACCGCCACGATGGACACTGCGGAAACGCCGAAAGGCGGGCGGGGGCGCTTGCCCCGGCCCGCCGTCGTCGTGCTCCCGCCCGAAGGGGGAGCCGATAGATCGGTGGTCACGGAATTAGAGGAGTCCTGCCTTGGTCATCAGGTCGGTGACCTTCTCGGAGTTGAGCTTCGCGGCGTCCACCGTGGGGGCCTGCAGGTCCTTGATGGGGACAAGCTTGTCGTTGGCGGGAACGTCGGAGGCGATGGCGTACTCGAAGGACGTGCCGGTCTTCAGGACCTCCTGGCCCTTCTTTCCGGTGACGAACTTCAGGAATTCCTGCGCGGCCGCAGCGTTCTTGGAGGACTTCAGCACGCCGCCGCCGGAGACGGACAGGAACGCGCCCGGGTCCTGGTTCTTGAAGTAGTACGGCGTGACGTTCTTGGAGTTCTCGCCGGTCTTCGCCTGGTCGCCGTAGTAGTAGTAGTGGTAGATCAGGGCGGCATCCACTTCACCGGCGTTGACGGCCTTCATGGCGGTGCTGTTGCCCTTGTAGGCCTTGAAGTTCTCCTTCATGCCCTGCAGCCATTCCTCGGTGGCGTCTTCGCCCTTGAGTTCCAGCAATGCCGAGACGATGGCCTGGAAGTCCGCGCCGGTGGGGGAAGCGGCCCACTTGCCCTTCCATTCCGGCTTGGCCAGGTCAAGCATCGACTTGGGGAGCTGGTCCTCGGAGATCTTGGTCTTGTCGTAGACCAGGACGGTGGAGCGGGCAGCGATGCCGGTCCACTTGCCCGTGGAGGGCTGGAATTCCGTGGGGACCTGCTCCAGGGTGGCCTTGTCCACATCGGCGAACAGGTCGGCGTTTTCCACCTGGGTCATTGCCGGGGAGTTTTCCGTGAGGAAGACATCGGCGGGGGAGGCCTGTCCTTCCTGGATGATCTGGTTGGACAGCTCGGTGTCCGACCCCTGGCGCATGGTCACCTTGATGCCGGTCTCGGCGGTGAAGGCGTCAACCCATTCCTTGGTGAGGCTTTCGTGCTGGGCGTTGTACACGGTGATTTCGCCGGATGCCCCGGCGGCGCTGCCGGATGCGGAGGACGTAGCTGCGGGCGTGGTGCTGCCGCCACAGGCGGTCAGGCCGAGGACAGCGGACGCGGCAAGGGAGATGCCGGCCAGGGCGCGGTTGCGGATCTTCATTGAGGAGCTGCTTTCTGGGAAATGTCAGGGGGACCGGTGGTGCCGGTCCGTGTGGGCCGTGGGGAAGGGCCCTCGCAAAACTGTAGGGTAGGCAACCCTAAGCAGCCACAGGGAAAGCGCTTAAGGTGACCAGCATCACAATAATTACGGAAGTATGGCGTGACTTAATTCTAGGGCGCAGTGAGCAGCGCGGCGGCTTCGATCGTCATCCAGGCCTGCAGCTGGGTGGAAAGTTCGACGGCGGCGCCCGCCGGGTAGGTGCGTGCGGCGGGTGTGTTGGCGTGCAGGGAGAAGACGCTGGCGTCCGGCATCGCCCGGGCTGATTCGCCGGGCTCCACGGTGCGGCGGCCGTCCCAGAATGCCTCTGCCGTGTCGGTGACCAGGCGGGCCGCGGTGCGGCGTGTCCCTTCGGGGAGCCGGGCGTCCCTCGCGGCCAGCGCCAGGTATCGGCACAGGATGCCGGTGAAGAGGCCGCCGTCGCCCGTTCCTTCGCAGCGGAGCACGCTGCCCTGTCCCGGTGTGGGGGTGGCGACGGTCAGCAGCCGCTCCACCCCGTCCACCACCGAGGCCGCCCTGGCCAGGTTGGCGTCTCCGCCCAATTCGAGCAGCGCGCCCAGCGCCGGCCCCTGGTTGTAGGTGTAAACGGTGCGCTCCACCAGCACTTCCCCTGCCGTGCCGGCGCGCGCCCCATCGAGGTACAGGTGCTGATCCGCGTCGAACAGCGTGGCGTCCAGCCAGTCGATCAGCGCCTGGGCCTTGGCCGTCTCGCCGGTACGGGCGTAGTACAGCGCCACGGGGCCGTTGGCCGGGGTGTTCTTGAAGTCCCGCTTCTTGCTCCAGAACACGCCGCCGCCCAGGTCATCGGTTCCGGCGGCATCGAACTGCAGGGTCAGGGAACGGCGGACCCGCGCGTTGCGGCCTCGTCCCGGCCGCCGGGTTTCCTCGGCGAGCCGGTCAAGGCGGTGGGTGGCAAGGGCCAGCCAGGCCATGTCGTCGTAGTAGTTGTTGACCACTGTGAAGGCGTTGCGCAGCCGGATGCCCGTCACCAGGCGGGACGCCAGGTGGCCGGCGCTGGGATTGGCGGGGCCGTTAAACCGCGCCGCCGGAGTGGCGCCGCTTCCCAACTCCCGCCGGCCGGTGTCCACCAGGCAGTCGACGTAGTGTGCCTGCCACCAGTAGTGCCAGGGGTTGAGCAGCGCCGTGCCTTCGGCGAGAGTGCGCAGCTTCCCGCGCCAGCCATGCGTCCGCCCGCCGCCCTGCCAGGTCACCGCCGCCAGGTGCGTATTCGGCAGGAACAGCAGCTTGCGGCCGAACAGCGCGGTGACGGACCGTGCTGCATGATTGGCACGCTGCTGCCAGTCGGGAGGGGAGGCATCACTGGACGTCATGGGCCCAGCCTAGCCATGCTGCCGGTCCCGATGCTGCCTGTCCGGACCCGGGGCGTCCGGAGCGTGCAGTGCGGCGGCATTTCAGTTAACATTGACTAACTGATACGTCGCGGTCCGCCTGCGCTTTCGGGGGCCACATCAAGGAGGATGCATGGATGTCAGAGGCAGTGCAGCACTGATCACCGGGGGTGCATCGGGCCTGGGGGCTGCCACGGCCCGGGCGCTGTTCCAGGCCGGAGCGTCGGTGGTGCTGGTGGACCTCCCGTCCTCGGCCGGCGCGGAGCTGGCACAGGAACTGAACGCGTCCGTGGAAACGCACGCATCCGGCCAGTCCGCAGTCTTCGCCCCCGCGGACGTGACCAGCGAGGCTGAGGTGCGGGCCGCCGTCGCCACCGCCTCCGGGCTGGGGCCGCTGCGGATCGTGGTGAACTGCGCGGGCATCGCCACCCCCGGCAAGGTTTTGGGCCGCGACGGCGTGCTGCCGCTCGAAGCGTTCAACCGCGTGGTCCAGGTGAACCTCATCGGGACGTTCAATGTGCTGCGCCTGGCCGCCGAGGCGATGGTGGCCACGGAGCCGGCCAGCACGGAGCTCGGCGGTCCCGAGCGGGGCGTCATCATCAACACCGCCTCCGTGGCCGCCTTCGAAGGGCAGATCGGGCAACCCGCCTATGCCGCCTCCAAGGGTGCGGTGGCGGCCATGACCCTGCCCATCGCCCGTGAACTGGCGCGCTCGTTGGTCCGGGTGGTCACCATCGCGCCCGGCATCTTCGAAACGCCCATGATGGCGGGCCTGCCGCAGGAAGCCCAGGACTCGCTCGGAGCCCAGGTACCGCACCCGTCCAGGCTGGGCAGGCCCGGCGAGTACGCCAACCTTGTCCTGCACATCGTGGACAACGCCATGCTGAACGGCGAGACCATCCGCCTTGACGGCGCCATCCGGATGGGGCCCAAATGAGCGACGCCGGGCGTTCGGCCGCCGCTGGGCTGCCGGACGCAGACTTCTTCGCCGTCGAATCCCAGCTAAGCCAGGCGGAACGGAACAAGCTCGCCGAGCTCCGGGACTTCCTCGCCGCGGAGATCGCCCCTTACGCCGGGGACTGGTGGAACAGTGCCGAGTTCCCTGCCCACATCCTG
Organism: Pseudarthrobacter equi; assembly: GCF_900105535.1. Classification (NCBI taxonomy): domain Bacteria; kingdom Bacillati; phylum Actinomycetota; class Actinomycetes; order Micrococcales; family Micrococcaceae; genus Pseudarthrobacter; species Pseudarthrobacter equi. Next base: position 1,084,136 of record NZ_LT629779.1, read on the forward strand.
CCCAAGCTCGCCGCCCTGGAGCTGAGCACCCCCTCCCAGCGCGGCTACAGCCACCTGTTCGCAGGGCTGGTTATCGCCGAAATGACCCGGGTGGACACCTCGATCGCCACGTTCTTCCTGGTGCACCATGACCTGTTCGTCCAGTCCCTGCACGCCTTCGGATCCGAGGGCCAGAAGGAACGGCTCCTCGCCGACGCCTCGGACCTCCGCATCACCGGAGCATTCGCGCTTACGGAGCCCCTGCACGGCTCCGACGTGGCCGGCGGCATGGAAACCACGGCGCGGCGGATCTCCTCCGTCACAGGCGAGGACGACGACGGCGGCGACACCTGGGTGCTCAACGGTGCCAAGCGGTGGATCGGCAACGGGACGTTCTGCGACTACATGCTCGTGTGGGCACGCGACGAAACGGCCGGGCCGGACAGCCCGGCCGGGGCGGTGCGGGGATTCATCGTGGACGCCACGCTGCCGGGCATCACCCGCAGCCGGATCGAGAACAAGATCGCCCTTCGCACGGTGCAGAACGCGGACATCGTCCTCAAGGACGTCAGGGTGGCCGAAGCCGACCGGTTCACGCAGGTCAGCAGCTTTGACGACACCAAGGAGCTCCTGCGCAGTTCACGGATCATGGTGGCCTGGCAGGCCGTGGGGCAGCAGCTTGCGGCATTCGACGTTGCCCGGCAGTACGCCGTGGAGCGGCAGCAGTTCGGCCGGCCGCTGGCCCACTTCCAGCTGATCCAGCAGCAGCTGGTGACCATGCTGGGCAACGCCGTGGCCAGCATGGGGATGCTGGTCCAGCTGGCCAGGCTGCAGGAGGAAGGCTCGGCTGACATGGCCCAGGTGGCGCTGGCCAAGTCTTACGCCAGCGCCAGGATGCGGGAAACCGTGGCGCTGGGCCGCTCCATCCTGGGCGGGAACGGCATCGTCACCGATTACCGGATGGCCAAGATCTTCGCCGACGCCGAGGCCATTTACACCTATGAGGGGTCCTACGAGATCAATACCCTGATTGTGGGGCGGGCCATCACCGGGATTTCGGCGATCGCCTGAGCCCGGCCCCGGGTGGTTGCCCGGGGCTGGGCGCCTGTGGTTGCGCCGGCCGAGACTACGCCGGGTACGGCTGCTTCTCGCCCGCCTCCACCCGGGTATCCAGGCTGTTGTTCCGGACCGGCATGGGGCAGGTTCCGTAGGGCGTGAAGGCGCTGGGATAGTTGATGGCCCGGTTGAAATCGAGGACCACCGTGAAGCTGCCGTCCGGATTCGGCCGCGGCCGGGGCGCCGAGACCTTCCGCCAGTCATCTGTTGTATCGCCGTTCGTCTCGTCATGGAACGTGACTGTCAATGCCCCGAGCTTCTCCTCCTCGGCCTGCAACCGGAACTCGTGGGGACTGCCGGGAAGCCTGAACACCACCTCGCCCACGGTCCGGTGGACGCCGTCCACCAAAGGGTTGGCGGTGCTGATCGGGACATCAACCGGTGCTGGGTACGGCTCAAAGCGGGCCGTCACTTCCCACTCCGGGTTGTAGGGGTAGGTGGGCACGCCGTCGAATTCGGTGAACACCGGCGACTCAGCGTCCCGGGTGCGGATCGCGTACCGGCCTCCGCGCATGGCCAGTTCCACCACCGTCCGGTCGCCGGCGGGGCCGCCGAACTGCACCCACATCAGGGATTCCTCATCGGCGAGGACCGCGGTGATGGTCCCGTCCACCGTTTCGCCCGTCTCCACCAGCGTGAGGCCGTCGGAAGGCACTGCGGTGAGTACCGCCGTCGTGCGTTCCCGTGTGCCGGCGCCTTCCGCGGACCCGTTGCCCTGGGCGGACCACAAACCGGGGACGAGCTCGACGGCGGCAGGGGAGTCCTCCAGCCACTGGAAGGAGGTGAGCGTGAGCCAGCCGTGCCCGGCGGCCAGGGCCTTGTCCCGGTTGGCGCGGAAACGCTGCCAGCGCTCGAGTTTGGCGGTTGGCGCGGTGGTCCCTGCGGGTGTGGTGGTGCTCATGATTCCTTCCCATCTCGTCTGCCCGCTACAACCGGTGCCGGCCCCGGTTCATTCCGGGGCGTCCGCCGCGGATCCTGCCCCTTGCGGCGCCGGCCAGCGAAGGTACGCTCGTGATGCAAGAGGCAGGGATCCGGCGAGCAGGAGAAATCATGAAGATCGCAGTCTTTGGAACCGGCACCGTGGGCCGGACGCTCGCCGCGGCGTTCAGCTCCCTGGGACATGAAGTGGTGTTAGGAACCAGGGATCCTGCGGAGACTGCCCGCCGTACGGAGCCTGGCCCCATGGGCGGGCAGCCATTCAACGAGTGGCAGGCGGCGCACCAAAGCATCCGGCTGGAGACGTTCGCCGCAGCCGCGGAAGAAGGCGACATGGTGGTCAACGCCACCAACGGTGCTGCGTCGCTAGCGGCCCTTGCTGCCGCCGGGGGTGCCAATCTGGCCGGGAAGGTCCTGCTGGACGTGTCCAACCCGCTCGACTTCTCGCAGGGAATGCCGCCGGTCCTGAACCCGGTCAACACCGAAAGTCTGGGGGAGCGGATCCAGCGGTCCTTCCCGGACGCGAGGGTGGTCAAGACCCTCAACACCATGAACGCGGGACTCATGGTTGACCCGGGAAAGCTGGCGGACGGTGACCATTCCGTGTTCGTCTCAGGCGACAACAGCGAGGCCAAAGCCCAAGTCACCGAGCTGCTGCAGGCGCTGGGCCACCGGGACATCATCGACCTTGGCGATATCACGTCCGCCCGCGGGGCGGAGATGGTGCTTCCGCTGTGGCTGCGCCTCTTCGGGGCCCTGGGCACCCCGGATTTCAACTTCAAGGTGGTGCGGGGAGGGTGACACAGTCTGAGACACATTCTGCCTTCGCCGTGCCAAAGGGGTAGCATCTTCTGCTAGTAACGTGGCTCACAGTATCCAGCGCAGTGTACGAGCCAAGTCCGAAACCCTCGAAAGATTGCTTCCATGGCTCACACTGCAGCACACCCCGAATCCGATCTTGCCTCCGAACTCAGGGCAGACGTCCGCCGGGTCTCCACCCTGCTGGGCGAATCCCTGGTCCGCCAGCACGGGCCCGAACTCCTTGACCTCGTGGAGCAGGTCCGCCTCCTCACCAAGGAATCCAAGGAGGCTGCCCGCGGCGGCGCCGACGCCACTGGCCCGTGGAGCGCCCACGACGTCGTCGCCCAGGTCCGCGAACTCCTGGGCTCCCTGCCGATTGAGCAGGCAACGGACCTGGTGCGCGCCTTCGCGTTCTATTTCCACCTGGCCAACGCCGCCGAACAGGTCCACCGCGTCCGTGGCCTGCGCACCCGTGCGGAGAAGGACGGCTGGCTGGCCAAGACGGTAGCCGAGATCGCCGGCCAGGCCGGACCCGAGGTCCTGCAGGAAGTGGTCAACGGACTGGACGTCCGCCCCATCTTCACGGCCCACCCCACCGAGGCCTCCCGCCGCTCCGTGCTGGACAAGATCCGCAAGCTCTCCGACGTCCTGGCCCAGCCCACCATCGAGGGCACCACTGCCCGCCGCCGCCAGGACCGGCAGCTTGCCGAAATCATCGACCAGATGTGGCAGACCGACGAACTCCGCCAGGTCCGGCCCACCCCGGTGGACGAGGCCCGGAACGCCATCTACTACCTGGGCGGCATCCTCACCGACGCCATGCCGGAAATGCTGTCCGAGCTGTCCGAACTCCTCGGCGAACACGGCGTCACCCTGGCCGCGCAGGATGCCCCGGTGAAGTTCGGCTCCTGGATCGGCGGTGACCGCGACGGCAATCCCAACGTGACGGCAGCGGTCACCCGCGAGATCCTCCAGATCCAGAACCAGAACGCCATCCGCATCAGCATCGGCATGATTGACGAACTGATCTCCATCCTCTCCAACTCCACGGCGCTCGCCGGCGCGGACCAGGTGCTGCTGGACTCCATCGAAGCCGACCTGCAGAAGTTGCCCGGCCTGGACAAGCGTGTCCTGGAACTGAATGCCCAGGAGCCCTACCGGCTGAAACTGACCTGCATCAAGGCCAAGCTGATCAACACCGGCAAGCGCGTCGTGGCGAACTCGAACCACGAGCACGGGCGTGACTACAGCAGCACGGACGAACTCCTCGCAGACCTCGATCTGCTGGAGCTGTCGCTCCGCAACCACTCGGCGTCGCTGGCTGCCGACGGTGCCCTCGCCCGGGTCCGCCGCGCCATCGCGTCCTTCGGCCTGCATCTGGCCACCCTCGACATCCGCGAGCACGCCGATCACCACCACGACGCCGTCGGGCAGCTCATGGACCGCATCGGCGGCCCCGGGCTGCACTACGCCGAACTGAGCCGTAAGGAACGCTTTGAGGTACTGGGTTCCGAGCTCGCCTCCCGCCGCCCGCTGTCCGGCCACCCGATCAAGCTCGACGGCGCTGCTGACGGCACGTACGACGTCTTCAGGGAGATCCGCCGGGCCCTGCGCATGTACGGCCCGGACGTCATCGAGACCTACATCATCTCCATGACCCGCGGCGCGGACGACGTCCTGGCTGCCGCCGTGATCGCCCGCGAGGCCGGCCTGGTCAACCTCTTCGGCGAGAAGCCCTACGCCAAGCTGGGGTTCGCGCCGCTGCTGGAAACCGTGGAGGAACTCCGCGCCTCCGCCGAAATCATCGACCAGCTCCTCTCCGACCCCTCCTACCGCGAACTGGTGCGGCTGCGCGGGGACGTCCAGGAAGTCATGCTGGGCTACTCGGACTCCAACAAGGAATCCGGCGTGATGACCAGCCAGTGGGAAATCCACAAGACCCAGCGCAAGCTGCGTGACATCGCCGCAAAGCACGGCGTCCGCGTCCGCCTGTTCCACGGCCGCGGCGGATCCGTGGGCCGCGGCGGCGGACCCACCTACGACGCCATCCTGGCCCAGCCCAACGGCGTCCTGGAAGGCGAAATCAAGTTCACCGAGCAGGGCGAAGTCATCTCTGACAAGTACTCGCTGCCTGAGCTTGCCCGTGAAAACCTGGAGCTCTCGCTGGCCGCCGTGCTCCAGGGCTCCGCGCTGCACCGCGACCCGCGGACCTCCGACGACCAGCGCGAACGCTACGCGCACGTCATGGAAACCATCTCGGACGCCGCCTTCGATCGGTACCGCAGCCTGATCGACCACCCGGACCTGCCGGCGTACTTCATGGCCTCCACCCCGGTGGAGCAGCTCGGGTCGCTGAACATCGGCTCCCGCCCGTCCAAACGCCCCGACTCGGGTGCGGGCCTTGGCGGGCTGCGCGCCATCCCGTGGGTGTTCGGCTGGACCCAGTCCCGGCAGATCGTCCCCGGCTGGTTCGGCGTGGGGTCAGGCCTCAAAGCCGCCCGCGAGGCCGGCAACTCGGAGCAGCTGGTGGAGATGATCGGGCACTGGCACTTCTTCCGCTCCGTGCTCTCCAACGTGGAGATGACGCTTGCCAAGACGGACCTGGACATTGCCGGCTACTACGTGGACACCCTGGTCCCCAAGGAGCTGCACCACATCTTCCGCGCCATCCGTGACGAATACGAACTCACGGTGACCGAGGTGCAGAACCTCACCGGCGAGCACGTGCTCCTGGACGCCCAGCCCACGCTCAAGCGCTCCCTCGAGGTCCGCGATCAGTACCTGGACCCCATCAGCTACCTCCAGGTGGAATTGCTTCGCCGGGTCCGCGCGGAAGCCGGCGAGGGCATGAGCAACGGCGAGATCGACGAACGCCTCCAGCGGGCCATGCTCATCACCGTCAACGGTGTGGCAGCCGGCCTCCGCAACACCGGCTAAACCGCAGTTGCCCTTCCACTTAGGGTCCCTAAAACGCCCGGGTGGGGACCCTAAGTGATGGCGCAACGGGGTTGGGTAGGGTTGAAAGCATGCCTTCGTTCCAGACCCGCCTGAAGATCACCGGGCTCCGGCCGGGCAACGCCCCCGAATCCGTGATGGACGCCGCCGTCGAGGCGTTGGGAACCCGCCACCATGTTGAGTCGCACCAGCTGCAGATTTCCGGCGGCGTGCCCCTGCTCAACCTGCGCTTCCTCGTGGACGCAACCGAATACAGCGGCGAGAACCGGCAGGCGGTGGATTCGGCAGCCATGATGCGCGACGCCGTCGAACGCGTTGCGCTGACAGGTTCCCTGAGCGTGCTGCGGCGCAGCCGGGGCAAGTGGCTGCCCGTCTGACCTTCCCAGGTGGGCGGCGGCCTCAGCCGAGCGGGCCGGGCTCCTCCACGGGGGAGCGGTTGCCGCGGCGGCGGGTCACGATGATTCCGACGACGGCGCCCACCACCAGGCCGAGCACCACACCGATGAGCGAACTCGCCCAGAACGGCAGCTTCGTTGCCGAGCCCGTGAAGTAGCCCAGTCCTACCAGCCAGCAGGCCCACAGCACCGCCCCAAGGCCCGCGCACAGGCTGAAGCCCCGGACCGAAACGTTGGCAATGCCGGCGGCGGCGGAGGTGGCAAGCCGGCCGCCCGGAATGAACCTTGCGCCGATGATGCCCCCGTAGGTGGAGGACCTGCCGGCCTTCGCGAGGGCGACGTGGATGCCCTGATGCACCCGACGGCCCCATTTCCAGCGGTCCAGCACATGGCTCAGGCGGCGGCGGAACAGCTGGAACACCACGATGTCGCCCGTCCACGATGCAAGAGCGGCGAGGGCGAGCACCAGGAGGATATTCGCCCTGCCGTCGGCTGACAGCGCGCCGCCGGTGATGACCACCATTTCTGACGGAATGGGCGGAAAGATGGCGTCGCCAAGGACCACGGGGATGATCCAGAAATAGATGGCCTCCCCCCAGCTGTCTGCGCTGCCAAAGTCCATTGCCACAAGGTACCGCACTTTCGCGGCCGGGCTGCCGGGGTCAGGCCGCAGGATTCCCGAAGTTTTCCGGTGCCGTCCGCGAGCGGGGGCGGACCGTTTCGCTGAGCTCGAGGCCGCTCCGGTACTCCACCGGGCTGCCCGAGATCGGATCCACGAACCGGATGCCGCGGGCCAGCAGCTGCAGGGGTTTGCCGTAGTTATCCGGGGCCTTGTCCAGCAGCTCGGGATAAAAGGCATCGTTGACGATCCCGAGTCCCAGTGAGGCCATGTGGACGCGCAGCTGGTGGGTCTTGCCCGTGTGCGGTTCCAGGCGGTACCTGGCGAGGCGGGTGGGACTGCCCGGCGCCGCGGGCATGCTGCCGTCGGCACCCGGGTAGGTGCCGCCGTCGAGCATTTCCAGCTGCTCAATCCGCGTCTCCGCGTTCGGCTCGCCCTCCACCACCTCGGCCAGCAGGTAGCTGCGGGACTTGGTCATCCGGTTGCGGACCACCACGGGGAAGTCGACGGCGGGATGTCCCGGCGCGGGGTCGGCGGCCGAAACGCACTCGTACTCCTTCTGCACCTGCCGCTTCTCGAACAGCACCTGGTACTTGCCGCGCGTCTGCGGATTGGTGGAGAACAGCAGGACGCCGGCGGTCATGCGGTCCAGCCGGTGCATGGGGATGAGGTCCGGCAGGTCCAGCTGGTTCCGCATCCGCACCAGGGCCGATTCCTGGATGTAGGTGCCGCCGGGGGTGGTGGGGAGGAAGTGTGGCTTGTCGACCACCAGCAGGTGTTCGTCCTGGTGCAGGATGCTGAGGTCCACGGGGATCCGGGTTTCCGGCGGAAGCGTGCGGTAGTACCAGATGAAGGTGTGGTCTTCGAGCCTGGTGTGCCGGCTCAGGGGCACGCCGCCCTCGCCCACGATCTCGCCGGCGTCGAACCTGTCCTCGATGCCCTGCGGATCGATGTGGCCCCAGCGGTGCATCATGTAGTCCATGGCGGTGTTCCACGGGCCCTCTTCAGGGAGGCGGAGGCGGGTCGCGTTCACGCCGTCGCGCACGGGAAGGGGGGATTGCATCACCGGTCCATTCTACCGGCGCGCCCTGGACTGGCCGCCTGCGGTACCGACGACAAAAAAGTTCTTGACAAGAAAAATTGTCGGTTGGCACACTTAACCCATGTTGGACATCGCAGTGATCGAGGACCCCGCGGCGGCCGAAGCCTCGCTGGACCCCATCCGCTCCACCATCCTCCGTGAACTGGCTGAACCTGCCTCCGCCACGCAGCTGGCGGTCCGGGTAGGGCTGCCGCGGCAGAAGGTGAACTACCACCTCAAATCGCTGGAGCGGCACGGCCTGGTGGAACTCGTGGAGGAGCGGCGCAAGGGCAACGTTACCGAGCGTGTCCTCCAGGCCACGGCGGCCTCCTACCTGATCTCACCCACGGCCCTGGCTTCCGTGTCGCCGGATCCGCGGCGCTTTGCCGACAGGTTCTCGGCGTTCTGGCTCCTGGCGCTCGCGGGCCGGATGGTCCAGGAGGTGGGGAAGCTGATCGCCGGAGCTGCGACGGCCCGGCAAAAGCTCGCCACCTTCGCCATCGACGGCGAGATCACCTTCCGCACAGCGGCTGAGCGTGCCGCCTTCGCCGAAGAGCTGGGCGTCGCCGTCACGCAGCTGGTGGATAAGTACCACGACGCCGGCGCCTCATCCCGCGGGCGGCGCCACCGACTGGTGGTGGCTCTGCATCCCGTCCTCAAACCGTCCCCCGAAACCTCACACGAACCCGCAACCAAGGAGCAAGGCCATGACTGACAACCGCAACTTCGAAATCGTCTACGATACCGAACTTCCCGGTACGCCGGAGCGGGTCTGGGAGGCTGTCACGGCAGGGACTCCCGGATGGATGTTCCCCACGGACCAGTGGCCCGCCGTGAAAACCGCTGAGGAGTACCCCGCCCACCTCGTTTCCCGGATGGACGGTCCGGACGGCTGGTTCAACCAGCTGGAGCACGTCCTGGAGCCGCTGGACGGCGGCCGGGCGCGCCTGCACTATGTCCACAGCGGGATCTTCGCGGACAACTGGGACGAGCAGTACGACGGCGCCAGCCGCCACACCGAGTTCTACCTGCACACCCTGGGCCAGTACCTCCAGCACTTCGACGGAAAGCCGGTGGTGTTCACGGACATCCAGGGGCCCGCCGGCTCCCAGGTGCCGGACGGCTTTGCGCGGCTCCGCCGGGCGCTGGGCGTTGAGTCGGCGGTGCAGGGCAGCCCGGTGGAGGTAGAGCTCGACGGCGTGGGCCGGCTTGCGGGCGAGGTGGACTTCTCCAACGAGCACTTCCTCGGCCTGCGCACGGCGGATGCCCTCTACCGGTTCTTCGGCCGCAACGTGTGGGGCGCCCCCGTGGGCATGACGGTGCACGATTTCAGCGGCGCCGGCGATTCGGAGACCACGGCCAAGGCCTGGACCGGATTCCTGGAGCGCGTCTACTCCTAGCCCGGTTGGGCCGTGCCCGCCGCTTCAGAGGCCGAGATCGCTGGAACGCTGTGGGGATGCTGTTCCGCCGCTACGGCGATTTGGCACTGTTCCGGCGATTTCGGCGGTTGCCATCAGGCGATGGCGACGGCGGGGGCCTGGGTCAAAGAGCGCCGCAGCTGGGGTGCGGCGTCGAGCCTGTCCTGGGCGGCCCGCAGGGCCAGTACGGCGGCTTCGAGTTTGCCCGGCGGGAGAGTGAAGGGGAGCCGAAGGTACCGCTCGAAGGCGCCGCCGATCCCAAACCGCGGCCCGGCGGCCAGCCGTATCCCGTGCTCAGGGCCGATCACAGTCAGCGCCGTACTTATGGGGGCAGGCAACCTGCACCATACAGAAAGGCCGCCGGAAGGTGACGCTGTTTGCCAGGCCGGCAGATGCTCCCGCAGCAGTTCCAGCAGCGCGGCGCGGTTGCCCCTGAGGGTGTCCATCAGGGCCGGCAATGGCTCGTCCAGTGCCCGCACCAGGTGGGCTGCGGCCAGCTGCTCCATGACCGGTCCGCCCAGGTCCAGGACACTCCGGGCCGCAGTGAACCGCTGGATCATCGCCTCGGAGGCGCGGATCCAGCCCGTGCGCAGGCCGCCCCAGTGGGATTTGCTGAGCGACCCCACGGAAACCACCGCACTGCTGAAGCTGGCCAGGGGAGTGGACTGGACGCCGTCGAGGTTCAACTCCCGCAGTGTCTCGTCGGCGATCAGTATGGTTCCCGCTGCGGCAGCAGCCGCTACCAGCCGGCGGCGCTGGGCATCGGGCATCATCATGCCTGTGGGGTTGTGGAAGTCGGGAACGAGGTAGGCGATCTTGGGCCGCTGCTGCGCCAGCGCTGCTTCCAGTGCCGGCAGGTCCCAGCCGGACTCGGCGAAACCGACAGGCACGGGTCGGCAGCGCGCGGCACGGATGGCGTCCAGCGCGTTGGGGTAGCTGGGGTGTTCCACCAGGACCTTGTCCTGGCGGTCGGCCAGCGTGCGGATGATGATGGTCAGCGCGTGCTGCGCCCCGGACGTGACCATGATCTGCCCGGGGCCGGTGGGAACGCCGGCCGCCGTATACCTGTCGGCAATGGCTTGGCGAAGCGGCAGGAGCCCCACGGCGTCGTACCCGAATCCCGGCAGCAGCGCCGGCAGTTCCGTCATCGCCGCAGCGAAGGCCCGGTGCACCACCTCGCCGCTGGCCGGCAGCGCCGAATAGGCGAGGTCGATCAGCCCCTCGGGCGCGGCCAGGCCGGGAGCCGTCAGGGCGGGAGAGGCCGATGTTTGCGGGCTGTAGAGCGCCGGGCCGAAGGCGGTCCGCTCCGGGATGCGCGTCCTGCCCCGGCTGCCCTGCCCGCTACTGAGGAAACCCTGCTCACGCAGGGTGGAGTAGGCCGCCGTGACGGTGGTGCGGCTGACACCCAGCGCGCTGCACAGGGCGCGCTCGCTGGGGAGCGCTGTATCGAGCGCTACGCGGCCGTCCAGGATCAGGAGCCGAAGTACGTCCGCCAGTTCCCGGTAGGCGGGGGCGCCGCCGTGGTGCCAGGTGCCGAGCATGCGGCCGAGTGCTGCCGCGCCAAGGGAAGGAGCCATGTAGCCAGTATCTCAAACTGGCTATGTAAATCAATGCCAGTTGGATGGGAGGGTTGACCAATGATGTTCCGCAGACTCGTTCAGCTTTTCACCGGCCTTGCCATGTACGGCATTTCCCTGGCTCTGTTCATTCGCGCCGGGCTGGGCCTGGACCCTTGGGACGTGTTCCACCAGGGCGTAGCCAACCGGGCCGGGCTGAGTATCGGCGTCGTGGTCATCATTGTCAGTTTCCTGGTGCTCCTGCTGTGGATTCCGCTGCGCCAGCGGCCCGGCTTCGGCACCCTCTGCAACGCCATCCTGGTGGGTGTCTTCGCCGACGTCGGCTTGGCGCTGATTCCGTCCCTGTCGAACCTTGCCGGACAGGTGGGCCTGCTGGCCGGCGCCATCCTCCTGAACGGCATCGCATCGGCGTGCTACATCGGTGCCAGGTTCGGCCCGGGGGCCCGTGACGGACTGATGACCGGACTCGCGCGCCGCACAGGGTGGTCAGTCCGGTTGTCACGAACCCTCATCGAGGTAGTGGTCCTCGGGGCAGGCTGGCTGCTGGGCGGCTCAGTTGGCGTGGGAACGGTGCTCTATGCGCTGGCGATCGGCCCGCTGGTCCAGCTGCTGCTGCCCTGGTTCATGGTTCCGGCCGGCACTCCGAAAGTGGCCCGGGGGACGCCTTCGGACGTGAAACCGGATGGCGGCCCGGAAGCCGCCGGTGAAACCAGCTATTCCGGGACGGGCTGGCACTTGGGGCAAAAGTAGATGTCGCGTTCCTCTTCGCCGTTCAGTTTCCCCAGCAGTCCGCGCCGCACCGGCGTACCGCACTTGAGGCACGGGTGCTGGTCCCGGCGGTACACCCAGTAGCCGGGCCTCCCGGCCATCCTGCCCACCGGCATGCCGCGGGCGTTGAGGATGGTGACGCGGCGGCCCGGGCCCAGGTTTGCTTCCAGGAGCTGCTTGGCGTCGGTCATCAGGGTGCGCAGGTCCGCCACCCCGGACACGGGTGTGGCCGGATGTATGCCGGAGAGGAAGCAGGCCTCGCAGCGGTAGATGTTCCCGATGCCGGCGAGGTTGCTCTGGTCCAGGATGGCCACGCCGATGGGAACCTCCGGCCGTGCCAGGAGCCGGCGTTCGGCTTCGTCCAGGTCCCAGTCCGGGCCCAGGAGGTCCGGACCAAGGAACCCGACGATGGAGTCCTCGTTCGCTGTCGCCACCACGTCCAGGATGCCCAGGGAGAAGCCGACGGCGTCCGCGGCGGCAGTGCGCAGCACGCACCGCGCGGTGAAGCCGGGTTTCCGCCACCTGCCACCGGGCGGGTAGACCTGCCATGTGCCTTCCATCTTCAGATGGGAGTGAATGGTGAGGGCTTTCTCCCCTGGCCCCTTCACCCGCATGAGCAGGTGCTTGCCCCGCGGCACAACCTCAGTCACCGTCCATCCGGTGAGGTTCAGTGTGGCGAAGCGCGGTACCCGGAAGTCCGAGGCGGTCAGTGTCTGGCCCGCCAGCGCCTCGTGCAGTTGCCGGGCGGCCCGCCAGACGGAATCTCCCTCAGGCACGGATCCTCAGACCTTTAGGGGTGGAGTAGGCGCCGGCAGCGCTGAGGGCAGCGGCAATGGGAGTGTCCAGAATCCCCTGGCCGTTCACTTTTTCCATAATCAGTTTGTCCACGGCTCCGCGGGTGACTACTCCCACCAGTGCTGCGCCGGCAGCATCAAGGACGGCGGGGTCGTCGGAGAACGCCAGCAGTGTCTTGCCTCCCCGCTCCACGTACAGAATCAGGGCGCCGTCCACCAGCACCACCAGGGCTCCGGCTTTGCGGCCCGGCCGGTGTCCGGTGCCGGCATCGTCCCGCAGGGCCGGCCAGGGGAGGGCAGCGCCGTAGGGATTCGCGGGATCCGTGGCGGCCAGGGCAAGGGCCACGGGTTCAGGTTTGGCGATCTGGCTATCCTCCGCGTACGAGCGCAGCCGGTCCACCGTGGCGGGCACAGCGAACTGCGCCGCACCGAGGTGTTCGATGAAGTACCCGCGGCGGCACCGGCCGGCTTCCTCGAGCCTTGCCAGGACCTTGTACATCAGGCCGAAGCCGCCCAGGATCTGCTCCGCCATGACCGAACCGCGGGTCACCACCCCATACCTGTCCAGCAGGAGCTCGGCCGTAGCCCGGGCATGGATGGTGGCATCCAGTTCCGGCTGCGGAAGGGCGGACCAGCGCCCGGCAGCCATTGGGGGAGTGGCGGCTGCACCCTGGGAACCGTACCGCCCGCCGGCCAGGCCCGCCGAGCCCATCAGCCCGGTGCCGTGGGAGCGGCCCAGCCTGTTCAGCCGTGGAGCCCTGGACCGGGGAGCCTTCGCCACCTGCCGGTGTGCCGTATGGCCGCCCGCGATCAGCGACCGGACGGGCGCGAAGGTGTCACCGGTGATCCGGCCCGCCCAGGCGAGATCCCAGAGGGCGGACACCACTTCCTGGTCGCTGAGCACCGAGTCCATGCCCCCTGCCACCTCCGTGAGCTGGCGGAAGAAGTACCCGCCGCCGTTGTTCCGGAGATGGTCGAGGAGCCGCAGGCCGGCATCGCCCGGTTCGTAGTCCGGTGCAGGGTTCAGCGTCAGTTCCGCTGAGTCGGCCAGGTGCAGGCTGATCCAGCCGTCATTTCCGGGCAGGGCACCGGCTCCGGACCAGAGGACTTCGCCGGCCGCCATAAGCTCGTCCAGCATGGCGGGCTGGTAGTTGGACACCCTGCCGGCCAGGATCAGGGGTTCCCAGGCCGACGCCGGGATGGGGACGCCGGACAGCTGGTCGATTGCCGTGACGATGCCGTCCAGCCCCCGGAGTGCCGGCTGCCCCCGCCCGCCGCCGGGGATCCGGACGTTTTGCCAGGCAGGGAGGAATCGCCCGTAAGCGGCGGCGTCCACGGGCTCCACTTCGGCGCGCAGTGCGGCCAGGGACCGCCGCCGGAGCTTCCGCAGCACCTCGGCGTCACACCATTCGCTGACGGCCGCGTGCACGGTTTCGCGCAGGATCTCTCCCTGCCGTCCGTCCCCGTCCGGCAGCCCGTCGTCGTCCGTGCCGGTTGGCGCGGACTCCGGCCCGGCTGCGGCGGGTGTTGCGTGCGGCCGGAATTCGCCTTCCACCACGCGGCCGTCGTCGGCAAGGCGTTTCAGGGCGGTGACCACCACAGCGACGCCCAGTCCCAGCCGGGCGGCGGCTTCAGCAGCGGTGAAAGGCCCGTGGGTGCGGGCGTAGCGGGACACGAGGTCGCCCAGCGGGTCCGCCACAGGCTCGATGAACGCCAACGGCACCCCCATGGGCAACGGAACACCGATGGCATCACGAAGGCGGGCCGCGTCCTCCACGGCAGCGAACCGTTCGGCGCCGCCCACGTTGACCTTGATGGCGCGGTTGGCCCGTTGCAGCGCCACGAGGTGGGCGGTGGCTTCCTCGACAGTGGCGGAGGCGATGTGGATCGGCGTGGTTTCAGCAGGCTCAGGCACAGGGCCGTCGGCAAAATCGGCGTCGGCCTGGGCTGCAGGGGTCCCGGCGGCCCCAGCTACCGGGGTATCGCCGGGCTCCCCGCCCGTTGCAGGCTCAGCCCCTGCTGCCGGCTCCAACCGGGCGGCGGCCTCATCCGGGTCCAGCGGGCCAAGGAGCCGCAGGAGGTCGGCCACGCCCTCAAGTCCCCGCACCCGGCGGTCCGGCACCAGCCGCTGCAGTTCAAGTTCGGTGGCGTCGATGACCTTGGCGTCCAGGAGCTCGCGCAGCTCCACCCGGCCCAAAAGCTCGTTCAGGAGTGTGGAGTCCAAAGCCAGCGCGGCGGCGCGCCGCTCCGCCAGAGGGGAATCGCCCTCGTACAGGAACTGGGCGACGTAGCCGAAGAGCAGGGACTTGGCGAACGGCGACGGCTGCTGCGTGGTGGTCTGCACCACCCGCAGTTCGCGGCGTTCAACGGCGGCAGCAATGTCCTTCAGCGCCGGCAGGTCGTAGACGTCCTGAAGGCATTCCCGGACCGTCTCCAGGACGATGGGGAACGTGGGGTATTTCCGTGCCACATCCAGCAGCTGGGCGGACCGCTGCCGCTGCTGCCACAGCGGCTGCCGCTTGCCGGGGGTCTGTCGCGGCAGCAACAAAGCACGGGCCGCGCACTCGCGGAACCGTGACGCAAACAGGGCACTGCCGCCCACCTCGGCCGTGACGATTTGCTCCAGTTCCTCCGGGTCGAAAAGGAACAGCTCGGCGCCCGGGGGCTCGTCCTCCATCATCGGCACCCGCAGCACAATGCCGTCATCGGCCGCCATGGCAGAGCCATCCAGGCCGTACCGCTGGTGGAGCCGCTGGCCCACGGCCAGGGCCCACGGCGCATGGACCGGCATGCCGAAGGGGCTGTGCAGGATCACGCGCCAGTCGCCCAGTTCGTCGTGGAACCGTTCCACCACCAGGGTGGTGTCACTGGGGACCACCTCCGTGGCCTGCTTCTGTTCGGAGAGGTACTGGATGAGGTTGTTGGCGGCGAAGGCGTCCAGCCCGCTGGCCTGGCAGCGTTCGGCGGCTGGTCCGGCGTCGGAGGCTGACAGCTCGCGCACGAAGGCGCCGAGGGCGCGGCCCAGGTCCACCGGCCGGCCCAGTGAATCACCCTTCCAGAAGGGCAGCTTGCCGGGCTGGCCAAAGGCAGGGGAGACCAGCACTCGGTCGTGCGTGATGTCCTCGATCTTCCAGCTGGTGGCACCGAGCGCGAAGACGTCACCCACGCGGGATTCGTACACCATCTCCTCGTCCAGCTCGCCCACGCGCCGGCCACCCTTGGGGGCCGGAGCCGGTTTGCCGTCCTCCGACGGGGAAGCCGAGCCCTCCATTTCCGTGCCGATGATGTAGACGCCGAACAGGCCGCGGTCCGGGATGGTTCCGCCGGAGGTGACGGCGAGCCGCTGGGCGCCGGGCCTGCCTTCGATGGTCCCTTCGTTGCGGTCCCAGATGATCCGTGGCCGGAGTTCGGCGAATTCGTCTGAAGGGTAGCGGCCCGCCAGAAGGTCCAGGGTGGCCTCGAACGCGGAGCGGGGGAGCGAAGCGAAAGGGGCCGACCGGCGGACCGTTGCGAACCATTCCTCGACGTCGATGCTGCCCAGGGCAGTGGCGGCCACCGTCTGCTGCGCCAGGATGTCCAGCGGGTTGGCTGGGATGCTGAGGCGTTCGATTTTTCCGTCCAGCATGCGTTCCACGGTGATGGCCGTGTGCACCAGGTCCGCCCGGTGCTTGGGGAACAGGACGCCCTGCGAAATTTCGCCTACCTGGTGCCCGGCACGCCCCACACGCTGGAGGCCGCTGGCCACCGATGGCGGCGACTCCACCTGGACCACCAGGTCAACCGCGCCCATGTCGATGCCGAGTTCCAGGGATGACGTGGCCACCACGCACCGCAGCCGCCCGGATTTGAGGTCGTCCTCAATGAGCGCGCGCTGGTCCTTGGACACCGAGCCATGGTGAGCGCGGGCCAGCACCGGATCGGCCCCTGCGGAGCTTCCGGCCTGCGCCATCATGTGGGCGGGAGTGGCAGTAGAGGCAGGAACGCCCGACGCCGGCGCGGAGCCACCGCCCGGTGCGCCGAACACCCCCGCGCCTTCCTCCAGGGGGCCGTCCCAGCCGCCGCCGGCGGCCATGAGCTGGCGTTCGGCATAGATTTCGTTGAGGCGGGCTGTCAGCCGTTCCGACAGCCTGCGGGAGTTGGCGAAGACGATGGTGGACTGGTTGGCCAGCACCAGGTCGACGATCTTTTCCTCCACATGCGGCCAGATGGACGCCTGCGGCTGCAGCCCGGAGGCCGGGCCGGAGTCGAACGCGCCGGCTGCGCCCTGGAGATCGGACATGTCCTCCACCGGTACCGAGACCGTAAGGTCCCAGTTCTTCTTCGACGGCGGGGCCACGATTTCGACCGGAGCTGTCCCGGCAAGGAATTGGGCCACAAGTTCCTTGGGCTCCACAGTGGCGGAAAGTCCGATCCGCTGTGCGGGTTTGGGCAGCAGCGCGTCCAGGCGCTCAAGCGAAACGGCCAGATGGGCCCCGCGTTTCGTACCGGCAACCGCGTGGACTTCATCGATGATGATGGTGTCCACCTCGGTGAGAGTCTCCCTGGCCCGGGACGTGAGCATGAGGAACAGGGACTCGGGCGTGGTGATGAGGATGTCCGGCGGGTTGCTCAGCAGCGCCCGGCGGTCCGCCGTGGTGGTGTCTCCGGACCGGACGCCCACGGTGATCAGCGGGGCGGGCAGACCCAGCCGCTTTGCCGTCTGCGTGATGCCGATCAGCGGGGAACGCAGGTTCCGTTCGACGTCCACGCCGAGGGCCTTAAGCGGCGAAATGTACAGCACCTTGGTTTTCCGCTTGGGCGCCCGGGGCCGGCGGGCTTTTGCCGGGGCCTTGGTTCCTTTTGCGCCGGCCACGGCGGCGGGTAGGGCTGCTTCCGCCGGGGCTTCAGTGTCTGCGGCGGGCGCAGCGGAGAGGAGCCGGTCCAGTGCCCACAGGAATGCGGCGAGGGTTTTACCGGATCCGGTGGGTGCCACCACCAGGGCATGCGAGCCCGACGAAATGGCGTTCCAGGCGCCGTCCTGGGCGGGGGTGGGTTCGGTGAAAGCGCCCATGAACCAGTCGCGGGTGGGCCGGGTGAACTGGCCCATTGGCGCTGTGGCCACGGCGCCCCGGCCGTCCGTGGAGGGCTCTTCCTGGTTCATGCCTCCATCATGCCCCACCCCACCGACACAGCGGACGGAGCCCGGTCCGGCAGATGCCGGGCCGCCTGCTTTTTGGTGTCCTGCGGGCCCGGCGTCAGGCGGGCTGGAAAGCGCCGATGGTCAGCAGTTTGATGTCTGCGTTGCTGCAGGCGGTGGTGGGCTGGGCCAGGAAAAGGGACTCGGTGTCTTCCGGCGGGTAGATCCGGTAGCCAGCCGCGTCAACAGGTGAGCAGTCAGTGTAATTGCCCGCTTGCGTGTACCGCAGCTGGGCCCAGCCCGTCTGGCCGGGTGCCAGCAGGACGTCCGTAACAGGCACGGATTCGTCCCGGGTGGCCGCCGCGCCAATGGGGCCGCCTGCCGCGTCAGCCGCGAGGGACACTCCGGGGAAGCCCTTGAGGATGCAGGGCTCGCTGCCGGTGTTGGTGAGGTTGAGCTTCATGTAAACGCTCCCCGCGGCGCCGCCGCCGGACGCGTCGGTCGCGGCGGACAGCCCTGCCGCCTTGCACAGTCCGGGCCCTGCCGGCGCGGTGGTGGCAGGGGCTGCGGACGACGGCGGCGCGGCCGTTGTGGCCGGGGGTGCGGACTGCGAGGGGCTGGCGGAGCCCGTCCCCGGCCCGGCCGGGGTGGTGGTCGTTTGGCTTTGCGGCTGGCCGAGACCGCACGATGCAAGCAGCAGGACGGCCGCCACGCCAGCCGTCGACAAGGTTATCCCCTGGAGTGTTTTCTGAGACCTCATGCCACCACCTTCGCGGCAGTCCGGGGCGGCGTCAACGATGCCACGTGGTCCCACGGCAATTTGATGCCCGGATCGTGATGATCCGGGCATCAAGCCGGGACTACTTGGTGCTGTCGGCTGCCTTCCGGCGCGCACCGTTCCGGAGCAGTGCGAGCCCGCCGAGTACCAGTCCGGCCACGCCGGCGCCGAGGCCGGCCCAGCTGCGGGCATCGGCGCCGCTGTCCGTCACGGACGCTGCCTGTTCCGTGTGGGTTGCCGCAGCTGCGGTGGTGCCGTGCCCGTCCGACGATGCGGCCTCGGTGATGGTGATGGAGGGGGCCGGCGCCTTCAGTGAGTGCGGGTCCTGGCCGTCCTTGGCGATTTCCGACCAGTCCGTCTGGCCAACCTCGCATGTCTGCATCGTGGGGAAGTTCAGCGTGGTTCCTGCGGCATCGGGAAGCTTGACGGACAGGACCAGCGTGTCACGGAGTTCGTGCGCCAGGGGCGTTTTGGCCGTGTAGACGATCTGGCTGGTCCGCTTGGTGATGGAGCTGCCGTCGGCGAGTTTTTTCGGCTCTGCGAGCTGTTCGGTCACCTTTTCCGCGGTCCAGTTGGGGTTCACGGTGGGCTGGGCGTCGTTGAGCTCCGTTGGCAGGGTGATGGCCACTTTGGTGGTGGCGGATTCCTCGCAGCCGTGGGGGATGGCGAAAGTCAGCAGCGCGTAGGAATTGGCTGAGGTCTTGTCCGGGGTCACGCCCACATGGGCGGACGCGGCGCCGGCGCCGGCCAGGATCAGCGCGGCGGTGCCTCCGGCTGCAGCGGCTGTGGTCAGGGTACGGCGAAGGGTCAGGGAATTCATGGGGTTGCCTTTCTGGCGCACGCCGTTCGCGGCGTGCAAAGTTTTTTGGGAAGGCCCGGGCCGGCGTGCAGTGCGGGGGGCGGGTCAGAAGGAAAGCGCGACGGCGGAAGGCGGGCCGCGTCGGCTGTCCTGCCGCAGGTTCCGCCAGGGGCGGAGGGGCGCGGCGGCCGGGGGAAGGGCTGCGGGCATGGGCGCAGCGTCGTTGAATGCCAGGGGTGCGGGAATGCCGGCGAGGGGCCGCAGCCAGCCTGCCAGCGCCCAGAGCGCTGCTTCGCCCTTGGCCAGAAGCAGTGCACATCCAAGGGTTGCCAGCGCGTGCGCGGCCAGCATGAGGGAACCCGATGACGGGTCAGCTGGTCCCATGTGCCCGGACAAATCCAGCAGGTCCGGCGGGAGCGACGGCACGCCGTGCTGGTGGCCCGCATAGGCTGCCACGGGAACTGGCGGCTGTGAGGGCACGCTGAACGTGGCGAACAGTTCGTGCAGCGCCAGCTGCCCGCCGCCCATCAGCCCGGCCATGGCCGGGAAGGAGAGCTTGAGCCTGGTGGCAGCGGTGCTGGCGAGACCCGTGAGAGCCAGGATGGCCAGGAGGATCCCGGGAACGGGCAGTTGCCCGCCGCCGGCCACGTGGGCGCCCGCCGCCAGGGTCAGGATGCCAGTTGCAAGTGCCGAGGCGCGCAGGAGGTGGAAAGGTGTGCGGTGTGCCGGCACTGACTCTCCCCTCCCGGTGCGGTGGCGCGTACTGCGGCAGGAAAAACTAGCTGCTCCTGCCCGCCCGATTCTACCGGGGAACCGGGGACGTTACGGTGCCGGCCTGACGGTATGTGGGAACCCGCAGCGGTCAGCTGGAGGGGGAAGCGTGTCAGGCCCCGGCCAGCAGCTCCGCCAGGACGTCCGCAGCGCTCTGGTGCCGGATGAGCCGCGCAGACTGCCCTGCCCACAGGGACATGAGGTCCGTATTTCCGGCAGCGGCGGCCGTTGGGCGGAACCGGCCGGTCAGCCAGTTCTGGACGGGGAACGGGGCGATGGCCGGCGGCGCCAGCTCCGAGGTGACCCGGTTGGGGATTCCGCGTGCCAGCCGGCCGCTCAGCGCGCGGGTCAGGACCGTAGTGCCCGCGGCCGGGCTGTGCAGCAACTCCCGGTAGGCCGGCGCGGCGGCCGATTCACTGGTGGCCAGGAAGGCCGTGCCAACCTGGACACCATCAGCGCCCAGGGCCAGGGCGGCGGAAAACCCGCGGCGGTCAGCAATGCCGCCCGCCGCGATGACGGGGATGCTGACCGCATCGGCCACCTGGGGGACCAGGGAGAACGTGCCCACCAGGGATTCCTCGGCGGGGCGCAGGAAGGACACACGGTGGCCGCCGGACTCCATGCCACTGGCCACCACGGCATCCACGCCGCCCGCCTCAAGGGCCAGGGCCTCCTCCACGGTGGTGGCGGTGCCGGCCACTTTGATGCCGCGCCGGTGCGCTTCTTCCACGATTTCCGGTGCGGGGACGCCAAAGACGAAGCTGACGACGGCGGGGGCAGCCTCCAGGGTTGCCTCCACCTGCTCGCCGTAATCGGCCATGAAGCGCGCCGGCATGTCCGGCAGTTCGAGGCCAAGCTCCTCGAAATAGGGCTGGAGGGCGCGGACATAGCTGTCGAACTCGGTCCGGGGCAGCTCAGTGGTTTCGCTGCCGGTGGGCACCCACAGATTAAGGGCGAACGGCTTGGCCGTGGCGGCACGAAGCTCCGCCGCCGTCTGAAGGATCGCGGCGCCGTCGTACCCGTACAGGCCGTACGAACCCAGCCCGCCGCCGTCGGACACCGCTGCCGCGAGCGCCACGGAAGACACACCGCCGAAGGGGCCAAGCACCACCGGTACCTCAATGCCGAGTACGTCCGTGAGCCTGTTGCGGCGTGAAGCGGCGTGGTCCTGCTGGGGCATGGCATTCTCCTGACGGATCCGGTGGTTTGCTGCTGCTGCGACCAGTCTTGCAGGGCCGGGCTGTGCTCCCAAGTCCCGGCCCGCTCCCGCTGCGTTCGCGTGGAGGGAAGGGCCGGTCACACCCGCGCCGCCCGGCGATAGACTGCCTTTCATCAGCGCAGGCGATCTAAGGAGAAGTTCATGGACTACACCGGAAGCCAGTCAGAAAAGGTTGTTCCGGCTGGTGAACTTGGCCGCAGCCACATCGGCCAGACCATCACCTTCCAGCCCAACGAGTTCACCGTGGTGTTTGGAAAGCTTGCCGGGATCGCGCGGACGGAAGCCATGGTTTACCTGTCACTGCAGGGCGTCGGAAACGGCACGCACCTGAAGGACGAGTACGACCTCCCGGCCACGCATGACGTGTATGTGCCGGTGGATGTCATCAGCAACGCGGAATCCACCATCAAGGACCTCTTCGGCAAAGTCCAGGAGAACCTTCGCGGCGGCGGCCACAGGGGCGGCGAGGACCGCACCGACAAGCTGTAGCCGTACTTACGGACGGTGGCTCTATCCAGCTGGAGCCACCGTCCGGCCACTGTTCAGCAGCGGGCGATAGGAGCGGGCAATGCCCCTTTATCTCTCAAAATTCAGTTACACCCCCGAGACGTGGTCACGGCTGACGCGGAATCCGGAAGACCGGCGGAAAGCAGCCCAGGCCTATATCGAATCCGTGGGCGGCAAGCTCCATGGTTTTTGGTACGGCTTCGGCGCCCATGACGGCTACAACCTGTGGGAGGCCCCGGACAACGTTTCCATGGCCGCGGTGGCACTGGCCATCAGCGGAGGAGGTGCGCTGAGCTCCTTCGAAACCACAGTGCTGCTCACGGTGGAGGAAACCATGGAAGCCCTCAAAGTGGCCGCGGAGATTTCCTACCGGCCGCCTGGTAACCCGACCTGACGCCACGCTGGCCCGCGGTCCCGGAGTTTTGCCGTTCACGGCCTTACGCCTGCGGAAGAAGGACCACTCCAGTGGCGGCCTGAAGGTACGGGGCCGGATCGGGGTCGTCACCGGCGGCCCACTCGAGCCATGCCTGGAACGTGGCACCGATAAAGGCCGCGCACGCATACCGTGCCGTAGCGGCAGGAACCCCAGCCGCCTCGAGGTGCGCGAGGGTTCGCCCGCGCTGGGAGCCGAGGGCTTCGTAGCTTCGGTTGAGCAGTTCCCGGTGCGCACCGATCAGGCGGAGGCGCGCCCGGGTGACCGCCAGGTCGGGCAGGGCGGCGGCGCCGGCAATCACCGCCCGGCGCAGTCCGTCCAACGGATCGTCACCTGCCGACGGCAGGGGGCCTGCTCCCAGCGCCAGCATCGACGCTTCGATGGCGGGTTCGGTGCCGCCCCACACCAGGTCCGCTTTGGTGGCGAAGTAGCGGTACAGGCTTTTCCGGCCTATGCCGGCAGCCCGGGCGATGTCCTCCATGGAGGTTTCCTCGTACCCGTTCCGGGCGAAGAGTTCCACGGCCACCCGTGCCACGGCCTCGGGATCGATGGTGGCAGGGCGTCCCGTGGACTTGGTTGCTGGCTCTACCGTCGGCATGCCAACAGTATTCACCCTGGACACCCTTCCATAATGACACTCTGTGTCATAAGCTGGCGGCAACAGCCTGATCAATCGAAAGGAACACCATGGGCAACGACGCCGCATGGCAGGAAAATGCCACTCCCGGCCGCTTCTCCAGCAGGACCGTGATCGTCACCGGGGCCGGTTCAGGCATCGGCCAGGCCACCGCACTGCGGATTGCCAGGGAGGGCGGACGGGTCATTGCCGCGGACATCAGCAAGCAGCGGCTGGACGACCTTGTGGCAGAGAACGCCGGCCTGGACTTGGTCCCGGTTGCCGGGGACATTTCCACCGAAGAGACAGTGGCCGCCGTCATTGCCGCTGCCGGCGGACGGGTGGACGCACTGGCCAACATCGCGGGGATCATGGACAACTTCGCCCCCATCCACGAGGTGGACGACGAACTCTGGGACCGGGTGTTCCGCATCAACGTCACCGCGCTGATGCGCCTCACCCGGGCAGTGGTTCCGCTGATGCTGGAGTCAGGCGCGGGATCTGTGGTCAACGTCGCCTCCGAGGCCGGCCTGCGTGGATCCGCGGCCGGCGCCGCCTACACAGCCTCGAAGCATGCCGTGGTGGGCCTGACCAAGAACTCCGCCGTCATGTACGGCCCCCGCGGGCTCCGCTTCAACGCGGTTGCACCGGGCGCCACCATCACCAACATCGAAGCCAACTGGGGCTCGGAACTGGCAGCAGGCCGGCTGGGCCCGCTGATGCAGGCCAACATCCCCGCACCCGCCACCGCTGCGCAGCTGGCCGCATCCATCACGTTCCTGCTGAGCGAGGACGGCACCAATGTCAACGGCGCCATCCTCGCGTCCGACGGCGGCTGGTCGGCGCTGTAAGGCAGCACTGTAAGGCGGCGCGGACCCAGGTGCCCGGGCACCAAAGGGGAAGCGTACGACGGCGGGGAGTCCCGTCGTCGTACTTCCTCTTTTGTAGGTGAGTTGGCCGCCCCTCGCGGAATAGAACCCAGAACTTGAATGTTCAACTAAGTATGGACTTCGGCATCTTTACCTTCGGTGAGCTCTCGCGCAATGACACAACCGGACAGGTGCTATCGCCACAGCAACGGCTGGCGGAAATCATCCAGCTGGCCAAGCTGGCGGACCAGGCAGGCCTCAGCTTCCTGGGCCTGGGCGAACATCACCGCCATGACTTCGCCCTGTCGGCGCCCGAGATGGTGCTGGCCGCCATTGCCCGGGAAACCACCAACCTTCGGCTGGGCACCGC
Organism: Pseudarthrobacter equi; assembly: GCF_900105535.1. Lineage (NCBI taxonomy): Bacteria > Bacillati > Actinomycetota > Actinomycetes > Micrococcales > Micrococcaceae > Pseudarthrobacter > Pseudarthrobacter equi. The sequence goes on from NZ_LT629779.1 coordinate 1,108,053, forward strand.
CGTTACCGTCCTCTCGACGCAGGATCCCGTGCGGCTCTTCGAGCAGTTCGCCACCCTGGACCTGCTGTCCGGGGGCCGCGCGGAGATCATCGCCGGGCGCGGCGCGTTCATCGAGTCCTACCCGCTGTTCGGCTACGACACCGCCGACTATGACGCGCTCTTCGATGAGAAGCTGCGGATGCTCCTCGAACTGCGGGACAACGCCAGCCTCACCTGGCGGGGCACGCTGACCCAGACCATCCCCGGCATGGATATTGCGCCGCGGCCCCTGCAGGAGAAACTGCCGGTCTGGGTGGGGGTCGGCGGAACACCGGCGAGCTTCGCCCGCGCCGGCCGGCTGGGCCTGCCGCTGTTCGTTGCCCTGCTGTCAGGCCCCGAACGGTTCCGCCGCCTGGTGGAGCTTTACCGGCACACGGCGGCGGAATCCGGACATGACGCCGCCGCGCTTCCGGTGGGCGCTGGCGGGCACTTCTACGTGGCTCCCACTTCGCAGCAGGCCCGCGACACTTTCTATCCCTATTACCGCGCCTACTTCGAACAGAACATGCCGCGTCCCGTGGACCACTTTCCCCGGTCCACCTTCGATGACTGGTCCGAGCCGGGCGGCGGGCTGCTGGTGGGAAGCACGCAGCAGGTGGTCGAAAAGATCCTCGCCATCCACGAGGCCCTGGGCACCAGCCGCTACATGGCACAGATCGGGCTCGGCGGCCTGCCCTTTGCCGAGACGGCCCGGTCCATCGAGCTCCTCGCCACTGAAATCATGCCCGCGGTCAATCGGGAGCTCGGGCCCTCAGCTGCTGCTTAACGCCAAGGATTGCTAGGCTCCCCGGATGGGTCAAGGGCTGCGGGCAGGGCAAGTTGACGGTCGCTGGGACGGCGGGCTGCTGCGCGCCGAACAGTCCGCCCTCGTTGCATCGTGGCTGCGTTCCCCGAAGCTCCTTGCAGATTTTTCCTGGGCGCTCGCGGACACGAAGGTCCTCCGCGTCCAGGGGCCCGACGGGCAGTTCATCGTTAAGGCCGGGGGACCGGATAACCACCACCTCGGCCGCGAGCTGGCGGCCCATCGGGCCTACACGGGCCCGCTGGTGGAGTGCGGGCGGGCAGGCCGCCTGCTCCTCGCGGATTCCGGCGCCAACCTGCTGGTCATGGAGTACCTTGAGGGCCACCTGGTTGAGGGCACGCAAGCCGAGCAGGAACCAGGCACCTACGCCCAGGCCGGTGAGCTGCTGAGGCTGTTCCATAACCAGGGGCGCCGCATCGATGGCCGCTATGAACTCCAGGCCACAGCGAAGTCACTGGCGTGGCTGGACCGTGCGCACCGGATTGATCCCGCCGTCGAGCGGGAAGCCCGGGGGCGCCTGGCGGAATACCGGCCGGAACCCGTCACGGTGGTTCCCACCCACGGGGACTGGCAGCCGCGGAACTGGCTCATCCATTCCGGCGAAGTCCGGGTCATCGACTTTGGCCGGTTCGAGTTCCGACCGGCTGCTACGGACCTGTGCAGGCTGGCGGTGCAGCAGTGGCGGCAACAGCCTGCCTTGGAACAAGCCTTCCTGGAGGGCTACGGTACGGATCCCCGATCGGACGTCGTGTGGCGCATCGACCTGCTCCGGGAAGCCGTCGGAACCGCGGTGTGGGCTTTCCAGGTGGGGGACGAAGAGTTCGAACACCAGGGCCACCGGATGCTCACGGAGGCGCTGGCGCGGTGGTGAGCGGCGGCAGCAGCCCGGCCTCATTTCCGACACGCTTTGGAGATTCCGACTCGCATATTCGATGTCGCACCGGAGATACGGGGTGCGCCATCGAGTATGCGCAGCGAAACCGGGTATGCGCAGTGAAACAAGGACGCTGCCGTCACTGTGCCGGCGCCGCAGCGGTGGAGGCGCGCACTGTCAGGTGTGTGGGCATCACCGAGCGGGTGCGCGTGCCGCCGCCGCGAAGGGGATCCAGCTGTGCCAGCAGCATGGTCACCGCCACCCTGCCAGCCTGCTCGATGGGGGAGGACATGGTGGTCAGGGGCGGATTGCAGAAATCGGCACCGAAGATGTCATCGCAGCCCACGATGCTCATGTCCTCAGGTACCCGGACGCCCCGTTCGCGCAGCCGCTGCAGCATGCCGATGGCGATCAGGTCATTGAACACGATGCAGGCCGTCGCACCGCTGTGGACTGCCGTGTCCGCTGCCGCGGCGCCGGACTGGGTCTTCGGGGCGAACGGCCCCAGCCTGACCACGTCGATGCCGCGCTCCTTGCCAGCTTCGGCCAGGGCATCCCACCGGCGGGCGTTCGACTGGGACGAGACAGGGCCGGAGATGTACGCCACCCGGGTGTGGCCGAGTGAGATCAGATGGTCCAGGGCCTGGCCGGTGGCTGCGGGGGTGTCGATGATAACCGCGGGAACGCCGGGCACATCCCGGTTGATGGCCACCAGCGGCATGGCTGCGGAGGCTGCCAGCAGGGCCTCGTCCGTCAAGCGGGAAGCACCCACAATCAGGCCATCGGCACTCTTGCGGAGCTGCTGGATGGCGCTGGCCTCCACCTCATCAGATTCTTCCGTATCAACCAGGAGCTGCGTGTACCCGGCAGCTTTGAGCTGGAGCTGGGTTCCGCGGATGAGGTCGAAGTAGAAGGGGTTGGTGATGTCCGGGACCAGGACGCCCACGGCGCCGGTCTTTCCCGAGCTCAGGGCCTTGGCCTGCGAGTTCGGCGTGTAGTTGAGCTCGACGGCGGCGGCCTGGATCCGCTCGCGCGTCCGGATATTGACCCGCTCCGGCGTGGACAGTGCCCGCGACACCGTGGACGGGGCTACGCCGCACACGGCAGCGATGTCGTGGATGGTCGCGGGGCGGCCCACGGAAACTGGCGGCAGTGCCATGGCGTTCCTCTCTGAACGGACTGGCGTGAGCGCGGTTGTGACCGGAGACACTGCGCTGAAAGCCCTAGGATGTCACGGATCGCACATTGTGGCAACCGGTTGTCAGTGAATTGCAACGCGGCTAATGTTGCAGGGGAGATGTGACACCAGCCACGGCATGCCCCCGGCCAATGACGTCGCCGGCATGCCAGCACCAAGGAGAAACCGTGAGCGAAACTGCAACCTGGCCCCTGTCCGGATTCGGCGACGAAATCGATCCCGATCCGCACGTGCAGGCCGCCGTGCTGCTGGCACTGGGTGCCAGCCACATCGAGGTCCGGAGCGCGTGGGGGACGAACGTCTCCGAACTCACGGCCGAGCAGGTGCGGGAGCTGAAGGGCATTCTCGACGGGCGTGGACTGAAGGTTTCGGCCGTCGCCAGCCCCATCGGCAAAGTGGACGTCAGCCTTCCCGTGGAGCATGAGGTGGAGCGCCTGCGCCAGATCATTTCCGTCGCCAAGGGCCTGGACACCCGCTACGTCCGGATTTTCTCCTTCTACCGCGCCGAGGCCCAAAGCGCCGAGGACATCCGCGACGACGTCCTGGTCCGCATGGCCGCACTGGCAGCGGAAGCCGAGGCGGCCGGCGTCGTGCTCCTGCATGAGAACGAAAAGGACATCTACGGCGACACCCCCGAGCGCGTCCTGGACATCATGGAAACCGTTGCCTCCCCCGCGCTCCGCGTCGCGTGGGACAACGCCAACTTCGTGCAGGTGGGCGTCAGGCCGTACACCGCGGGCTACGCCATGCTCCGCCCCTACCTCGAATACTTCCAGGTCAAGGACGCGCTGTTCAGCACCGGCGAGGTGGTCCCCTCCGGCCACGGCGACGGCGAACTGGACGCCACGGTAGCCGCCCTCAAGGCGGACGGTTTCAGCGGTTTCGCCTCCCTTGAGCCACACCTCGCCAGTGCCCACGAACTGGGCGGCTTTTCCGGCCCGGTGGCGTTCGGCATCGCTGCCCGCGCCTTCGCCGCGCTCGCCGATAAGCACGGGGTTTCGTTCTCGTGACGGCCAGGGCGGCCGTCATCGGGTGCGGCGACGTTTCCTCCGTCCACTTCGAGGCCATTGCCAAGCTCGACGACGCCGTGCTGGCCGGGGTATGCGACCCCGACCCCCAGCGGCTCGCCGCAGCCGTGGAGACTTTCGGCGTCCCGGGCTTCAGTGACCACCTCAGCCTGATCGAGCAGATCCGGCCTGACGTGGTGCACATCTGCACGCCGCACAATCAGCATGCCTCCATTGCGGCGGACTGCCTGGAAAGAGGCGTGAACGTCATCGTGGAGAAGCCGCTGGCCCACACGCTGGCAGAGGGCCGGCGTCTGGTGGCAGCAGCCGAAGCGAACCACGCAAAAATCGCTGTCTGTTTCCAGAACCGGTACAACGCCACGTCCCAGGCAATGCACCAGCTTCTGGCAACCGGTGACCTTGGGGCTGTGGTGGGTGCCTCAGCCACAGTCATGTGGCAGCGCACGGCGGACTACTACCGCAACCGGCCCTGGCGCGGAACCTGGGAAGGCGGCGGCGGCGGCCTCCTCATGAATCAGGCCATCCACACCCTGGACTTGCTGCAATGGCTGGCGGGGGATATCACGGCCGTCAGCGGAAACGCATCCACCCGCTTCCTGGGCGGCGACATCGAGGTGGAGGACACTGCGGAATTCGTGGCGGAGCATGCCAGCGGTGCCCGCAGCGCCTTCTACGCCACCCTGGCGAACCCGTACAACGCCCCGGTGACCCTGGACGTCGTCACCGAAAAGGCTGTCCTGAACCTGCGGGGCGACCTGACGGTGACGTATGCCGACGGGCGCGTGGACGTGGTGCCCGAACGCAGGAGCGCCTCCGGCGGGCGCGACTACTGGGGTGTGTCGCACGAGCTGCTGATCGCCGATTTCTACGCCCGCCTCGGTGAGGCAGAACCGTTCTGGATCAGCCCTGCCGAAGCGGAGAAATCGCTGCGGATCATTAAGGACATCTACCGCCAGAGCTACCCCGACAGGGTTGAAAGCGTTTCCTGACGACCCGCTACAAAACGATAGTGCAACTTTTCTGACAACCGGTTGCCAAAGATGGCAACGATGCGTACTGTGGGTTTCACAAGCGGTGTGGCGCACGCCACACGCCTTCACCAAGAGCACTACTCCACTCATCCAAGGAGCCAACGATGAAGTTCGGTCCCAAGGCGGCAGGCGCCGCTATTTTCCTCAGCGCAGCACTCGCGCTGACCGGTTGCGGTGGCGGCGGTTCCGCCACCGGCTCCGGGAACGGTGGCGCAGCCACCACGTCGCTCACCATCGCCGAACTCGGAGACCTGCCGTCATTCGACCCGGTAGACGCCCACATCGGCCACACCATGCCGTACTACCAGGCCGTATACGACACACTGCTGATCCGCGAAGCGGACGGCACCATCAGCCCCATGCTGGCTGCCGAGAAGTCCTGGAACGCGGACAACACCGTCCTGACGCTGAAGCTTCGCACCGACGCCAAGTTTACGGACGGAACGCCCGTGGACGCCGCCGCCGTCAAGGCCAACCTGGACCACTTCCAGCAGGCCAAGGGCCGCGACGTATACCAGGTGGCCTCCATGGCATCGGTTGCCGTGGTTGACCCCAGCACGGTTGCCATCACGCTCAGCACCCCGGACCCGGCCTTCGAGTACTACCTCACGCAGGCCGCAGGCTTCGTCGCCAGCCCCAAGGCCATCGGCACCCCCGGCATCAAGACCGACCCCGTGGGCAGCGGCCCCTACAAGCTGGACACTGCCAGCAGCGTCAAGGGCTCGCAGTACGTCTACACCAAGAACCCGGACTACTGGAACAAGGACCTGCAGAAGTTCGAAAAGGTCACCATCAAGTCACTCCCGGACATCACCGCCCGGACCAACGCCCTGGTCTCCGGCCAGATCGACGGCGCCCTCCTGGACCCGAAGACGGGCAAGCAGGCCGAGGGTGCAGGCCTGGTGCTTACCAAGAGTGAAGTGGACTGGCACGGCATCCTGCTTTACGACCGTGACGGCAAGATCAACCCGGAAATGGCCAACGTGAAGGTCCGCCAGGCCATCAACTACGCCTTTGACCGCAAGACCATCCTGGACCAGCAGTTCCTGGGCCAGGGCACCCCCACCAGCCAGGTCTTCGGCCCGGACAGCGGTGCGTTCGTGGCGGACCTGGACAACAGGTACTCCTACGATCCTGCCAAGGCCAAGCAGCTCCTGGCGGAAGCAGGCTACCCCGATGGCTTCACCCTGAAGATCCCCACCATGGCAGGCTTTGAGGCACTGAACGCCGTGTACTCCCAGCAGCTGTCCGATATCGGCATCAAGGTCCAGCTCGAGTCGGTCCCGCAGGCCAACTACGTGGGCGACATGGCTGCCGGCAAGTTCGCCGCCGCCACCTTCCAGCTCTACCAGGGCGAGCCGTGGGTGGCCATCAACCAGATGATCTCCACCTCGGCCCTGTACAACCCGTTCAAGTCCACCAACCCGGAGATCGCCGCTTTGGTGGAAGAGGTTCACGTGGGTGGTGAAAACAGCTCCGAACTGGCCAAGAAGGTGAACACCTACGTCACCGAGAACGCCTGGTTCGCGCCGCTGTTCCGGCTGAACCAGATGTACTACACCAGCAAGAAGATCACCGTGGAACCGCAGCTGCAGCAGGCTGTCCCGTCCATCTACAACTACGCTCCGGCGAAGTAGCAATCCGGTGTGGGGCCGGTCCGCCGGCCCCACACCGCCCTAAGACTTAATCACCACAACGGCCAACGCCCAACGGAGCGCATTATGGTTCAGTTCATCATCCGGAAGATTGCTGCGGGGCTTGTCGTCCTGTGTGCGATTTCCTTCCTGACCTACTTCCTGCTGTATTTCTCCAGCAGCAACATTGCCCGCAACATCCTGGGGGAGTACGCAAGCCAGGAGCAGGTGGCTCAGAAGGAAACGGAGCTGGGCCTGGACCAGCCGCTGCCCGTACGGTTCCTGGACTGGGCCGGACACTCCATCACCGGCGACTTCGGCCGCTCATGGTTCACCGGCGAACCCGTGGCCACCGCCATCGCCACCCGGCTTCCGATCACCCTTACCCTGGTGATCGCCGCCATCCTGCTCATCGCCGTCCTCGCCACAGTGCTGGGCATGGCCGCAGCCGTCAAGCGCGGCTGGATCGACAGGGTGGTCCAGACCGGTGCCATCGTCGGCGACGCCATTCCCGGGTTCGTCCTGGCCATCATCCTGGTCACGCTGTTCGCCATCCAGCTCAAGCTCTTTCCGGCCACGTCCAGCATCGCTCCGGACGCCGGAGCTTCAGCATGGGCCGCTTCCCTGACGCTTCCCGCCATCGCGCTGGTCATCAACGGCGTCACCGGCGGCGCCCAGCAGGTCCGTAGCGCCGTCATCAAGCAGCTCGAGCGGGACTACGTCCGCACGTTGCGCAGCCGTGGCATCCCGGAACGCGAAATCCTGTTCAAGCACGTCCTCCGGAGCGCCGCGCCCACCGGGCTGACAGTCCTCAGCCTGCAGTTCATCGGCATGCTGGGCGGCGTGGTGATCATCGAGCAGATCTTCGCCCTGCCCGGCATCGGCAACCTCGCCGTCCTGTCCACCACCATGGGCGACATCCCCCTGGTCATGGGCGTCGTCCTCTATACCGTCGTCATCGTCATCATCGTCAACCTGCTGGTGGACCTCATCAACGGCTGGCTGAACCCCAAGGTGCGTGTCTCATGAGCCAGCTTGTCGAGCTCACCGGCCAGACCGGCGTCGTTGTCCGGTCCCACGTCATCCACAAAGTCCTCCGCAACCCCATGGGCCTGATTGCGCTGGCCATCCTGGGGGTCCTCGTCACCATGGCTGTCCTCGCCGACGTCCTGGCACCCTTCGACGAAAACTTCGCGGATATCGCCTCCACCCTCGCCGCCCCGGACGCCAACCACCTGCTGGGCACTGACAGCGTCGGCCGCGACGTCTGGAGCCGCCTCGCCTTCGGCGCCCGCACCACGCTGCTCTCGGCACTGCTTTGCGCCGCCGTCGCCATCGGCATCGGCCTCCCCGCAGGCCTGGTGGCCGGCTACTACGGTGGAAAATTCGACGGCATCGCCGGCTGGTTCGTCAACATCCTCATGAGCCTGCCCGGCATCATCGTCCTGCTCACGGTGCGGGCCGCCTTCGGCCCCTCCGTGTGGATCTCGATGATTGCCTTCGGCATCCTCCTCAGCCCCGGCTATTTCCGGCTCACCCGGACTTCTGTCCAGTCGGTGCGCAACGAGCTGTACGTCGACGCCGCCCGCGTTGCCGGCCTCAGCGACCGCAGCATCATCAGCCGCCACATATTCTCCGTGGTCCGCGCGCCCATCATCATCCAGACCGCCATGGTCTGCGGCGTTGCCATCAGCGTCCAGTCCGGCCTCGAATTCCTCGGCCTCGGCGACCCCACCGTTGCCACCTGGGGCGTCATGCTCAGCGAGGGCTTCAAGAACGTCTACCTGACCCCCACGCTCCTGCTCTGGCCGGCGGTGGCCATCGGCCTCGCGGTCGGTGCCCTGGTCCTGCTGGGCAACGCGGTCCGCGACGCGCTGGAGGACGGCGAGAAGATCAAGCAGCGGAAGCGCAAGGCCGCAGCTTCGGCTTCTGCCACGGAACGCACGACGCCGGCACCCGCCAAGGTGCGCCAGGCACGCGGCGCCGTGGCCGCCGTCGAAAGCGGCACCGAACATCACCTGGTGAAGGTCACCAACCTCGGCGTGGGCTACCCGCAGGCGGACGGTTCCATCAAGAAAGTGGTGGACGACGTCTCCTTCCACGTGGACCGCGGCGAGATCCTCGGCATCGTAGGCGAATCCGGTTCCGGCAAGTCCCAGACCGCCTTTTCCATCCTGGGACTGCTGCCCGGCACCGCCCGGATCGTGGCAGGCTCCATCCAGTTCGACGGCAATTACACCGTTGCCCCGGGCGAGGAAAAGGTCAGCCAGGAGCGGCTCACCAAACTGCGCGGCAAGCGGATTTCCTACATTCCGCAGGAGCCCATGTCCAACCTGGATCCCGCCTTCACCATCGGCTACCAGCTGGTGACGCCCATGGTGCGCGTGCTCGGCATCTCCAAGGCCGAGGCCACCAAGCGCGCCATGAAACTGCTCTCCGACGTCGGCATCGCCAACCCGGAGCGGACCTTCCAGGCCTACCCGCACGAAGTCTCCGGCGGCATGGCCCAGCGCGTGCTGATCGCCGGGGCCATCAGCTGCGAACCGGACCTGATCATCGCCGACGAACCCACCACCGCCCTCGACGTGACCGTCCAGGCAGACGTCCTGGACCTCATCCGGGACCTGCAGCGCCGCCTTAACGTGGGCGTCATCCTGGTAACGCACAACTTCGGCGTCGTCTCGGACCTCTGCGACCGCGTGGTGGTCATGCAAAACGGCCGCCTCGTGGAGGAAGGTCCCGTCCGGACCATCCTGCGCGAACCGAAAGACCCGTACACGCAGATGCTGCTGTCCTCCATGCTCGAAGGCAAGGAACCCATGACCATGCTCGTCTCCGCGCCCGCCAAGGAGGCCGTCAAATGACCAGCACCGATGCCGCGTTCAAGGATTTGCTCCGGGTGGAAAAACTCGCTGTGGAGTACCCCGGGAAGGGGTTCCGCGCCAAGCCGTTCCGTGCCCTGTCGGACATCAACATCAGCATCGGCCAGGGTGAGACCCTTGGCCTGGTGGGGGAGTCCGGCTCGGGCAAGACCACGCTGGGCCGTGCAGTCCTCGGCCTGGCGCCGGTCACAGGGGGGAAGGTCATCTTCGAGGGCAACGACATCAGCCAGGCCACCCGCAAGGAGCGGCGGAAACTCAGCCGGGACCTGCAGGTGGTCTTCCAGGACCCCTACACGTCCCTGAACCCCGCCCTGGAAATCGGCGACATCCTGGCCGAACCGCTCAGCGTGCAGGGCAAGTCACCGGCGGAGGCCAAGAAACGGGTCCGCGAACTCCTGGACCAGGTGGGGCTCCCCGCCGACGCCATCAGCCGCCTGCCCCGCGAGTTCAGCGGCGGCCAGCGCCAGCGCGTGGCCATCGCCCGCGCACTCGCCCTCTCACCCAAGCTGATCGTCTGCGACGAACCGGTCAGCGCCCTGGACCTGTCCACCCAGGCGGTGGTGCTGGACCTGTTCCTGCAGATCCAACGTGATACCGGTGTGTCCTACCTTTTCGTCTCGCATGACCTGGACGTGGTCCGGCACATCAGCCACCGCGTAGCCGTGATGTACCGCGGCGGGATCGTGGAGCAGGGCCCCGCCGACGTCGTGACCCGGAACCCCGAGCACCCCTACACCCAGCGGCTGCTGCTCGCGTCCCCGGTCCCGGACCCGGACCGCCAGGAACAGCGCCGAGCCGACAGGCACCGCCTGCTCGAACAGCAGCGGCAGCAGAACGAACAGGCAGCCGTCCTCGCCTGAGCGGGGATTCGGTTGCAGGCTAACGAGAAGAACAACGGAGGAATGACGTGGCCAAAATAGGCGTACAAGCCATGATGCTCAAGGACAGCTTCGCGGACATCGGAGCGTTCGAGACACTGCGCAAGGTCAGCGCAATCGGCTACAACGCGGTGGAGATCTCACAGATCCCCATGACGCCGGAGAACGTGGCCGAACTGGACCGGTCCCGCAGCGAACTCGGCATGGACATCGCGGCGCTGTCCGTCAATGTCGAAGGCCGGAAGGGCATGCCCGTGGAGTCGCTGGCGGAGAACTTCGACAAGATCGTGGACGACGCCAAGCGCCTGGACACCTCGCTGCTGCGGATCGGCATGTTGCCCTTTCCCGCCATGAAGTCCATCGAGGCTGTGGTGGACTTTGCCAGGCAAGCGAACGGGTATGCGGAACGGCTCCAAGAGCACGGCATCAGCCTGTACTACCACAACCACCACATCGAGTTCGCGAAGTTTGACGGCAAGTACATGCTGGACATCATCGCGGACAACTCCCCGGCCATGGGCATGGAAATCGACGTCCACTGGGTGCAGCGCGGCGGCCTTGACCCGGTCCGCACGCTGGAAAAGTACGCCGGCCGCACGGCCATGGTGCACTTGAAGGACTACCGGATCGGACAGATGCCGGAATCATCGTTCGGGCTGCTGGAAAAGGGTGATTTCCCCGGCTTCATGGCCGAATTCAAGAATGTGGTGCAGTTCGCCGAGGTGGGCGAGGGCAACCTGGACTTCCCCTCCATCGTTCCCGCCGCCGTCGACGCCGGTGCCCAGTACCTGCTGGTGGAACAGGACGAGCTGTACGGCCGCACCGTATGGGATGCCCTTCAGACCTCCTATGACAACCTGGCCGCCATGGGCCACGCGGACCTCTTCTAATTTTCGAACGAACAAACGGAGTACAACCACATGAGCAAGAAAGTACGCCTCGGCATCATCGGCCTGGGCCAGCAGGGCGGCGCCTACGCCAAGTTCATCGCGGACGGCCTGGTCCCCAACATTGAAATCGGCGCGATCTGCGACACTGATCCCGCCAAGAAGGATCTCGCCGCGTCAACCTACCCGGACGTCCCCTTCCACGACGACTACATCGCCATGCTCGACAGCGGCGACGTGGACGCCGTCGTCACCTGCGTCCCGCACTACCTCCACCCCGAAATGGGCATCGCGGCGCTGCAGCGCAACATCCACGCCCTGGTGGAAAAACCTGCCGGCGTCTACACCAAGCAGGTCAAGGAACTGAACGAGTTCGCGGCGTCAAAGCCGGAACTCTCCTTCGCCATCATGTTCAACCAGCGCAACAACCCGCTGTACCGCAAGATCAAGGAAATTGTGGACAACGGAGAGATCGGCGCCATCCGCCGGACCAACTGGATCATCACCACCTGGTGGCGTCCGCAGGGCTATTACAACTCCAGCGCCTGGCGGGCCACCTGGGGCGGCGAGGGCGGCGGCGTCCTGGTCAACCAGGCCCCGCACCAGCTGGACCTGTGGCAGTGGATCTGCGGTGTGCCCAAGTCCGTCTACGCCAAGGTGGCCTACGGCTTCCGCCGGGACATCGCCGTCGAGGATGAGGTCACAGCGGTGGTCGACTATGGCGACGGCGCCACCGGCGTCTTTGTCACCGCCACGCACGACCTCACCGGCACCGACCGCTTCGAGATCCTGGGCGACCAGGGCAAGATCGTGGTCGAAGGCTCCAAGACCGCCACCGTCACGCGCCTGAACAAGCCCGAGCGGGAACTCAGCGACGGCATGGGCATGGAAGATGTCCGCAAGCTCTTCATGGGCCAGCTGAAGCCCGAGGAGTACTACACCACCGAGGTCATCGAGTTCGAGTCCGTCTGGGGCGGCCAGCACGCCGGCGTCCTGGAGAACTTCGCCGCCAACATCCTGGACGGCACGCCACTGCTGGCCCCGGGCTCCGACGGCATCAACGGCGTCCGCCTGGCCAACGCCATCCACCTCTCCAGCTGGACCGGCACCGAAGTGGGCCTGGACTTCGATGAGGACGTGTTCCTGGCCGAGCTGAACAAGCGGATCGCCGCCGAAGGCCAGTTCCCCGAGCGGAGCTGACCTGCCTCGATGGCCAGTGGTTACCCTGCAACAAGAGGGCAACCGCTGGCCATTTCCGGTCCTTCCCTCGCTAGGATGGGGCAGTGAGCGAATCCAGGACGCAGGACCTATCCGATTCATCCGCCGAAGCCCGGAAACCGGTCCGCAGCGGCAAATCGAGCGCCACCATCTACGACATTGCCAAGCTGGCCGGCGTGAACCCCTCCACAGTTTCCCGCGCGCTCAGCAAGCCTGGCCGCGTCAGCGCAAAGACCCAAAAGCTGATCGAGGACGCCGCCGCCCAGCTCGAGTACCGGGTCAACCCGTTCGCCCGCGCCCTGCCCACCGGCCGCACCAATACCCTGGCCCTGATCGTCGCTGACATCACCAACCCCACGTTCTTCGGCATCATCCGCGGGGCCGAGTCCACGGCCACAGCCCGCGACTACACCCTGATGCTCGCAGAGTCCGCCGAATCCGCAGACACCGAACTGACGGCCGCGCGCCGCATGCTGACCACGGTGGACGGCCTCATCCTGGCCAGCCCCCGCATGGACGATGCCCGTATCCGCGAACTCGCCCAGGAGAAGCCCGTGGTGGTCATCAACCGCCAGGTGGACGGCGTCCCTTCGGTGGTGCCGGATGTAAACAAGGGCATCGGCGAGGCCGTGCGGAACCTCGCCGCCAACGGCCACCGGAAGGTCGCCTACGTTGCCGGGCCGCTGCAGTCCTGGATGACCACCCGCCGCTGGGAAGGCGTCAAGGCTGCCTGCGAGTGGTCCCACCTGGAGTGCGTCCAGCTCCCGTCGCACAAGCCAACGGTCGACGGCGGCAGGCAGGTTGCGCGCGACGTCGTCGCCAGCGGCGCAACGGCAGTGATGACATACAACGACCTCCTCGCCATCGGCCTAATGCAGGAGCTGCAGGCCGCGGGCGTGCAGGTTCCGGACCGGATCAGCATTGTGGGCTTCGACGATATTTTCGGCGCGGACTTCACCACCCCGGCGCTGACCACCATCAGGTCGCCGATGACGGCCTGCGGTACCGAGGCGGCAACCCTGCTGCTGGAGGTGCTGCACGGCGCGGAGGAAGTGTCCCCGGCCCTGCAGGTGGAAACCGAACTGGTCCTGCGCGGTTCCAGCGGCCGGCTCCTGGCGGCGGACCACCCCGCCTGACACCCTGCGCCATCGAATGGCAATTTTTGGCAACCGGTTGACAAAAGCCCGTTGCCAAAACGATCATTGATCTATGTCACAGTCCATTGCTTCCCACCCCGACCGGCTCCTGCCCGCTGACCCCGGAACGCGGAGCATTGCCCGCGGCCTGCTGGAACGCGTCCAGGACCTGCCCATCATTTCCCCCCACGGCCACGTTGACGCCGCCGTCATCGAGCACAACACCGCCTTCCCTGACCCGGCAGCGCTGCTGGTCAGCCCTGACCACTACGTCACGCGCCTGATCCACGCCAGCGGTGTAGACCAGGACCTGTTGCGGCCCCAGACGGGCGCCCACGGCGACCCCAACGCGGTGCCGGATGCCCGCACCGTATGGCGCGAGTTCTGCAAGGCCTGGCCGCTGTTCGAGGGCACTGCCTCCGGTTATTGGCTGCGTACCCAGTTCCAGAGCGTGTTCGGACTCCAGGAAGAGCCGGACGCCGGGGACCCCGATTCCAGCTACGACGCCATCTCCGCGCGCCTCCAGGAGCCCGGCTTCCGGCCCCGCGAGCTCTTCAAGGACTTCAACATCGAGGTGCTCGCCACCACCGATGACCCGCTTGACACCCTGTCCAGCCACCAGGCCATCGCCGCGGATCCGTCCTTCCACGGCCGCGTCCTGCCCACGTTTCGGCCGGACCAGTACCTGAACATCGCGCACCCGCAGTGGCGGGACAACGTGGAACGCCTCATCGCGGCCGCGGGCGACGGCGGCACGGACTACGGCGCCTACATCACCGCCCTCGAGAACCGCCGCCGCTACTTCGTGGACAACGGCGCCGTCTCCGCGGACCACGGCGTCCGCACGCCGCGAACCCTCAAGCTCAGCGATTCCGACGCGTCCCGCCTGTTCGATGTTGCCCGCTCCGGCAAGGCCACGGCCCAGGACCGCGAGGACTTTGAAGCGCACATGATGTACCAGATGGCCCGGATGTCCGTTGAGGACGGGCTGGTGATGACCATTCACCCCGGCTCGTACCGTAACCACCACGAACCCACGTTCAATGCTTACGGCGCAGACAGCGGCCACGACATCCCCTTCGCCATCGACTACACCGAGGCGGTCCGGCCATTGCTGCAGGATTTCGGCACCGCCAAGGACTTCCACCTGGTGCTGTTCACCATGGACGAGACGGTCTTCTCCCGGGAACTGGCACCCCTGGCCGGGTTCTACCCGTCCGTGTTCCTCGGCGCACCGTGGTGGTTCCTCGATGCCCCGGACGCCATGCTCCGCTTCCGCTCCGCCGTCACCGAGACGGCCGGGTTCTCCCGCTCGTCCGGTTTCATCGATGACACGCGCGCCTTCTGCTCCATTCCCGCCCGGCATGACGCCTCGCGCCGGATCGAGGCCTCCTTCCTGGCCCGCCTGGTGGCCGAGCATCGGGTCACTGAGGAGCGCGCCCACGAGCTCATCGTCGACATCGTTGACGGCTCCCCACGAAGGGTCTTCAAGCTGTGACTATCGAAAAGACTGCCGCCGGACCGTCCGACGCCGGCGCTACCCATCGCGGGGCCGCGGCACCTGCCGTCCCGCAGCTCAGCCGGGCCTTGCGGCCCGCGCCCAAGGCACCTGTCCGGATCGTCCACCTGGGGCTTGGCGCCTTCCACCGTTCGCACCAGGCCTGGTACACGCAGCACGCCGGGGATGCCGCCGAGTGGGGGATCGCAGCGTTCACCGGACGCCGCCCGGACGCGGCGGAGGCCCTGTCACAGCAGGATGGCCTGTACACGGTGGTCGAGCGGGGGGACTCCGGTGACACCTTCGAGGTCGTTGGCAGCATCGTCGAAGCGGTGAACGGGGCCGACGCCGGCCGCCTCGCCGCGCTGATCGCCGCCGCCGGCACCGCCGTCGTCACGCTGACCATCACCGAGGCCGCCTATGGACTCGGTGCCGACGGCCAGCTGGACCGGAAAGCCCCGGGCGTCGCCGCAGACCTCCAGGAACTCGCAGCCGGGCCCGCCGGCCGGCCGGCCACTCCGGTGGGCCGCCTGGTCCGGGCACTCGCCGCCCGCAAGGCTGCCGGCGCCGGACCGCTCGCCGTCGTCTGCTGCGACAACCTCTCCAACAACGGCACCGTGGCCCGCACCGCGGTAGTGGGCATGGCGGAGGCCTGGGATCCGGAGCTGGCTGCCTGGATAGCTGAGAACACCAGCTTCGTCAGCACTTCAGTGGACCGCATCACGCCGCGGACCACGGATGCCGACGTCGAGTCCGTCAAGGCCGCATGCGGCTACTTCGATAACTCACCGGTGGTGGCCGAGCCGTTCCGCAACTGGGTGCTCAGCGGTGACTTTCCGGCCGGACGCCCGCGCTGGGAGGACGCCGGGGCCGTCTTCGTCGACGAGATCGAACCGTACGAGAACCGCAAGCTCTGGCTGCTCAATGGCGCCCACTCGCTGCTGGCCTACGCCGGCCAGCTCCGCGGGCACGCAACCGTTGCCGAAGCCCTGGCAGACCCGGTGTGCCTGGCCGCCGTCGAACGTTTCTGGAACGAAGCGGAGGCCAACCTCACGGGCGCGGCAGCCCACGGTGCAGATCTCCAAATTCCGGCCTACCGGGAGCAGCTCCTGGCGCGGTTTCGCAATGCGCGGATTGCGCATCACCTCACCCAGATCGCCATGGACGGCAGCACCAAGCTGCGGATGCGTGCCGTTCCCGTCCTGACGGCAGAGCGCGACGGCGGGAGGTCCGGTGAGGGCGCGGCCGCCATAATCGCGGCGTGGGTTGCGTTCTGCATCGACGCAACAGAAGGCGGCCGGACTGTCCAGGACCCGCTGTCAGATGACATTGCGGCTGCCTGCGCGCTGGCCGGAGCAGACCGGGTGCGTGCCCTGTTGGCCCTGCTGAGCGTCCCGCTCTCACGGGATGGCGCCGTAGTGGAACTGGTAGCCGGACTCGCAGGAAGCTTCGCCCGCCAAGGGGCATAGGTCGCCCTCGGCCTGCCCGTCGGTCCGACGGCCGCGCCCACCTGCCTTAGGGAACTGCCCGGACGCACCGCGCGTCCGGGCAGTTTTGCGTGCGCTGGCCCGCGTCATTTCCGCGATGCGAAATGGATCAGGAAACCCGTAGCGCGCAGCAAATTCTGCAGGGCAAAAACCAGATGGCAACCGCTTGCCATTTGCTTGCCAAGTGACTAGGATTACAACCAGACTTATTCAATGTGCTGCCTCGCGGCAGTGGGTAAAGGAGCCCCTCGTGAAGAAGCTGAACCGGCTCAGCATCGTCGGCTATGGCGCCGGCGATGCCGCCAACAACCTGGCATTCACCACTGCCACCATGTTCCTGCTGGTCTACTACACGGATGTTGCCGGGATTTCGGCGGCAGCCGCAGGAACGCTGCTGCTGGCCGTCAGGATCTTCGATGCCTTCGCGGACGTCTTCGCCGGACGGATCGTGGACAGGACCTTCAGCAAGCGGTTCGGCAAGTTCCGCCCGTTCATTATGTTCGGTTCCATCCCGCTGCTCCTGCTCAGCGTTGCCACGTTCTCCGTGCCGCAGATCGGCGAAACCGGCACCCTCCTCTACGCCTACGTCACCTACGCCGCCCTGGGCCTGGCCTACAGCCTGGTGAACATCCCCTACGGCTCGTTGGCCGGCGCCATGACGCAGGATCCGGGGGAGCGGGCCAAGCTCGGTTCCGCCCGCATGATCGGCGCGGCGCTGGTGGGCTCGTCCCTGGGTATCTTCGTCGCCCCGCTGATCAAGCCCGGCGCCAACCTGCAGGCAACTTTCACCGGCATCACCCTCGCTTTCGTGGTGATAGGTGCCGCGCTGTACTTCTTCACCGTCTTCACGGCCAAGGAGCGCGTCCACCGTTCGGTCCCCAACGTATCCCTCAAGCAGAGCGTGGACACCCTCAAAAGCAACAAACCGCTACTGATGCTGTGCCTGAGCTCCTTCCTGTTCCTCACCGGTTACCTGGCCCTGACCTCGGTCCAGCTGTACTACCTGCGCGACGTGCTGGGCCGGCTGGACCTGTACCCGGTCCTCTCCATCGTGCAGCTGGTCCTCACCTTCGTGCTGGCGGCCATCATGCCGCGGCTGGTCCGCACCATCGGCAAGAAGAACGTCTACATCTACGCCTCGGTTGTCACGATCGTTGGCGGCATCATCATCTTCCTCGCCCCGGCCAGCCAGACCTGGATCGGCTTCGGCGGCCTCGTTGTCAGCCTGGTAGGCGTCATGGCCGTCAACATCGTGGTGTGGGCCCTTGAAGCGGACACCGTGGAGTACGGCGAATGGAAGACCGGTGTCCGCACCGAGGGCATCACCTACGCGCTCTTCTCCTTCACCCGCAAGACCGGGCAGGCGGTGGGCGGCGCCCTCGCGGCCTACGCTTTGGCCCTGGGCGGCTATAAATCCGGGGCTGCCCAGACCGCCGAGGCCGCGTTCGGAATCCAGGTTGCAGCGGGCGCAATCCCGGCCGTCCTCACCCTCCTGGCCGTGCTGGTGATGTCCCGCTACAAGCTCACCGACGACATGCATGCAGGCATTCTTCGGGACATCAAGGCCCGCCGCGCGGAGCCAGAAGGCACATCGGATGCCGGCTCCGTCCAGCAGGCTGCAGCCCCCGCCGCAGCGGCGCCCGCAGCGCACAGAAGCTAGCCCCGCCGCACCGGCACCAGCCCCATCAGTACCAGTTCGCCAAACCCGGCCCACCAACCCAGGGCCACCAGACCAGCCCGCAGGCCAGCCCCGCTCGAAAGGACCAGCTGTGAAAATCATTGCCGCCGAAGTGTTCGTCACCAGCCCGTCGCGTAACTTCGTGACCCTCCGGATCACCACCGAGGACGGTGTGACAGGCATTGGTGACGCCACCCTGAACGGCCGTGAACTCGCCGTCGCCGCGTACCTGAAAGAGCACGTGGCCCAGTTGCTGATCGGCAAGGACCCGCACCGGATCGAAGACACCTGGCAGTTCCTGTACAGGTCCTCCTACTGGCGTCGGGGCCCCGTGACCATGGCGGCCATCGCCGCCGTGGACATGGCGCTGTGGGACATCAAGGGCAAGGTGGCCGGCATGCCGGTCTACCAGCTCCTGGGTGGTGCGTCGCGCAACGGGCTGCGTGCCTACGGCCACGCCTCTGGCGCGGACATTCCATCCCTGTTTGACTCCGTGCGCGAGCACCTGGAGTTGGGTTACAAGTCCATCCGGATCCAGACCGCCGTCCCGGGCATCAAGGCCGTGTACGGTGTCGCCGCCCAGGCGCAGGCCTCCGGCGAACGCTACGACTACGAGCCCGCCGGCCGCGGCGCGTTCCCCGTGGAGGAGGACTGGGACACCCGCGCGTACCTGCGCCACCTGCCCAGTGTGTTCGAGGCCGTCCGGAACGAGTTTGGCCCGGAAATCCCGCTGCTGCATGACGGCCACCACCGGATGACGCCCATCCAGGCCGCGAAGCTTGGTAAGGCCCTGGAACCGTACGATCTGTTCTGGCTCGAGGACTGCACCCCTGCCGAGAACCAGGAAGCCCTGCGCCTGGTTCGCCAGCACACCACCACGCCGCTGGCCATCGGTGAAATCTTCAACACCGTGTACGACTACCAGACCATCATCAAGGAACAGCTGATCGACTACGTCCGCGCAGCCTCCACCCACTTCGGCGGTATCTCCCCGCTGAAGAAGGTGATGGACTTCGCCGCCCAGTACCAGATCAAGTCCGGCTTCCACGGCCCCACCGATATCTCCCCGGTGGGCTTCGCCGCCCAGCTGCACGTGGGCCTGGCCATCCACAACTACGGCATCCAGGAGTACATGCAGCACTCGGACAAGACCAACGAGGTCTTCCACCAGTCCATGACCTTCAAGGACGGCTACCTGCACCCGGGCGACGAGCCGGGCATCGGCGTCGAGTTCAACGAGGAAGCCGCCGCGGCATTCCCCTACCAGCAGGCCTACCTGCCGTACAACCGCCTGGTTGACGGCACCGTGCATGACTGGTGAACGCGGGCATGACTGGTGAGGCAGCAGCAATGACTAAGCATCGCATTATCGTCATGGGTGTTTCCGGTTGCGGAAAGACCACCATCGGCGACCTCGTGGCCCGCGAGCTGGGCGTCCCGTTCCTCGACGGCGACTCGCTCCACCCCGTGGAGAACGTCGCCAAGATGGCCGCGGGAACCCCGCTCACGGACGACGACCGCTGGCCCTGGCTGGCCACGGTGGGTTCGGAGCTGGCCAAGGCCGGCGACGGGGGACTGGTCCTGGCCTGCTCCGCACTGCGCCGCAGCTACCGCGACGCCATCCGAGAGCAGGCGCCGGACACGGTGTTCCTGCACCTGCACGGCAGCAAGGATGTCCTCGCCCGCCGGCTCGAAGGCCGTTCCGGGCACTTCATGCCCACCACGCTGCTGGACTCCCAGCTCGCCACGCTGGAACCGCTGGAAGCGGACGAAGCCGGCTTCGTCGTCGACATCTCAGCACCCGTTGACGAAGTGGTGGCATCGGCACTCGCCAACATTGCCGCCGTCGTACGTCCTTCCTCCGGTAGCGCAGGCACGCGGCCGCGGCAGTTCGACGTCGACCTGGCGGCCGCGCCGTTCAATCTCGACGGCGACGCGGTGGCCTGGGTGGAAGAAACCATCAGCTCGATGACGCTCGAGGAAAAGATCGGGCAGCTTTTCATCAATCACAACAACGGCTACGCGCCCGAGTACCTCGACGGTGTGCTGGAGAACTACCACGTGGGCGGCATGCGATACCGCCCGGGGCCATCCGCCGCCGTGCAGGAGCACATCCGGTACGCGCAGTCGAAGTCCCGCGTGCCGCTGCTGATCGCCTCCAACCCGGAAATGGGCGGGGCAGGAAGTTGCGACGATGGCACGTTCGTTTCCACGCACCTCCAGGCTGGCTCCCACCCGGACAAGAACATTGCGCGCCAGATGGGCCAGGTGGCCGGCGTCGAGACTGCGGCCCTGGGCTGCAACTGGGCGTTCGCGCCGATCGTGGACATCCATTACAACTGGCGGAACACGGTCATCTCCACGCGCTCGTTCGGCAACACCCCGGAGATCGTGGTGGAGCGGGCGAAGGAGTACTTCGACGGGATCGGCGAATCGCCCACCGTCTGCGCCATGAAACACTTCCCGGGCGACGGCGTGGACGAACGCGACCAGCACGTGGTCACGTCCTACAACACGTTCTCCTACGAGGAGTGGGACCGGACATACGGGCACGTGTACCGCGAGATGATCGGGCACGGCGTGCAGTCCATCATGGTGGGCCACATTGGAGCGCCGGAGGTGTCGCGGCACTTCCGTCCGGGGCTGTCCGATGCCGAAATCCTGCCCGCGACGCTTGCGCCGGAACTGCTGCAGGACCTGTTGCGCGGCGAACTCGGCTTCAACGGGCTTGTCCTCACCGATGCCTCGCTGATGGTGGGCCTCACCCAGGCGCAGAAGCGCAAGGACCTGGTGCCGGCAACCATCGCGGCCGGCTGCGACATGTTCCTGTTCTTCCGGAACCCTGCGGAGGACTTCCAGTTCATGCTGGACGGCTACAAGTCCGGCGTGATCACGGAGCAGCGGCTGCAGGACGCGCTGCGGCGGATCCTTGGGCTGAAGGCCTCGCTGGGGCTGCACCGCAAATCCTTGGAGGAGCTGGTGCCGCCGGCTTCGGCACTCTCGGTCATAGGTTCTGACACGCACCGTGCCATCGCCGCCGAGGTGGCCGACAAGACCGTCACGCTGGTCAAGGACACCGCCGGGAACCTGCCCATCACGCCCGAAACGCATCCCCGGATCCGGCTCTACGGCATCTCCGGCGGGGCCGATTTCACCCGGGCCGATCCGCTGGCGTACCTGGAAACGGTCAAGGAGGAGCTGGTCGCCGCCGGCTTCGAGGTGGACCTGTTCCGGACTGCCGAGCAGCGCGAGGCCACGGGGGAGACCGGGGTGAACTTTATGTCCGTCCTGGCTGAAGAGGCCACCGCCGACTACGCGGACCGGTATGACGCTGCCTTCGTGTTCGCCAACGTCAAGGGCTTCGCGCAGGAGGCAGCTATCAGGATCAAATGGTCCTCACCGATGGCGGCCGAAATTCCGTGGTACGCCACGGAGGTCCCCACGGTGTTCGTCTCGTTGAACCAGCCGAACCACCTCATTGACGTGCCGATGGTGAAGACCGCCATCCATGCGCACGCCGGCTCGCGTGAGGCCATCAGGGCTGCCGTGGCGAAGATCCAGGGCAAATCCGAATTCCAAGGCACGTTCAACGACAACGTGTTCTGCGATTCCTTCGACACCCGGCTGTAACAGCCGCCGGGCTCAGAGCGCCGGGCGCGGGGAGACCCCCTGCGTCCGGTGCTTTGTTTTGTGTCCGCTGGGCAGCCAGGTGGGCCCCGCGGCGGGCTATGTTCAGGCCGACAAATTGGGGGCTGCGGTGAATCCAGAAACGCAGAAGGCCCCCGTTCCTCGAGAGGAACGGGGGCCTTCTAAGTGGCGGTGACGGTGGGATTTGAACCCACGTTGGCTTTTACACCAAACAACATTTCGAGTGTTGCACCTTCGGCCGCTCGGACACGTCACCAACCTCAATAGGGTACCGGAGCAAGGCTCACATCCCCAAAACGACGCCTTGGCGAACGCTCGGAGAAGGGCCGTCGACGGTCTAACGGGTTCACTGTGAATGTCAGACCCTCGCGCGATGATGCCTTTATGGGAAACGCAGTGGTTGGGGCAGCGGCGATGGAGGGTCTTCGGGCCACTGTCGCCGGCCTCGACGCGTTGTTTCTGGGTGAGTTCGAGCTGGACCGGGATGCCCCTGACACCGTGGCCCGTGAAGCAATCGATGTGTTGGAGCGGAAGTCGGAGCTTCGGCTGCAGCGGCTGGCGTTCTGGAAGCAGTTGGAAGCCCAGGTAGCTGCGGGTAAAGCACGGGACGCTGCGGAGTTCGCGGAGTTCCAGGAGGCGATGACACCGCCGGAGGCCACAGGTTCGGAGCGGGCGTTCGTTGAGATGTCCACGACGGCGGAGGTCGCCGGGGTCCTGACCCTCAGCCCTGGCGCCGCGGCGGCGTTCATCAGCCAGTCCCGGAAAGTCTGTGCGATGCCGGCGGTCGCGGCCGCACTGGCGGCGGGTGCGGTGTCGTGGCGGCACGCGGTGATCGTGGCCGACGAAACGGACTGCCTCGCCCCCGAGAATGCTGAGGCGTTGGTGGCGCATTTCTTCGACCCGGACGCCCCGAACCCGGCCCGCGGGTCCGCACCCGGTGACCTGGTGCCGCACCTGTTCCGCCGGAAAGTCAGGACCTGGCGAGAACGCAGCTACCCCGCCTCCGTTGCAATCCGGCATGCGAAGTGTGTGGCGGAGCGGCGGATGGAATACCGCCCCGAGGCCGACGGGATGGCAACGATCACCCTGATCCTCCCCGGGGACACCGCCTGCGCCATCTGGAACAAAACCACAGCCATCGCCCGCGGCCTCCAAGGCCCCGGCGAAACCCGCACCCTTACCCAGTTGCGGCCGGACGTCGCCGCCGCGCTCCTGCTCGGCGCCCAGGCCGGCGGCGATGCGACTAGCCGCACCGACGATGGCCAAGAGCCCGGCGACGTAACCGCTACCCACGGGGTTCCCTGGGCCGGTGAGACCGGAACCAGCACTGCTACCGGCGCCGGGACCGACCCATACTTCGTTGACCTCAGCAAGATTCCCGCCCCGAAAGCCGACGTGCTGGTCACCATCCCGATATTTACAATGTTGGGCAGCACTGACGAACCGGCAGACCTCGACGGATACGGGCCCATCCCGGCAGCCATGGCCCGCAAACTCGTTGCTGACGGGGCGACCTCGTTTTACCGGGTCCTCGTCGACCCCCGTACCGGTGCGCCGCTCGAGATTGGCAGGACCAGCTACCGGTTGTCGGAGGCGATGAAACGCTGGATCAGGATGCGCGACGGACACTGCACGTTCCCCGGCTGCACCAACCCCACCACGGACAACGACACCGACCACCTCACCCCCTGGCAGCACAACGGGACAACAGGCGTGAGCAACCTGGCACAGCTCTGCCCCAAACATCACCGTCTCAAACACCACAGCGGCTGGACCCCCACACCAGCCACCACAACCGAACCACCCGGCTGGACCTCACCCACAGGCCGCCACTACCCAGCACAACACCCCGACCCCCAACCACCCCACTGGCCACCCCGACTCCCCGACGCGCTGCACATGACAGGCTCACTGGAACAACGGATCCTTGCCGGCATTGCGGTCTGCCCCGACTACCTCCTGGACGACCCTCCCGACGACGAGTTACTGGACGCCGAATTCGCTTGCGAGGACCGTGTCGTCCCCGACGATCTCTCTCCGGATGATCCGCTCTGGGAGGCCTTCTACGCGTCTCCTTTCGAGCTGCCCGCTGATCCGCAACGGGAACACTGGCTACACGAGCTCTCCTTCACCTGACCTGACATGACCGGCAGGGCTGAAGGTGCGAGGAAACTACTGCTGCCCACGCGCCCGTGCCTACGAGGAACCAAGCAAATGAAACTAGCCACGTCGAATTCACCAGGTAGCTTCCACCCCGCTGACGTGGACCTGCTGAAACGGCGACACCCGCCGTCGGACCTTCCTCCCGAACGCCCGTCCCGATAGATTCGACAGCAAGATGACTAATTCAGAATTGCCGCACCGTGCCACCGCCTACTGGACCACCGCGAAAGAACAGGGCGAACTCCGGTCCGAGGACCTGCCCGCCCCAGGGCCGGGGGAGGCCTTGGTCCGCGCACTGTACTCCGGTATCAGCAGGGGCACCGAGATGGTGGTCCACCGGGGCGCGGTGCCGCCAAGGGTTGCCGACGGAATGCGGGCCCCGCACCAGGAAGGCGATTTTCCGGGGCCAGTGAAGTTCGGCTACCTGTCGGTGGGCGTCGTGGAGGAAGGCCCGGACGAGTGGAAGGGGCAGCGCGTTTTCTGCCTCAGCCCGCACCAGGACCGGTACGTCGTCCCGGTGGACGCCCTCACAAGAATCCCGGACGGCGTTCCGTCACAGCGTGCCGTGCTCACCGGAACAGTGGAAACGGCCATCAATGCCCTGTGGGAGGCCGAACCGAAGCTGGGGGACCGCGTCGCCGTCGTCGGGGCCGGCCTGGTGGGCGGGATGGTGGCCACCCTGCTGCGGACCTTCCCTCTTCAGCGTCTTCAACTCGTTGACGTGGATCCGGGACGGAAGAAGCTGGCAGACACCATCGGCGTCGAGTTCACGAGCCCCGAGGACGCCCTGGACGACTGCGACATCGTGATCCACTGCTCCGCCTCCCAGGAAGGCCTCGAACGCAGCCTCCAGCTGGTGGGCGACGACGGGGACGTCATCGAGATGTCCTGGTACGCGGACCGAAAGGTGACCGTACCCCTGGGGGAGGACTTCCACGCCCGGAGGCTCTCCATCAGGGCAAGCCAGGTGGGCATGGTGGCCCGGTCCCGCCGGCACCGCCGGACCAACGCCGACCGCCTCGACCTGGCCGTCTCACTGCTCACCGACCCCGTCTTCGACGCTTTCCTCACCGGACAGTCAGCCTTTGAGGACCTCCCCGAGGTGGTCCAGGGCCTGTCCGATGGAAGCCTTGAAGCCCTCTGCCACGTCATCGAATACCCGCAGGACGCCGCCCGCCAGCCCGAAAGATCGGTCTGACAAACCCAACAGCCGGCACACGCCGAGCCCACCGATTCACCAAGCAGAGCCAGAGGAAATCCATGTTCAGCCTGACCGTCCGCCGCCACTTCATGATCGCCCACAGCCTGCCGCGCGAGGCTTTCGGCCCCGCCCAGGGGCTGCACGGCGCAACGTTCGTCGCGGAGGTGGCGTTCCGCCGTCGTGCCCTGAATGACAACGCGATCGTCCTGGATATCGGCGCCGCCGGAACCGTGATCGAGGAAGTGCTCGACGGGTTGAATTACAAAAACCTGGACGAACACCCCGACTTCGAGGGCAAGCTCAGCACCACCGAGGCCCTCGCCCAGTACATAGCCCAGGCCGTGGCGGAGAAAATCAGCGATGACGACGACGGCCGCCACCTGGACGGGATCGACGTCACCCTCCGCGAGAATCCGGACGCCTGGGCCACGTTCTCGCTGGACCTCAACGCCTGACCCATGCGCGTGGTGCGGTTGCTGGTCCCCGCCAACATTCGCCACAGCTCCGGCGGCAATGTATACAACGCCCGCCTGGCTGAGGGCCTGGGAAACCTGGGGTGGGAGGTGCAAGTCCTTCCGATCAAAGGGAACTGGCCCCACGCTTCTGCCAAGGAACGACGCCGGTTCGGCAGCGTTCTAGGCGCCTGGGAGCCAGAGCAAAGGCAACAGTCAGCCGAGGTGCTGGTGGACGGGCTGGTCGCCGTCGGCGCCCCGGACGAGCTCGAATTTGCGGCCAAGGCGGGCCGGCAAATAAGCGTCCTGGTGCATATGCCCGTCCCGGAAACTTCCGGCCCGGAAGCGTTGCAGAAAGAAGCAAGGGCACTGCGTGCGGCGGCGGGTGTCATTTGCACCAGCAGCAGCGCGGCCGGAATCCTCAAGGCGCGCGGCCTTCCCAACGCCCGGGTCGCGCTGCCGGGAGCCGATCCGGCCCCACCCGCCACGGGCTCGCGCCCTCCACACCTCCTTGCCGTGGCCGCATTGCTGCCCAACAAGGACCAACGCCTCACCGTGGCAGGCCTCGCTGGCATCAAGGATCTGGAGTGGACGGCGTCGCTGGTCGGATCTGAGCAGGTAGATCCGGCCTATGCCCGGCAGGTGGAGGAAGCCATCGCCCGCAGCGGCCTGGCAGGAAGAGTGCAGCTAAGGGGGGAGTTGACGGGGGATGCGCTTGAGGCGGAATGGAACCGTGCAGACCTGAGCCTTCTTGTCTCGCGCGAAGAAGCGTTTGGCATGGTGGTCACCGAGTCGCTGGCCCGCGGCGTCCCCGTAGTGGTCCGGCTGGGGACCGGTGCGGTCGAAGCGCTGGACCTTGCCTCACTGAAGGATGCCGACGGCGGCATGCGCCTTCCTGGGGCGGCGCTGACGCTGCCACGCGGGGGCGAAGCGGACGCAGCCGTACTCGGCCGGACCCTTCGGCAGTGGCTTGAGAACCACGCTGTGCAGCGGGACTGGCGCAGCCGGGCCCTGGAAGCGCGTGGCCTCCTGCCCGGCTGGGAGAAGACGGCCGGGAACGTCGTGCGTGCGCTGACCGGCGCCGGGTAGAGCCCAGCCAGGGCAAGACTAAAAAGGTCTCCGCCGACTACAACCGTGTCCGGTGATCCGCAAAGAAGTCCCGCAGCAGCACCGAGCTCTCGTCTTCCCGGATGCCGGGGTAGACCTCCACCCAGTGGTTGAGCCGCCGTTCACGGAGGATGTCGAACACGGACCCCGCAGCGCCAGCCTTTTCGTCCCAGGCGCCGAACACCACCCGGGGAATCCGGGCAAGAACAATGGCCCCGGCGCACATGGCGCATGGTTCCAACGTGACCACCAGCGTGCAGTCGGACAGCCGCCACCCGTCGTCCGGACCGCCGCCGAGCCGTGCCAGTTCCCGCAGCCGCTCTGCAGCCTGGCGGATGGCCACCACCTCGGCATGGGCGGTGGGGTCTCCGAGCTCCTCCCGCTGGTTCCGCCCCGAACCCAGCACCTCGCCGTCGGGCCCCAGCACCACGGCGCCAATAGGAACATCGCCGGTAGCGAGTGCCGCGCGGGCCTCCGCCAGGGCGAGGCCCATCCACTCGTCGTAACTGTTCGATGCGGAGACCATGGCTCAATGATAGTTTCGAGGGATAGTAAGCCTGCGTACTGAATGCCGGGGAGGCGCCGTGAGTACCGTTCGGGACCGCGTGGACCGTTGGATCAAACCGTATGCCGCCTTGTGGCTGACCATGGCCGTGGGCGGAACCCTGATAGTCGCCATGGCGCTGCTGGGCGCCGAAGTGTATTCGGACGTGGTGGATGACGAAGGTCTGGCGAGCCTTGATATCCCCGCCCTGGACTACGCACAGTCACTGCGGAATCCCGGACTTGATGCGTTCGTCACTGGTTTCACCAACATTGGCGGCGGCATCGGCATGCCCATCCTCGCCACGCTCCTCACCGCGTGGCTGACCTTCCTCAGCAGGTCGTGGCGCCCGCTCCTCCTCGTTGGCGGCGCAGCTGCGGTTTCCACCGCGGCCACCACCCTGGGTAAGCGGCTGGTGGGCCGGACCCGGCCGGACCACTCCGAAGCTGTTCCGCCCTACGAAGACTCGCCGTCGTTTCCCAGCGGGCACACCCTCAACACCACGGTGGTGATCGGCGTGCTGGTGTACATCATCTGCCTGCAGTTCCAGGTCCTCAGCGTCCGCATCACGGCCATCACCGCGGGTACCGTCTTCATTGTTTCCATGGGCCTGAGCCGGGTTTTCCTGGGCCACCACTGGTTGACCGACGTCATTGCCGGCTGGACGCTGGGCCTGGCCTGGGTCGGGTTCGTCATCCTGGCCCACCGGATGTTCCATCTGATCCGGCGGAAGCAACATGCCGGGCCGGCGCCCACGTTTGAGCGTCCCGTGGTGCGCGATGTCGTAGCGGACGCCATGCACCACGACGGCGGCACGCACGGCCGCGGAACGGACCACGACGGCGGCACGCACGGCCGCGGAACGGACCACGACGGCGGCACGCACGGCCGCGGAACGGACCACGACGGCGGCACGCACCCCCGAGGGTAGGTTCACGACGCCGGGACGCACCCCGGCGGGCGGGTCACGCGCCAAGAGCCCAAGCCAGGAACTCCGGCAGGGACAGCGCCGGATGATAGTTTTGAGCAATGCGCACTCTCGTTGTGGACCACCCGCTGGTCGCCCATAAGCTCACTGTCCTCCGGGATAAGAACACCCCTTCGCCCGTGTTCCGGCAGCTGACCGAAGAGCTGGTGACACTGCTGGCGTACGAGGCCACGCGAGAGGTCCGCACCGAACCCGTCACTATCGAGACGCCGGTCAGCACCACTTTGGGCACGGCCTTCACCAAGCCCACGCCGTTGGTGGTCCCCATCCTGCGCGCCGGCCTCGGCATGCTGGAGGGTATGACCAAGCTGGTCCCCACCGCAGAAGTGGGTTTCCTGGGCATGGCCCGCGACGAGGAAACCCTGGATATCATCACCTATGCCGAGCGGCTGCCCGAGGACCTTACCGGCCGGCAGGTCTTCGTCCTGGACCCCATGCTTGCCACGGGCGGAACGCTGCGCGAGGCCATCAAGTTCCTGTTCAAGCGCGGGGCCTCGGACGTCACGTGCATCTGCCTCCTTGCGGCCCCGGAGGGCCTGGCCAAGCTGGAGGAGGAACTGGGCGAAGCGAACGTGCACATCGTCCTCGCCTCGATTGACGAGAAGCTGAACGAAAAGTCCTACATCGTTCCGGGCCTTGGGGATGCGGGAGACCGCCTGTACGGCATCGCCGGCTAACCGCATTGACCGGGCGGAAGGCCTTCCGCAATATGGGGTCCGGCCGTAGCCTGTGGCAATGGACTGGAAACTTGAACTCGTGTTTGTCCCGGTGTCCGATGTGGACCGCGCCAAGGATTTCTACGTTAACAAGGTTGGTTTCAACGCCGACTTCGACGAACGTCCGTCGGAGTCCATCCGCTTCGTGCAGCTGACCCCGCCTGGCTCAGCATGTTCCATCTGCATCGGTGAAGGCCTCACGGACGCTCCTCCGGGTACAGGCTCCAACCTCCAGCTGGTGGTCAGTGACATCCAGGCCGCCCACGACCACCTGAAGAACAACGGCGTGGACGTCAGCGATGTGGATGTCCAGGACTGGGGTCATTTCGTGTACTTCGCAGACCTCGACGGCAACCGCTGGGCCGTCCAGTACATCCCGGGACGGTAACGGCACGTCCCGGCCCCCGGACCACGACGCCTTCGCGGTATTTCGCCGCCACGGCGAAGCAGGTGCCGATCCGCTCGGCGGCCGGAGGGTCAACTCCAAAAACTGCTACCTCGCACGCATGGCTGCGGAGACGACGACGGCCGCCGCTGAACCGGGAAGGTTCGGCGGCGGCCGGTCGGAAGGCCTCAGCCAGTGAGGGTTTTTAGTACCAGTTGTGACCGAGGTGGAAGTTCAGGGCGCCACACGGGGACTGGTAGCGCTCCTTGATGTAGTTCAGGCCCCAGTTGATCTGGGTACGGTAGTTGGTCATGTAATCGGGGCCGGAGCTCGCCATCTTCTCGGCGGGCAGGGACTGGACGATGCCGTAGGCGCCGCTGCTGGCGTTGGTGGCGGTGGTGGTCCAGTCGGATTCCTTGGTCCACAGGGTGACCAGGCACTGCATCTGGTCCTGGGCCCACCCGTAGCTGGCCAGCTGGCCGGACGCGTAAGCCTGTGCGCCGGCCGGATCGTTGACGGCGACGACGGGGGCGGGCTCGGGAGCGGGAGCCGGAGCAGCCTCCGGTGCGGGGGCCGGGGCCGGTGCGGGCGCTGCGGCCGGGGCAGGTTCGGCCGCGGGTGCGGGGGCCGGTGCCGCTTCCTGGGGCTGAACCTTGAGCTCGGCGGGCGCCGACGCGGCCGGGTTCGAGCGGATTTCGCTCTTCTCGATGCTCATCTGGGAATCGGCGGCAGCGGGGGACTCTGAGCCGGTGGCCGCCACGCGGGACATGGCATCCGTGGCCTGGCCCGCGGCGCCTACGCCCACCAGCATCGCTGCGGACACTGCGAGGACCGCGGCGCGCTTGCCGAAGGAAGACTTCTTACGGGTTTCAGGCTGCGCGCTGTGGCTCGGAGCCGATTTTGGGCGCGGTTTTACCGTGAATTTAGACATGTTTAGTTCGCCTCTCACACCTGCGGAGTTAGCTGTCGGGTTCGGATGAGGGCATCCGGCCGCACGGCAAATACACGTGCTGGCTTAACCCCAAGGGCAGTACTGCGTTGCCCGGGACGTGGGTCCCCCGCCTCTGCCTCAGTTCAAGCGAAATCCGGGAAGTGGCAGAGCTTGGCGTCATCCGGATATGCGGCCCGAACGGGAACCGCACCATATCGACGGTACAGGAGAGCGGCGCTTAAGTCACATTTAGGTAACAGACATCACGACGACGGCGCGTCGCCTTGGCGAATTCAGGCTACAGTCGGGAGCCGGAGCGCGAACTCCGTCATCCCCGGCCGTGATGTGACCGTTACCCGGCCTCCGTGGGCTTCCACGATGGACTGGACGATGGACAGGCCCAGCCCGCTGGTGCCCTCTGCAACGGCCGCGCCGGCCTGGTCGCCGCTGCCCTTGCGGGCTGCGTCTGCGCGGGCGAAGCGTGAAAAGACGTGGTCCACGAAGTCCGCCGGTATGCCCCCGCCGTCGTCCGTGACCGTCACGACGGCGGCGCCGTCCGGAGCCGTGCCGACGCCGGCCACCACGGTGGTTCCGGCAGGGGTGTGTTTCCGGGCGTTGGACAGCAGGTTCATGAGCACCTGCCGCAGCTGCGCGCCGTCCCCGTTCACCAGCACCGGCTCCGCGGGAAGATCGAGCCGCCAGGTGTGGCTGGGGGCCATGACCTTTTCGTCGTTGACGCTTTCCACCACCAGCTGCGTCAGGTCCACCTCGGCCAGCTTGAGCGGCTGGCCCTCATCCAGCCGCGCCAGGAGCAGCAGGTCCTCCACCAGTGCCGTCATCCGCTCGGACTGGCTCTGTACCCGGGCCAGTGATTTCTGACCGTCGGGAGTGAAGTCCTCCGTCATCCGCATCAGCTCGGTGTAGCCGCGGATGGCGGTCAATGGGGTGCGGAGCTCATGCGAGGCGTCCGCCACGAACTGGCGCACCTTGGTTTCGCTCTTCTGCCGGGCTTCCAGGGCGCTGGCCACGTTGTCCAGCATGAGGTTCAGCGCATGCCCCACACTGCCCACTTCGGTGCCCGGGTTGGAGTTCGACGGCGGCACGCGGACGGCGAGCGCCACCTCGCCGGCGTCCAGGGGCAGTTCCGACACCCTGGTGGCAACCTCGGAGAGCTGTTCCAGCGGTTTCATGGTGCGGCGGATCAGCACCGTCCCCACCAGGCCGATCAGCAGCAGTCCGCCCAGCGAGACGAACACGAAGGTCCACACGAGGGACCTGAGGGTACTTTCCTTGGCGGCCAGGGGGAGTCCCGTGACCAGGATGTCACCGGAGCTTGTCTGGACCGCGATCAGCCGATAATCACCGCTGGACATCGAACGGTCCACGGGCCTTGAGTTGGCATCGAGCGCAAGGAGCGTCTCCTTGTCCTCTGTGGACAGGGGCTGGCGGGTGGTGTCCGAGGCGAGGAAGCCGCCGGAACTAACCTGGCTGTTGCGGATGCTCGCGTTGACGGTGCCGATTCTTTGGCCCCGGGCGTCCAGGGGATCCCGTCCGTTAAAGCCGCCAAAGGGCGGGCGGCCCGGGTTGTCGGCGAGGTTGGCGGCCTGGCTGAGCTGGTCATCAAGCTGCCGGGTCAGGAAGGCGTCCATCGATGCGTAGCTCACGATGCCAACGGCACCGCAGATGGCGATGAGCAGGGCCATGGCCAGGGCGATCAGGCGGGTACGCAGGTGCCAGGTTGCGGGCCTGAGCCAACTCCGGGTGTAGGAAGCGTCTGAAGGGGCCATGGCGAGCTAGTCCGCCGGCTTGATGACGTAACCGGCCCCGCGGACGGTGTGGATCATGGGCGGATGGACGGCGTCGATCTTCTTGCGCAGGTAGGAGATGTAGAGCTCGACGATGTTGGCCTGGCCGCCGAAGTCGTAGTCCCACACCCTGTCAAGGATCTGTGCCTTGCTGATGACCCGCTTGGGGTTTTCCATGAGGTAGCGGAGCAGTTCGAACTGGGTGGCCGTCAGCTGCACGTCATCCCCGGCGCGGGTGACTTCCCGGGTGTCGACGTTGAGCACCAGGTCGCCAACCACCAGTTCGGCAGTGTCCATGGCGGCGACGCCTGAACGCTGGACCAGCCGGTGCAGGCGGAGGATGACTTCCTCCATGCTGAACGGTTTGGTGACATAGTCGTCGCCGCCGGCGGCCAGGCCGACGATGCGGTCCTGGACTGCGTCCTTCGCGGTAAGGAAGAGGGCTGGCACCTCCGGCGCGAAGGCGCGGATCCTGCCCAGCAGCTCCACGCCGTCGAACCCCGGAAGCATGACGTCCAGCACCAGGACGTCAGGGCGGAAGTCCTTGGCCAGCTTCACCGCCTCGGGCCCGTCCGCTGCCACTGCCACGGACCACCCCGCCATCCGCAGGCCCATGCTCATCAGTTCTGAAAGGCTGGGTTCGTCATCCACCACCAGGGCGCGGATGGGGGAGCCGTCCGGGTGGGAGAGCTTGGGGAGGTTGTTGGTCATGGAGTGCGAGGTGGCCATGGGACAAGTCTCCGATCCTTGGATATAGGCGGGCTTTGGGCTTCCTGTGCCCCAGCTGTGAATCCCAGCCTAGCCAGCTGGGCGTCGCAGCGGGTGTGGCAGGGTCGGCGCCACGGGCAGCATGTCTCAGTCAGGAATGCCCCGCCGCACAGCCCGGACTCAGGAACGCGGCTGACGCTGATGGAACATCAGCAGAGGCGACCGCCATGTTCCCTTCCCGAGGAGCAATCTATGGACCGGCAGAACAACCGCGCCGTCCCGGACGAACCGGCCCAGGGCGGACAGCCGCATCAGGCCGGCACCGCGGCCGAGGGGCAGGGAGGCCCGCAAAGCCAGTGGGAAGTCTTTGCCGGCAATCCCGACAGCCCGCAGGCACCTTCGGCCGAATATGTGATCCTGCAGGGTTCCTCCTACGTGACCATGGCGTCCCAGACGGGCACCGTCACGGACGTTTCGTCGGACTCACTGACCGTCAAGAGCGAGGACGGGTTCCCGCGCACCTACGCCGTCGGAGCGGATGTGCAGGTATCAGAGGGCATGCGGCAACGGGGCAGCGGCAGTACGGGCGGCACCCTGGACATCTCGGAAGTCACTTCTGGATCAACCGTCCGCGTTACCGCGCTCAAGTCCTCGGACACCTACACGGCCCAGACCATACTGCTTGCTACGGCGTCCGGTACGGCAGCAGCTCCGGGTGCGGGGACAACCACTAACTGACCGGCCGGCGCCATGTGAGACGCCGCCGCGGTGGCCTCGTTCAGGTAGTCGGGAGCCGAAAAGACCGCTAGCAGCCGGCAAGGAATTGGACAGTGAGGACCCTCCGGTGGGTGGATTCTATGTCAAGCGATTGAAATTCGGCCTGATTCGATAAAGATCGCATCCATCGAAGATAGTTCAGTAGGACGACGGTTCGGAGGTCCATCTTCGGATAACGGACGTTATTATTTGACGTTCCCAGAATCGTGATCTGTCGCACATTTCGCCGATTCGTCTCACGATGCGGACGATTCTGCCCATTGTTACTTGCAAGTTGCCATTGTTACGCTGCACACTTCCAATGTGAACAAGAACTCAACAGCACCTGCAGCCGCAGAATATTGGCCCAGCACATCAGCTGCTGCCGACATGCGCTGTTGTCGAATGCACGCCTGACCTTCTACACCCTTCGAAGTTCTTAGGCATTCGCCCCCAGCCCAGCGTCGGGCGCCCCTCCCCATTCGCAGTGCGGGGAAACCCAGCATTCGAGTGCCGCTATGGCGGCCATTCACATTGAGGTAAGCATTCCATGTCAGTTGCATCCGGATACGTCCACATCTCCGTCCGTAACGCCGCCAAGGCAGGGCAGCCGTCGGGCCTCCGCCCCGGTTTCGGCCCCCGCCCCTCGCTTGCTCCGACGTCAGGAAACAGCTTCCCGGCTCAGGGCTACGCACCCCAGGGCTACAACCCCAACTCTTACGGCCAGCTCCGCGCCGTGCAGCCCACGGAGACCGCGGCGCCCATCACCGCCCCCACCCCCGTGGTGGCCGGGCCCAACGCCGTCCGGCCGGTTCCGAATGAGAACGTGGCCCGCGGGTTTGTTCTCTACATGGGTATTGATGAGGAAACCGCTGCAGCTGCCGGCACCTCCATTGCCAAGCTTGCCCAGGAAATCCGCGCCTACGCCCAGTCCCTTGTGACCGGCGCCGAAAGCTACGCCGCCGTGGCGGTTGCCCCCGCCGGCACCCCCGGTTCCGCGCTCGACGTCGTCCGTTCCACCTTCGGCGACCCCACCGTCAACGCCCGGCAGCGCACCGAGGCACCCCGGCCCCAGCAGCCGCAGGAGCCCCGCCCCTCCGGCGTCCTGATCGACCTCGCCCGCCGCGAAGTCCACCTCGACGGCGAATCCCTCAACCTGACCTTCAAGGAGTTCGAACTCCTGAACTACCTGGTGGAAAACGGCACCCGCACCGTGGGCCGCGACGAACTGCTCGAAGGCCTGTGGCGCAACGCCGAAGAGGTCCCCAACGAGCGCACCATCGACGTCCACATCCGCCGCCTGCGCTCCAAGCTCGGCCGCCTGGCCAACACCGTCCGCACGGTCCGCGGACAGGGCTACCGGTTCTACGAGCACCCCGAGGTCGTCGTCTGGGCCGCTCCGGAATACTCGATCTAGGTTCTGCCTCCGCCCTAAGGCGGCACTACGCAGAAAGCCGCTTGGCGTATCCGGGTCCTCAAGGCACTTGCCTACGCGGCTGGCGGGGCGCGCGTCACTGGGGGCACGGTTTAGCGGCTCTTTGTTCCTGCTGGCGCCCGGTATTCCGCTGATTCCCTTCCTGCCTGGTCCTAAAAGCGTGCTTGGCGTGACGCTTCTTCGGCTGCCCCTCCTGCCTTTGCTTGCTGTTGCTGGCGATAGGCTTGGCCCATGAGTG
The DNA here is from genome assembly GCF_900105535.1 of Pseudarthrobacter equi. NCBI lineage: Bacteria > Bacillati > Actinomycetota > Actinomycetes > Micrococcales > Micrococcaceae > Pseudarthrobacter > Pseudarthrobacter equi. The sequence continues at coordinate 1,143,400 of NZ_LT629779.1, forward strand.
AGCACCATCTTCGCCGGCTTGTGATCATGCGGCACTCCAAGGCCGACTGGCCCGGCGGGGTGGCCGACCATGAGCGGCCCCTCGAGGAGCGAGGCCACCGGGAAGCGCCGCTGGCCGGGAAGTGGCTGCTCAAGCACAACATCGTCCCTGACTTCATCCTGTGCTCGAGTGCCCTGCGTACCCGCCAGACCTGCACCTGGGTGTGCTCGGAGCTGGGGGACAAGGCCCCTACGCCCAAGCTCGAGGACGGGCTGTATGCCGCCTCGGCCCTGCGTATGCTCGCCGTTGTCAACCACGTTCCGGACACCGTGACCACCCTGATGCTGATCTCGCACCTGCCGGGCGTCCAGGATTTGGCGATGCACCTGGCCTCCCGCGACTCTGACCACGACGCCTACATGGACGCCGCCACCCGCTATCCCACCAGCGCGCTGACGGTCCTGGAAACCGAAAAGTCGTGGGCCGAGCTGGACGGTCAGGACGCCCGCATCACCAGGTTCAAGGTTCCCCGGGCCCACTAGCAGCGATCTCGCGCAGCAGTTCCGACACGTAACGGATGCCGGGGCTGGCCGTCATGGTCCTGCGGTGGACAATGCCCACCTGCCGCGCCTGGACCGGGTCCGTGACGGGTACCGCAATCACCCCTTCAGGCAACGCGGGACGGCCCAGCCGCGGAACCAGGGCCACCACGGCGGCCTGCTCCACGAGGGCAACGTGGGTGGCGAAATCGGGGTCGTAGACCTTGATGTCGGGAACCCGGCCAAGATCGGCGAAGATCCTCAGCAGTGCTTCGTTGCAGATGGCCCCGTGCGGGGTGCTGATCCACTGCTCATCCACCAGGTCCGCCGGCGTGACGCCGGAGCGCCGTGCCAGCGGATGGCTGCTGTGAACCAGGACGTCGGCTATGTCCTCGGACAGCCACTCCAGGGACAGATGCTCCGGGATCACGAGGGGCACGGAGTTCCAGTTGTGCACCAGGCCCAGGTCCGCCTCGCCGTTGGCCACGCGGGCCACGGCCTCGCGTGGGTCTTCGGCGAGCACGCTGACGTCCAGGTCGCTTTCGGTGGCGGCGAGCTTGCCCAGCAACGGCCCCACCAGGCCGCGGCACGCAGTAGAGAACGCCACCACCCGCAACTGCCCGCTGGGCTTGGCCGGATCCGCCAGCAGGGTTGACTGGAGTTCTTCGAGTTCGGCCAGGATGCGCCGCCCGTATGCAGCGAGCGCCACGCCGCGTTCAGTGAGCAGCACGCCCCGTCCCCGGCGTTCCAGCACGGCAAAGCCGGCTTCCTTCTCCAGCTTCTTAACCTGCTGGGAGACGGCCGAGGGGCTGAACCCCATGGCTTCGGAGGCTGCAATGACGGAACGGTACTGTTCGATCGCGGCCAGGGCCCGAAGTGAGCCGATGTCAATCATGAAGCAAAGGTACATGATTGGCAGTGCAAATAAACGCTGGTGCTTCATTGGGTGTTCTGCCACCCTGAGGAGGTGAACCTCCGTAACTCTCTCCTCGCCGTCCTCGTAGCCATCCTGTGGGGCCTGAATTTTGTGGCCATCGACATCGGGCTGCACCCGGGGGACCGTAACGTCCCGCCGCTCCTGTTCGTGGCGATGCGCTTCGTCCTGGTAGTGGTCCCGTGGATCTTTTTCATCCGCAAGCCGGACGTCAGCTGGAAGGCGATCATCGGCGTCGGCCTCTTCATGAGTGCCGGGCAGTTTGGACTCCTTTACCTGGCCATGGCGCTGGGAATGCCGGCAGGGCTCGCTTCGCTGGTGCTGCAGGCGCAGGTGCTCCTGACGGTCCTGCTGGCCGCCGTCTTCCTTGGTGAACGGCCGGGACCCCGCCAGCTTGCCGGGGTGGTCCTGGGCGTAGCGGGGCTGGCCGTCGTTGCCGTGGGCCGCAGCGCCGTGGCACCCCTGCTGCCCTTCCTCATCGTCCTCGCGGCCGCACTGTCCTGGGCCGCCGGGAACGTCATTGCCCGGAAGGCGCGGGCGGCCTCGGGGCTGGGCCTGGTGGTGTGGTCCGGCGCTGTAGTGCCGCTGCCCCTGTTCGCCCTGTCGCTGCTGGTGGACGGCCCCGGCGCGGTGCTGGGGACGCTCGGGCACCTGCAGGCGCCCACGCTGCTGAGCGCGCTGTACACGGCCGTGTTCGCCTCACTGGTGGGCTACGGAATCTGGAACCGGCTGCTGGCCAGCCACCCGTCGTCGGCCGTTGTTCCCTTCACCCTGCTGGTCCCGGTGGTGGGAATGGCCACGGCCTGGCTGGTCCTCGCGGAAATTCCCACGCCAACGGAAATTGCGGGCGGGCTGCTGCTCCTTGCAGGTGTGGCGACGGCGGTGGTGACCTTCAGGCGCAGGCCGCCTCAGCGGCCAGTGGTTGAGCCGTTGCCGGATTTCGGCGACGGGCGGCGGGCAGGCGTGGACGGCAACCTGGCCGGCGGCCGGGTCCCCGGGGCGCGCTGAGCCGCCGAACGCTGCGATCCTGACCTCTGCACGCCCGAACCCTGCGCGCCGGGCCTCTGCACGCCCGAACGCTGCGCGGGGTTCGGTGCAGATCCCCGGCCGGCGGGCCGTCCGGCAGCCACCGGCCTGCGTCCTGCCGTCGCAGGCTTGCGCCCGGTGCCAGCACGACGGCGGGACGGCCACGCGGCGCCCAGGAAGAGGACCGCGAGGGTCCCCGCAGCGGCGGCAGCGGCCACCATGAAGTAGTTGTCTGGATCGTTCGTGGGCAGCGGGGTGCCGATGAAGGATGACTCGCCGTCGAACGCCAGCTCCCAGGTGCTCAGGAATGCGAGCGAGCACGCGATAGTGATGCTGGTACCCGCTCCCGTTGCCAGGAGGGCCAGGTGTCGACGCCGGACCAGCAGCTCCGCGACGGCGGCCACGTAGGCCAGCGCCAGGACGCCGAGGAACGCGAGGAACACCGGTTCAGCGAGCGTCATTCCGGTCAGGACCAGCAGCCCGGCCGCGACGATGCCGCAAATGACCGCAAACTTTCCACTGTTGCCCATGTGACGCATGTGCTCCATCATCCCCGAGGGTGCGCATCCTTCAGGACGTAGCCGCGCATGATGGCCATGATTGCCGCAACGCTTTGGTCACGGGTGCGTTCGGGGTTGTAGGTCTGCCGGTCCAGGCCCACCACGAAGCAGGCACCGAAGATGGCCGTTTCAAGGCTCCCGCGGGGTACGGACTCGTCCACCGGGTAGGCTTTCGCCACGTTGTCCACGGCCTGCCCCACCACCTCCAGCAGCTCCCCGCGAAGTACCGCGAAGGTGCCCTGCCACTCGCTGGGGATGCGCCAGTTCTCGCTCACCCACAGCCGGGCGAAGGACGGGTACTCGGCCATGAAATCCATGGCCTGCCCGATCATCGCCTCCATGGCCACCAGGGGGTCGCCGTCCGAAACGGAAGGATCCCCTCCCAAACCAGTGGAACGCCCGGCTTCGGCGCCGGTCTTATTGCCCTTGCCCGGGCGCCCGGAACGGGGGTTCCCGGCGTCGGCCGCTCCCAGCAGCCTGGCCTTCAGGATGTCCACACCATGCCTCAACAGCTGGGCGATCAGCTCAGACTTGCTGCCGAAGTTGTAGTAGACCGTACCTTTCGAAACCCCTGCGGCGGCGGCGATTTCGTCCACCGTCACGTTTGCGGCCCCGCGCTCGCCGATCAGTGCCATGGAGGCGTCGAACAGCTTCTGCCGGGTGGCCGTGGTCCGGGCCGGCCGCCGCGCCTTCGCAACGTCCAACGGGTGGGTGCCCATTTCCGCCGTTGCCAGGACCACCTGTGCCGCTGCCCCGTCTACCAAGGCCCGGTCTGCCGCTGCCCCATCTGCCAAGGCCCGGTCTCCCGCGGCCCGGTCTGTCGCTGCCTCGTCTGCCAAGGCGGCGCCCGTATCCTCCGGGTCCTTGCTCATACGGCAATCTCCGGCTTGAGCGTCTTCAGGGTCCAGTACTTGTTCTTGCGTACCGCCAGCGTGGACATCACGGTACCCAGCAGGGTGTAGCCCAGGAGCCCGGCCACGGTGGGCAGGATCATGGACAGGTCCGCCCCGTAGATCAGGTGCCTCATTCCGGTCACCACGTACCCCATGGGAAGGATCTCGTGCACCACATGCAGGGGCTGCGGTGTGGTTTGCCAGGGGAAGGTGCCTCCCGAGGACACGAGCTGGAGCACCAGCAGGATGAGCACCACCAGCTTGCCGGGGGAGCCCAGCAGCGCAACGATCCCCTGGATCAGGGCGCTGAACGCCATGGCCGCCGCCAGCATGAATAGCCACATCATCACCGGGTGCGCGGGGTTCAGGCCCAGGGCGAGGTTCACCACCAGGGTCAGCAGGGATGCCTGCACAACGGACACAGCCAGGAAGGGGAGCCAGCCGCCCAGGGCGATCTTCCAGGACGGGGCGTTGGAGGCCAGCGCCCGCTGGGTGATGGGGCGCATGGCCTGCACCAGCATGAAAATGCCAATCCACAGGGCCAGCGTGAGGAAGAACGGTGCCAGCCCGGCGCCGTAGGAGTTGGCCTTGGCCTGCGAAACGTTGCTGACCGCCACAGGATCCGCCATGACCCTGGACAGGTTGTCCTTCTGGGCGTCGTCGGGGTTGGGAACCTGCCCCGCACCCTTGCCGATCTCGTCGGCCAGCGTGCGTGAACCGTCCGCGGCCGTGCCGGCACCGTCGGCCAGCTGGGCAGCGCCGGAATCGAGCTTCTGGGCCCCCGCGGCCAGGCTGGAGGTACCGTCCAGTGCTGCCTGTTCGCCGGTGGCCAGCGTGGCGGCACCGGTATGGAGCTGGTCGGCGCCGCTGGAGGCCTGCCGGATGGCATCCTTCAGGGCGGGCGTGGCGGCGGCCAGCTGCGCGGCGCCCACGCTCACGGCCTCGGAGCCGTCGGCGAGCTGCTGGATCTGGGCAGCGTCCGACTGCAGCTTCGCCTTGGCAGCAGCCACCGGGCTGGACGTGGCCGCGGCATCGAAGTCGGCAAGGATGGCGTTGGCCTGCTCCTGCGTCAGGACGCCAGAAGCCACCAGCCTGCTGTTCGACTCCACCACCCGTGCCCGCAGGCCCTGGTCCGCCGCCTCCAGCTGCGTTGCCACATCCTGGACCTTGGTGTTGAGCTGGGCGTTCCCGGCGGCAACCTGCGCGGCGCCGGACGCAAGCGTCTGCGAGTCGGTGGGGAGCGATCCCGTCTTGTCCTTCAACACCGACAGCCCGCTGCTCAGCTGGCCGGCGCCGTCGGTGAGCTGGTTGGCCCCGTCCCGGAGCTTCAGCTGCCCCGCCTGGAGCTGGGAGGCTCCGCTGCTCAGATCCGTGGTTCCCTGGTGCAGCGTCACGGTACCGTCGCGGAGGGAGGCAACGCCGTCCGCCAGCTGCCCCGCGCCGTCGGCTGCTTTCACCATTTGGGTGTGGATGGTTCCGAAGCCGGTGAGCAGCTGGTTCGCGGTTTCCTCACCCACCTCGGTGGCCACCGTGGTGTGAACCGCAGTGGTCAGCTTGTCCACGATGGTGCTGAGGAGGTAGTTGTTCGCATCGTTGGTGGTGACGTTGAGCATCGCCTGGCTCGCGGAATCGAAGCTGCCCGGGGACGCCAGGTTGGCGGAGAAGTCCTTGGGGATCTTCAGTGCAAAGGCATACTGGCCGCTGCTGACGCCCTCATCCGCTGCCGCGGAGCTTTCCACCGGGATCCAGTGGAAAACGTTGCCCTCCACCAGGCTGTCCGCCACCTTCGCCCCGGCCTCCAGGCGGGTACCGTCGCTGCTGCCGGCCCCCGTATCCTCCACCACCAGTGCGGCATCGAGGTTGTTCAGGTGGCCGTAGGGGTTCCAGTTGGCGTACAGGTAGACGGCCCCGTACAGGAGGGGGACCATGGTCAGCGCCAGGATGGTCAGCTTGGGCAACAGCCCGCCGGTCATGCGCTTGAGTTCGGAGCGGGCCAGCCGGATGACTGTCACTTGGCAACCTCGGTTTCGAGTTCATCGGTCCGGACAGGCTGCCCGGTGTGTGCGGGGGTGGCCCGGCTTTCATGGCCGCGGGTATCCACGTTGAGGGCTTCGTCTTCGTCCGGATGCTCCGGCAGCGCGTCGTCGCGGGACGCAGCTTCGTGGCGGGCAGCCTGCCCGCCATCGATCGGCTCACCAGTTTCCGTCACGGGCACGTTTGCCACGGCATCGTTGCCCGCCACGGCGGACGGGCCGTCCCACGACGGCGGGAGGGCGCGCACGGTGGCGACGACCGCGAGCGGCCTTCCGGCGTCGGACGCCAATTCCAGCAGTCGGGGCAGCCAAGCGGCGTTGTCCGCGCTGTGCCTGTCCGGAGAGTCCACCACGAGGAGGTCGGTGTGCGGGTTGGCCAGAGCCAGGGCGGTCAGCAGCTCCAGCCGCCGGGCGGGGTCCAGCTGTTCGGTCCAGAGGCCTGCGATGTCCTCGAAGCGGTTCACTTTGAGCCACGGGCCGCTGAGCAGCGCACCCCGGTAGCGGCGCGGCACCAGGGCAAGGTCCTCCGTCACGAGGTCGCGCACGCTCAGGTGTTCCTCCGGCTCGTTCACGCCGGGGGAGTCCACCAGGGCGCTGGCCAGCCGCAGCTGCCGGGTGCGCTGTTGCCCGTCCCAGGCGACAGAGCCGCCGGTGGATTTCATCCGCCCGCTAAGGGCAAGGGCAAGGGCCGTGCGCTGGTCCTGGCGGTCACCGGCCACCAGCAGGAGCTGTCCCCGCTCCACGGAAAGCGTGGTGGGAGGGAGCAGGGGATCGCGGCGGCCTTTGACGGAAAGCTGGCGTGCTGAGAGCAAGAGGGGCCTTTCACAGAAAGTGTCTGCTCCAAGACTAACCAAACTGACCGGTCAGTTCAAATAATGGTCCTACAGCCCATACTTCTCCAGCAGGCGCAGCCACACCTCGCTGATGGTGGGGTAGGCGGGGACCGCATGCCACAGCCGGTGGAGCGGAACTTCACCCACGACGGCGATGGTCGCCGCGTGCAGGAGCTCGGCCACGTCCGGCCCGGCGAAAGTGGCGCCCAGGAGGACTTTCCGGTCCTCGTCGATGACCAGCTGAGCCCAGCCCTCGTAGTTCTCGGAGTGCAGGGAGGACCCCGCAACCTGGATGGGGAGCTCCACTGACGAGACGTTGTAGCCGTCCTTGCGGGCACGCTGGAGACTTCGGCCCACCGTTGCGAGTTCCGGATCGGTGAAGACCACCCCGGGGACGGCGTGATCGTTGGCGGTCTGGGCGAAGCGGCTCCAGTCCGCCGGACGTCCATCCAGTTCTCCCTTGGCGCGGGCTGCAATGGCGTCCCCGGTGGCGCGGGCCTCGTATTTGCCCTGGTGCGTATAGAGGTTCTTGCCCGCGGCATCGCCCACTGCATACAGCCAGCCGCCGTCACCCTGGGCGGCCTGCACCAGTCCGGTGTTGTCCGTTTCAAGGAGCAGCCGCCCGTCCGCGTCCGCGCCGAAACCGACGCTTTCCAGGCCAAGTCCCTCAAGGGCGGGGTGCCGGCCCGTGGAGACCAGGACCTTATCTGCCGTGATGCTGGAACCGTCGCCGAGCTCGATACTGAACGCCCCGTCGTCGTCCATTCCGATCCGCTGCGTGGACGTGTGGAGGCGAAGGTCCACGCCGTCAGCCCGCAGGCCGGCGGCAACAAGCCCGGCGGCTTCTTCCGGGAAGCTTCCCAGCAGGCCGCTGCGCGCAATGAGCGTTACTGCGGAGCCCAGCCGGGCAAAGGCCTGGGCCAGTTCGGTTCCTGCCACGCCGCCGCCCAGCACTGCCAGCCGGGCCGGCACCTCGCTGGCCGAGGTGGCTTCCCGATTACTCCAGACCTGAACGTCCGCCAGCCCGTCAATGGGCGGCTGGGTGGGAACCGATCCGGTGGCCAGGACCACGGCGTGCCTGGCCTCGAGCCGGTGGTCTGTTCCGTCCAGCCCTGCCACCTCAACAGTCCTGGGCACCGTGAGGAAGGCATGGCCGCGGATCAGCTCGATGCCGGAATCCTTGACCCATTCCACTTGTCCGTCGTCCTGCCAGTTGGACGTGAAGTAGTTCCTCCGGGACAGGATGGCTTTGGCATCCAGGGTCCGGGTGACGGCTTCCTTGGCGCCGGGTGTCGTCTGCGCCCCATGCAGTGCGGTGCCCGGCCGGAGCAGGGCCTTTGACGGCATGCAGGCCCAGTATGAGCATTCACCGCCCACCAGTTCGGCCTCAACGAGTACGGCGGTGAGCCCGCCCTTGACCACACGGTCCGCCACGTTTTCGCCGGCAGCTCCGGCACCGATTATTACTACGTCATACTCGCGCCCAGCAGGCTCAGGAATCATGGGGACAGCCTACGCCGGGCCGCGGGACAGGGCTTGCAGGTTGGCTGGTGCCTTCGTAGCCGCATCGTGTGGCGAAGTTTGCTGGTCCGCAAGGTCGTGGCCGGCCCCCGAGCAGTCTTCGGGGATCCTGGCCTTGTTCGCGTATCTGGGCCTTGAAGGTTCTGACTCGCGAATTAGGCCGGGATTGGCGGCGTTGCCGCGGGCGTGGATAGCCTGGAAAACCGAGACTTAAAGCAGAAGGTCCGCACCGGCGAACCGGTGCGGACCTCATTTGTGCGCCCAAAGGGATTCGAACCCCTGACCTTCTGTTCCGTAGACAGACGCTCTATCCAGCTGAGCTATGGGCGCATCTCGTGTTCCCGGAGAAGAACCGCTCTCCTTGGAACTCGAATTACTTTACGCGAGTCTCGACGGAGTGCCAAATCGAGAGCCCTGTTATCTGCGCTACTAGACCGGTCTAGGTGACCTTCCTCACTTAATCGTAGACTTTTCCACAAATATTCCTTGAAATCTCGCGGAATCCGCATTTTGAGCAAAGTTGTAGCAAGCAAACTGCCGAAAACCGGAACTGGTCCGGACCATAGCATTTAGGACACACCGATGAACCCGAGGAAGGGAACCACAATGGGCGATCTGGCACAGAAGCCGCTGCTTGACGAAGCACCCACCACACATGCCGGACTGCTGGCATGGGTCGAAGAAGTTGCTGAGCTGACGCAGCCGGACCGCATCTACTGGGTTGACGGGTCCGAAGAGGAGAACACGCGCCTCACCGATGAACTCGTTGCCGCCGGCACGCTGACCAGGCTCAACCAGGACCTGTTCCCCAACTCCTTCGCAGCCTTCTCCGATCCGGCCGACGTCGCCCGGGTCGAGGAGCAGACCTTCATCTGCTCCGAGAACAAGCGCGACGCCGGCTTCACCAACAACTGGATGGCTCCTACGGAGATGAAGGAGAAGCTGCGCGGCCTCTTCGCTGGCTCCATGCGCGGCCGCACCATGTACGTCATCCCCTTCGTCATGGGCCACCTTGACGCGGAGGACCCCAAGTTCGGCGTCGAAATCACCGACAGCGCTTACGTTGTGGCCTCGATGCGCATCATGGCCCGCATCGGCACCGATGTCCTGAACCGCATCACCGAGACCAACGCCTTCTTCGTTCCGGCCCTGCACTCCCTGGGTGCGCCGCTGGAGCAGGGCCAGGCCGACGTGCCCTGGCCGTGCAACCCGGACAAGTGGATTGTCCACTTCCCGGAAGAGCGCTCCATCTGGTCGTTCGGCTCCGGTTACGGCGGCAACGCCCTGCTCGGCAAGAAGTGCTACGCCCTTCGCATCGCTTCCGTCATGGCCCGCGACGAGGGCTGGCTGGCCGAGCACATGCTCATCCTCAAGCTCACCTCGCCCGAGCAGAAGACGTACTACGTCTCCGCCGCCTTCCCGTCCGCCTGCGGCAAGACCAACCTTGCGCTGCTTGATCCCACCATCAGCGGCTGGAAGGTGGAGACCCTCGGCGACGACATCACCTGGATGCGTTTCGGCAAGGAAGGCGAGCTCCGCGCCGTTAACCCCGAAGCCGGCCTGTTCGGTGTGGCCCCCGGTACCGGCTGGGGCACCAACCCCAACGCCATGCGCGCCATCGCCAAGGGCAACAGCATCTTCACCAACGTTGCGATGACCGACGACGGCGGCGTGTGGTGGGAGGGTATGACCGAGGAAACCCCTGCGCACCTCACCGACTGGCAGGGCAACTCCTGGACGCCCGACTCGGACAAGCCCGCTGCGCACCCGAACTCCCGCTTCTGCACTCCGATCGACCAGATCGACATGCTCGCCGAGGAATACAACAGCCCCGAGGGCGTGGAGCTGTCCGCCATCCTGTTCGGCGGCCGCCGCAAGACCACCATCCCGCTGGTGACCGAGGCCCGCAGTTGGTCCAACGGCATCTTCATGGGCTCCACACTGTCCTCCGAAACCACTGCAGCTGCAGCCGGTGCGGTGGGCGTGGTCCGCCGCGACCCGATGGCCATGCTGCCCTTCATCGGCTACGACGCAGGCGACTACCTGAACCACTGGGTCAACCTGTCCGCCAAGGCCAACCCGGAACGGCTGCCCAAGATCTTCCTGGTCAACTGGTTCCGCCGGAACTCCGAAGGCGGCTTCGCCTGGCCCGGGTTCGGCGACAACGCCCGTGTCCTCAAGTGGGCCATCGAGCGCCTCGAGGGCAAGGCCGACGCCGTCGAAACACCCATCGGATTTGTACCCACCGGCGAGGCCATTGACCTCGAAGGCCTGGACATGACTCCCGCCCAGGTGGAGGAAGCCGTCAAGGTCGACCCCGCAGAATGGGCCACCGAGCTGGCCTCCATTGAGGAATGGTTCGACAACTTTGGCGGCTCGCTGCCGCAGGCGCTGCAGTCCGAGCTGAGCGGCCTGAAGTCCCGCCTGGCCTAGGAGTTCTTCGCTGAGTACGACGGCGGCCCCGCACCTTTTGCGAAAAAGGTGCGGGGCCGCCGTCGTTCCCTTTAAAACTTACCCATCGACTGCCCGCGACGGCCCTTTTGGGCTGGCGCAGGGGCCGGTGGGGACAACCGACGTGTCTCAGCTGGCCTGCCAGATGTCCGGGCCGAAGACTTCGTAGTGGATGCGGGTTGCCGGGATGCCGGCGTTGATGGCCTCGTTGCGGATGTTCTTCATGAAAGGCAGCGGACCGCACAGGTAGAGGGACGCATCGGCGGGAAGGTCCACCTCGCGCAAGGACATGAATCCTTCCTTCGCACCGTCCACCGGCTGCTCCAGCCACAGCTGCAGCTCGGCACCTTGCAGGCGCTCGACGTCGTCCGTCATCTGGCCGCGCAGGGCCCAGCTGTCCAGGGTGCTCTCTGCGTGCAGCACGAGGACCTGGCGGTCGGAGCCGGTTTCGGCGAGCGAGCGCAGGATGGAGGCCGTGGGGGTGCAGCCGATGCCGGCGGAGGCCAGGACCACCGGGCCGTCGCCTTCCTTGAGCGTGATTTCGCCGTAGGGGTTCGAGATATCGAGAATGTCGCCCACCTGGACATTGTTGTGCAGGACGGGGGAAACCTCACCGCCGTCGTCCTTCTTGGTGGTGAAGCTGCGGCTGGTGCCGGCTTCGCCCGAGAGGGAGTACTGGCGCACCTGGCGCAGGCCGTCCGGAAGCTGGACCTTGACGCTGACGTACTGGCCCGGAAGTGCTTCGGTGATGGGGGTGTCGTCGGCTGGTTCCAGGGTGAACGTCATGGATCCGACGCCGGCCGGCGTCTTTGCGGCCACGCGCCACGGCGCCCACATCCTGCCGTTGGCCTGGGCCGCGTACAGGCCTTTTTCCAGCTTGATAAGCGCGTCTGCCATGAGCCAATAGACCTCGGTCCAGGCTTCTGCGATCTCCGGGGTGATGACCTCGGCCAGGTCTTCGGCGATCGCTGCGAACAGGTGCTCGTAGACCACCTTGTACTGCGGTTCGGTGATGCCGAGGGAAGCGTGGCGGTGGGCAATGCGGGACAGGACGGTTTCCGGCAGGGTGCCCGGGTTGTTGACCAGGTGGGTGGCGAAAGCGGCGATGCTTCCGGCAAGGGCCTGCTGCTGGCTGCCGTTGCGCTGGTTGGAGCGGCTGAAGAGGCCGTCGAGGAGTTCCGGGTGTGCGGCGAACAGGCGGGCGTAGAACTTGGGCGTAATGTCGCCGATCCGTGACCCCACCAGCGGCAGTGTGGCTTCGATGACGGGGCGGGATTTATCCGAGAGCATTGCGGACTCCTGAGGTTGGGACCGGGGCCTTTGTCCGGCCTTTACAAAATGCTTGCATTTGAAATGCGAGTATTTCTGCCTCAGTTCTACACCTCGTAGAAGTTTGAAATCAAACTGGGAGAAAGCTCCCGGCTGTAAGGGGTGGTTGAGGCCAGCTACGGCCCCGGCTGCACGCTGGGACGGAGCGGTCCCAGCAGTCCCGGGCGGAGGCCAATCATCTCGAAAACCGGCGCCATTTGGCGGGACCCCGGAAGATCGGCAATGACTACCGGATCAAGCTCACGGTAGAACGCCTCGCGTGCCCGGGCCAGGGCTGCGCGCAGCTTGCATTCATTGATCAAGGGGCAATTGCCCGTGGCGGCCATGCAGTCGGCCGGGTCCGTGCGGGTATCGAGCTCGCGCAGGATCTGTCCCACGGTGGCCGTCCTGCCGGCACTGCTCAGCCGGGAACCACCGGTGCGGCCCCGCTCCACGTCGATCAGCCCCATGGTGCGGAGCCTGGCCATGGCCTTGCTGACGTGGTTGTACGGCGTCCCCACGGAGTCCGCGATGTTCTGCGTGGTCAGGAGCTGGCCGCCCGGAACGGCCGCCAGCACCATCAGTGCCCGCAGGCTGACGTCGGCAAACGCGTTGATTTTCATGGCGCGGCGCCTGGTCTAGTCCACCCAGATGGCGGGCTCGTTGGTGTCGGCCTCCAGCTGGCCGAACTCCCAGGTTTGGGTTGCAGCGTTGGCCGCGTAGGGAAGCACGGCGGCGAAAACCGAGCCGTCCCGGTGCTCGGCGGCAACGTGGATGGCGTCGGAGTCCTCCTCCACCAGCAGGATGTCGCACACCAGGGCAGCGGCGCGGTAATCGTCCCGGTTCTGCCGCAACAGCGCGTTCAGGTCGCTGATCATGGCGTCAGCGTCGAACTCGGCGCCGCTTCCGTCCTCGGCATCCGCCGGGGAGACGGCCACCAGCCGCACCTCGCCGTCGTTCTGCACCGTGAGGGCGAACGGGAGGAAGCCGCCGGCGCGCTGAAGCTGCTCCTGGGCGGCGCTGACGCCGGTTCCGAGGAGGTTTTCAAGGTCGGTCGCCGTGGCTTCGGGGACAGACTCCCGCCAGCTTTCCTGCCCCGCCGTGGCGGGCCCGGTATGGTCGGCCACGGGTTAGGCCCGCACGAGGGCCAGGACCCGGTCCCGGACCCGTTCCATCGTGGCCCGGTCTGTCGCTTCGGCGTTGAGCCGCAGGAAAGGTTCTGTGTTGGACGGGCGCAGGTTGAACCAGTAGCTGCCGTCGTTGGCCGTGAAGGTGCTGCCGTCAAGGGTGTCGATGGTGATGTCCTCGCCGGCGAAGTCTGCACGCACGCGCTCGACGGCGGCCGGCTTATCCTCCACCTCGGAGTTGATCTCCCCGGAGCTGACGTAGGGCTCGTACTCGCGGCCGAGCTCGGACAGCGGGCCGTCCTGCTCACCCAGCGCGGCCAGGACGTGCATGGCCGCCAGCATGCCGGTGTCCGCGTTCCAGAAGTCGCGGAAGTAGAAGTGTGCCGAGTGCTCGCCGCCGAACACCGCGCCTTCCTCGGCCATGACTGCCTTGATGAAGGAGTGGCCCACGCGCGTACGGACGGCCCGACCGCCGTCGTGCTCCACCAGCTCGGCCACCGCGCGGGAGGTGAGGAGGTTGTGGATGATCGTGGGGGTGGCTTCGCCCTGGGCCTTCGCACGGGCAATTTCGCGCCGGGCGACCATGCCGGTAACGGCCGACGGCGAGACGGGCTCGCCCTTCTCGTCCACCACGAAGCAGCGGTCGGCGTCGCCGTCGAAGGCCAGCCCGATGTCCGCGCCGTGTTCGATGACAGCGGCCTGCAGGTCCCGGAGGTTTTCCGGTTCCAGCGGGTTGGCGGGGTGGTTCGGGAAGGAACCGTCCAGTTCGAAGTACAGCGGGATGATGTCGAACGGCAGCTTGGGCAGCAGGGCGTCACCCAGAACGGCGGGCGTGGTCAGCCCGGCCATGCCGTTTCCGGCGTCCACCACAACCTTCAGGCGGCGGGATCCCGAGAGGTCCACCAGCTTGCGGAGGTACTCGGAGTACTCCTTCAGGACGTCGCGCACACCGATCTGGCCGCGCTGGCCGGCTGCCGGGATGGTCCCCGTGCTGAGGTAGTGCTCGGCCAGGGACTGGACGTCCTTCAGGCCGGTTTCGGAGGAGATGGGGACAGCGCCGGCCTTGGACATCTTGATGCCGTTGTAGCCGGCGGGGTTGTGGCTTGCGGTGAAGGTGGCCCCGGCCCGGTTGAGGAGGCCGCAGGCGAAGTAGAGCTCATCAGTGGAAATCAGGTCCAGCAGTTCCACGTTGGCGCCGCGGGTGGCAGCACCGTCGGCGAAGGCTTTGCTGAACTCGGGCGAGGAGGGGCGCATGTCGCCGCCCACCAGGATGGTCTGGCCTTCGAGCTGCAGGACGTCCACGAAAGCGGCCCCCACGGCTTCGACGATTTCGGCGGTGATCGATTCGCCCACAATGCCACGGACGTCGTAGGCCTTGAAGGATGCCGAAAGGTCAAAAGTCGTTGTCTGTTCGCTAGTCACGGGCTTTATCTTACGTGGACCCGTGCGGTGCCTGTGGAGGGGGAGACGGGGCTGGCGATTGTGACGGAAGGGATCTGTGGGCCTTTCCACATAACTGTTGGGCGTAAGCCGGTTGTCAGGGGCGGCTGGGATACTGAATCAATGGTTGAAAACCGGAACGCCACCCTTTCCCAGACCGATACTGATTCTGACGCTGATTTTGGGGCTGCCGCTTCCTTTGCGCAGCCGTCCCCTCCGGGCGGTTCCGGCACCGGCACCCACAGCCAGGCGCTGGCTGTGCTGCGTGAGCTGGTGGGAAACCCGGGGGCAGATTTCCACGACGGCCAGTACGAGGCCATTGAGGCATTGGTCGACGGCGGCCGGCGGGCTTTGGTGGTCCAGCGCACCGGGTGGGGCAAGTCGGCTGTCTACTTCGTGGCGTCCCTCCTGCTGCGCCGCCGCGGGGCCGGCCCCACCCTGATCGTGTCGCCGTTGCTGGCGCTCATGCGTGACCAGGTGGCCGCTGCCGCCAGGGCCGGTGTCCGGGCCGTCGCCATCAACTCGGCAAACCAGCTGGAGTGGGACACCGTCCGCGAACAGCTTGCGGCGGACCAGGTTGACGTTCTCCTGGTCTCGCCGGAACGTTTGACCAACCCCTCTTTCCGGGAAAACCAGCTGCCGGAACTGATCCGGCGCACCGGACTGCTGGTCATCGATGAAGCGCACTGCATCTCGGACTGGGGCCACGACTTCCGTCCTGATTACCGCCGGATCGCAGACCTCATCGAGCAGTTGCCGGACTCGGTGCCGGTTCTGGCCACCACGGCCACCGCCAACTCCCGCGTGGTCCACGACATCGAAGAGCAACTGGGTGCCGGCGTCCTGACCATCCGCGGGGCCCTCGGCCGCGATTCGCTGCGGCTCGGCGTCCTGGCGCTCCCTGACGCCCGCCAGCGCCTCGGGTGGCTGCTGACCCACCTGTCGGACCTGCCCGGCAGCGGCATCATCTACACCCTGACCGTTTCCGCCGCCGAGGACACCGCCCGGCTCCTGGCGGAGGCGGGCCACGAAGTGCTGTCCTACACCGGCCGCACCGACCCCGCAGACCGGGAGCGCGCCGAGCAGCTGCTCAAGGACAACCAGGTCAAGGCCCTGGTGGCCACGTCCGCTCTGGGCATGGGCTTCGACAAGCCGGACCTCGGGTTCGTGGTCCACCTCGGGGCGCCGTCGTCGCCGGTTGCCTACTACCAGCAGGTGGGCCGTGCAGGGCGTGGAGCCGCCAACGCCGATGTCCTGCTCTTGCCGGGCTCCGAGGACCGCGACATCTGGCAGTACTTCGCCACCGCGTCCATGCCGTCGGAGGAGAAAGCTGCCGCTGTCCTGACGGCGCTCGCCGACGCGGGAAGTGCCGTGTCCACCGTGGCGCTGGAGGCACGGGTGGACCTGCGCCGGACCCCGCTTGAGTTGCTGCTCAAGGTCCTCTCGGTGGATGGGGCCGTGGAAAGGGTAGGCGGTGGCTGGCGTTCCACCGGGCGGCCGTGGGTCTATGACGCGGAGCGGTACCAGCGCATTGCCGAGGCCCGGGTGGATGAACAGGACTCCATGATCATCTACCAGGACACTGCCGGGTGCCGGATGGAATACATCACGTCCGTCCTTGATGATGAGACCGCCCACGCCTGTGGCCGGTGCGACAACTGCGCCGGGCAGTGGTTCCCCGCCGACGTCGCAGCTGATGCCACGAACGCGGCCGGGCAGACGCTCAGCAGGGCCGGCGGCGTCCTTGAGCCGCGGCTGCAGTGGCCCAGCGGGATGGACCGGCTGGGCGTTCCGGTCAAGGGAAAGATCAAGCCGCCGGAGGCGCTGTCAGAGGGCCGCGTCCTGGCCAGGCTGACCGACCTTGGCTGGGGCGGTGCCCTGCGGACCATCTTCGCCGCCGGCGCGGAAGACCGTCCGGTGGACCCTGCCATGCTGCAGGCCTGCGTCCAGGTCCTGCGGGAGTGGGGAACAGGTGACTCCCGGACGGCGGGCTGGAGCGGTGGAGGCCGGCCTGCGGCGATCGTGAGCATGCCGTCGCGCAGCAAACCGCAGCTGGTGGAATCCCTCGCCCGCGGGATTTCGGACATTGGCCGCATCCCCTATCTCGGCGCCCTGCAGTTGGCCCACGGCGGCCCCACAGGAAGCCGCGGCGGCAACAGCGCCTACCGGTTGGCCGGGGTCTGGGACCGGGTGGTGGTTGGCCCCGAGCTCGAAGCGGCGTTGGGTTCCATCCAGGGGCAGAGCGTGATGCTGATCGACGACCTGGCGGACAGCCGGTGGACCCTTACGGTCGCGGGGCGCGCCCTTCGGCAGGCCGGGGCCGGGGCTGTGCTTCCGCTGGTTCTGGCGCAGGCCGGCTGACCGCTGCTCCCGCATGCCGCGGGAGCAGGACACTGTCCACGGTGCTGGCCAGCATCAGGACTGCCATGGCCAGAAAGGCTCCGCGGTACGGACCTGCGTCATCCTGGGGAAATGAGCCAAGTCCGTCGAAGATGCGGATCAGCAAGGCAGCTACTGCGATCCCGGCACCCGTGGCGAGCTGCACCAGCGTTGCCGAAACGGTGTTGGCCGACGTCAACTGCGCGGGGACGATATCGGCGTACTGCACCGACGCGTAGGACGAGAACCCGATGGAGCGGAACGCCCCGCTGCAGACCAGCAGGGCAAACGTCAGCACCTGCGGAGTCTCCGGGGTCAGCAGCGCGCACAGCGCAAAAGTGGCTGCTGACGCGAGGGACGCGAACACCAGCATGGCCTTGAACCCGAAGCGGCGGATCAGGGGAGTGGTGGCCGGTTTGATACCGATGTTGCCGATGAAGACGGCGGCCACCATGATGCCTGCGTGGATGGGGGTCCACCCGAAACCGGCCTGGAACATCAGGGGCAGCAGGAAGGGAACCGAGCTGATGGTCAGCCGGTAAACGAATCCGCCGGTGGCCATCGCGCGGAACGTGCGGGTCCGGAACACGTCCAGGTTGAACAGGGGGTTGCTGGCACGGCGCATCCAGAGCACGGCCGCGAGCAGGGAGGCTGCACCTGCTGCTGCACTGATGCCCGCCCAGGGGCCGTCCGGGTGGGAGCTTGCCAGTTCAAGGCCAACCACCAGGGCGCCGACACCCAGCGTGGTGAGGAACAGCCCGGGCCAGTCCAGCCGCCGGCCTTTATCGCCAGCAGACGTTGGGACCAGGCGCAGGGCCGCAAGGAAGGCCGCCAGCCCCAGCGGGAGGTTGATCAGGAAGATCCAGTGCCAGGACAGGTACGTGGTGAGTGCACCGCCCACCAGGGGTGCGAGGACCGGCGCCAGCAGGCCGGGCCAGACGAGGAACGCCGTGGCCCGTAAAAGCTCCGATTTAGGCGTGCCGCGCAGCACCACCAGCGTGCCCACCGGAACCATCATGGCGCCCCCGGCACCCTGGGCGACGCGGCTCAGCGTCAGTGTGGTGAGGTCCTGGCTGAGGGCACAGGCCAGTGAAGCAACGGTGAAGATGGCAACGGCCAGGCAGAAGATCCTTCGCGCCCCAAAGCGTTCGGCCAGCCAGCCGCTGATGGGAATACCGATGGCGACGGTGAGCAGGTAGGCCGTCATGGTGATGTTGACGTCTGCCGCGGGAACACTGAAGTCGGCTGAGATATTGGGGATGGCAGTGGTGAGGATGGTCCCGTCGAGGAACTCCATGAAGAAGGTTGCTGCCACCAGGAGGGCCAGCCGCGGGCTCCATGCCTTCGCGGCGTCCCCCTGCGCGTGGGCCCGATCTCTTACTGCCATCCGCTTATCCTGCCACCAGGCAGCCTGCGCCAGCAGAGTGCGTCCGATCCCCGGACTGCAGCGGAGTTGCCGGATGGAGATCTGTCGTCTGGCTGGCTTGGGTCGGGAACTCGCGTCTTGCCGCTCGGGTCAGAGGCTTGTTCGCAGGACTGTGCCTTCAAGGCTCTGATCCGCGAACAAGGCCAGGAGCAAGACCGGACCACGCGGGACAACGCCCCCGGGTACGCAAAAGGCCCCGATCCAAGGGACCGGGGCCGAACGCGGAGACGGGGGGATTTGAACCCCCGGTGGAGTTGTGCCCCACACTTCATTAGCAGTGAAGCCCATTCGGCCGCTCTGGCACGTCTCCAATTGCTATTCCTAGCCCACCAAGGATACGCAGATCCGGCCATGCAGTGCAAAACGGCTGCGGCCCCGCGATGCGGAAGGCTGGCCGGGGCCGGTCAGCCTAGGCAGCGGGCTGGACCGGGCGCACCATCCTGATCTCGGGCAGGTCCTCCCAGTCCGCCAAAGTGTCGGCCACGCCGTCCGGTTTGAAGCCGAACCGACGGTAGAAGCCGACGGCCCGGCTGTTGCCAGCGGCCACCCACAGGCTCGCAGCCTGGGTGCCCAGGGCAGCGCCGAGCAGCTGCCGGCCAAGGCCCAGCCCTTGGTGGGATGCCAGCAGGTACAGCCCCCACAGTTCCAGGGGGCCGGACTCTGGCGGCGGGTGTCCTTCCGGGGAATCCGTAGCGGGAACTGATCGGACACCGGCGAAGCCCACCACCGTGTCGCCGTCGCACGCCACCCACGCTTCGGCCGGGTCCGGCCGGTCCAGCAGGTGCCGCCACAGCGCCAGCCGGCCCTCCCGGTCAGCCGTCGCCAGGAACGCGTCGGACAGCATCCCGCGGTAGGTTTCCTGCCAGCACCGGATGTGCACGTCTGCAAGCCGCTCCACATCCGTGGCAACAGCCCTGCGGACCGAGACAGCAGGCGGCACCGAGACCGCAGGCCGAGGCACCGCAGGCCCAGACACGCCAGGCCCAGGCACACCAGACCCAGACTCATCCGGCGTGGCTGCCGCCGTCACGACGTTCCGCCCGCCAGCGCCTTCCACAGGAAGTGCTGGCTGCGAGCCTGCAAGGCTGCCGCCTGCCGGTTGTCCGATGCCCCCGCGTGGCCGCCCTCCAGTGCTTCGTGGAACCAGACGTTGGGTATGCCCATGGCGAGCATGCGGGCAGCCATCTTCCGTGCCTGCACGGGGCCCACGCGGTCGTCCGAGGTGGCCGTCCAGATGAACGTTTCCGGGTATTCGATGCCGTCCTTGAGCAGGTGGTACGGGGAGAACGTCCGGATGTACTCCCACTGCTCCGCCACGTCCGGGTCCCCGTATTCGGCGATCCAGGAGTGCCCGGCGGACAGCTTGGTGTACCGGCGCATGTCCAGCAGCGGCACGCCACAGGACACGGCCCGGAACAGGTCGGGGTAGCGGGTCAGCATGTTGCCCACCAGCAGCCCGCCGTTCGAGCCGCCCACGCAGCCCAGGCGCTCGCGGGAGGTGACGCCGCGGGAAATCAGGTCCCGCGCCACCGCGGCGAAGTCCTCGTAGGCTTTGTGCCGGTTTTCCTGCAGGGCGGCGCGGTGCCACGCCGGCCCGTATTCGCCGCCGCCGCGGATGTTCGCCACCACGTAGACGCCACCGCGCGAGTGCGGTGCCTCCCCGCAGTCGACCGGCAGGCCGGTGGTCCGCCGCTCCAGCCAGGCCCGCCCCACCGTTCCGCTGTAGGCGGGCGTCCGGGAGACCTCGAAGCCGCCGTAGCCGGAGAGCTGGGTGGGGTTCTGGCCGTCGAGGGGCAGGTTGTGGGAGGAGACCTGGAAGTACGGAACCCGGGTGCCGTAGTCGGAGACCGCGAAGTGCTGCTGGACCTCGTACTCGGCGTCGGAGAAGAACGACGGCGAGGACTTCACCTCCGTGTGCCGGCTCACCACGCCGTGCGTCCCGGCATCGTCTCGGCCACGTTCCAGCGTGCCGCGCATCAGCGTGCTGGGCGTGGTGAATCCGGTGGCGATCAGCCAGAAGTCGTCGCCCGCACCGCCGTCGGCCGCTGCTTCATCCTCATCGTCCACGGCATAGGCGTTGACGTCATGCAGCGGCGGGCAGGCGTCCAGGAGCGTGGAGGCCCAGGCGGAGCCGTCCCCGAAGGACCCGTCGGCGGCATCGGCCGGGCGGGACGGGTCCAGCACCCGGATTTCCGAGGACACGTCCCTCAGAAGGTTGAGGAGCAGGAAGTTCCGCGTCCAGCTCCACGACTGCAGGGACGTGTGGGCGTCCGGCGTGAACAGCACCACGAGGTCGCGTGCTCCGGCCAGATAGTCCTCGAAATTGGCGGCCAGCAGGGCGCCGGCCGGATAGGTGGTGCCATCCAGCGCCCAGTCCCGCTGCGGGCGGAACAGCAGCCATTCGCGGTGTGCGCTGACGTTGACGTCGGTGGGAACGTCGATGGCCACCCATGAACCGTCGCGCAGCACCAGGTTTGTCCGGTTGAAGAAGTCGATGTAGTCCACGGCGAAGGTGCGTTCGAAACCGGGGGTGGAGTCGTGCGCCACCACGGCCATCATGTGCTGTTCGGGAACCTCGAACAGCCGGGGTGCGCCGGCCAGGGTTTCGCCGCGGTTCAGGGTGACACCGGTCCGGGCGTAGGAGGACGCCGTCCTGGGCAGCCCGTCCGCCGTGGAGGAGACCAGGAGGGTGTCCGCGTCCAGCCAGGACACGTTGCCCTTCGCCGTCGGCAGGTCAAAACCGCCCGCCGCCGGGTCAATAAACGTGCGGGATTCGACGTCGAACTCCCGGTACCGGTTCGCGTCGCCGCCGTCGGGGGAGAGCGCCAGCAGCGCGTGCCGGTAAGGCTCGCCCACGGCCGGCCGGAGGAACGTGGCGCCGTGGAACACCCACTCCTCGCCCTCGGCGGCTGCCAGGGCGTCCACGTCCAGCAGGACGTCCCACTCGGGGGAATCCGTGCAGTAGCTTTCCCAGGTGGTGCGGCGCCACAGGCCCTTGGGGTTGTCCCGGTCCTTCCAGAAGTTGTAGTACCAGTCGCCGCGCTTGCCTACCATGGCGATCCTGTCGGTGGAGTCCAGCACCTCCAGGATGCTGCCCTCGAGCTCGGCGTAGTCGGCGTCCTCCAGGAGGTCTTCCGTGCGTGAGTTCTGCTCCTTGACCCAGGCGAGCGGCTCTTCGCCGTAGATCTCCTCGAGCCACACATTTTCGTCGGTTGGCTCCGGTGCGAGGCCGCCAAGGCCGCCGGGGCCGGTGCCCGCAGGCCTGCCGTCCGTGGGGGTGTTGCCGTGGCCGGACGCTGAATCAGCTGCAGTGGTGGTCATGCGCCCCATCCAAACAACATCCGCTCGGGGGTGGCAAGTCAAGCGGCCAGCCCTCCCTCTTCAACGCAAGCCCGTACTCTGGAAGGCGTGGAAAATACGCAGAGCACCCGGACCGCCATCATCGGTGCCGGCCCCAGGGGCACCAGCGTCCTGGAGCGCCTGCTCGCCCACGCCAGTCACCGGGCCGAACGGGGACGCATGGCTGCCGTCCGGCTCCACATCGACGTCATCGACCCCTACCCCGCGGGGCCGGGGCACGTTTGGCAGCCAGGGCAGTCGCGGCTGTTCCTGATGAACACGCAGTCCTTCTATCCCACGCTGATTCCCGAGGATCCCGACCTGCCGGCCGCCGTCGCCGGGACCACGTTCGACCGCTGGCGTGAACGGCAGCAGCAGGATCCGCTTCCGTCCCTCACCGCGGAGGAACTCGCCGAACTCGCAGTGCTCGGGTCCAACGACTTCCCCAGCCGTGCGATCTACGGCCGGTACCTGCGCTCCACGCTGGCGGACCTGCTCGCCGAGGCGCCCGACGGCGTCACCATCGAATTCCACGAAACGTCCGCCCTGTCGGTGCACCCGGTGGGAGACGGAACGTTCGACGTCGGCCTGGCCACCGGGGCGGCGATCCGCGCCGATTCGGTGGTGCTGGCCCTCGGGCACATCCCGTCCAGGCTCAATCCCGAACAGCGCGAACTGCAGGCCTCCGCGGGGCAGCTGGGCCTGCGGTACCTGCCGCCGGACGTTCCGGCTGACGTGGACTGGGCCGTAATTCCGGCCGGTGAACCGGTCCTGGTGCGCGGCATGGGGTTGAACTTCTTCGACACGATGGTCCAGCTGACCGAGGGCCGCGGCGGAAAATTCACCGCCGGCGGCCCGGCCGGGCGGCTGGAGTATGAGCCCTCCGGCCAGGAACCGTTGATCATCGCCGCCTCCCGCAGGGGGACCCCCTACCGGGCCAAAGCGGCGCTGGAAGGCTATTACGCCTCCTCGGTCACCCTCCGCTACCTCACGGAGGCTGCCCTGGACCGGTTCGAGGCTGCCGGTATCCGTCCGGGGTTCGACCACGACCTCTGGCCCCTCCTGCACCGCGACACCCTCTGGGCCTACTACTCAACGCTGGTCCGCGCGCAGCCCGGTGCGGTCCCGGACAGTGCAGCGTTCCTGGCCGCCCTTGAGGAAGCCCTGCACCCGCACGCGCACAGCGCCGCCAACTGGGAAGACGCCGTGGACAGCGTGCTGGCCATCCACGTGGGGCCGCGGCACCGGCTGGACCTTCCGGGGCTCGCCGCGCCTTTGGCGGGACGCACTTTCGCGTCGCGCGCCGAGCAGGACGCCGCCGTCGTCGAATTCCTCCTCGACGACGCCCGCCGCTCCTCGCTCGGCGAGGATGACCCCGTGAAGATGGCCATCGGTGCCCTGCACCACGGCCGCGCCGTCCTCAAAACGGCAGTGGCCGACGGCGGCATCACCGACGAATCCTGGGTGGCCGGCCTGCGTGGCTGGTTCGAGTCGTTCGTGGAAGGGCTGGCCAGCGGGCCGCCTGCGCTGCGCTCGGAGCAGCTGGCAGCGCTGGCGAGGGCCGGCATCGTCAGCTTTGTGGGTCCGGATCCGAAATTCGGCGTGGACCGCAAGGCCGGAACCTTCACCGCAGCCTCACCCTGGGTTGAGGGCCCGCCCGCCGCCGCCCGGACCATGGTGGAGGCCCTCGCGCCCGGCAACCGGGTCTCTGCCAACGACTCTCCGCTCCTGCAACAGCTGCTCAAGGACGGGCTGGTCCGGTCCAGGCACATGATGACCGCCGAGGGGGCGCCGGTGCAGTCCACCGGCCTGGACGTGGAACCGCACCCGTACCGGCCCCTCGCCGCCAACGGGTCCGTCACCAAAGGGATGTACGTGCTGGGCCTGCAGCTTTCGTCCGCCCAGTGGGGAACCGCCATCGCCGCCGAGGCGCACCAGCCGGGCACCCCGGCCTACCGCAGCGGCCAGCGCACGCTCCGGGACGCCGACGAAATCGCACAGGCCATCCTGGGCGCCGCGTAACAGCGCGTCTTCCGCCCGGGAAATAACCCGGCGCAGCAGCACCTCCATCAAGGGCGACTCGTCCACGTACTCGGAAACCGTCGTCGTCCCCTGAGTTTTTGGGCACCCAACGCGGGGCATAAAAATACCGCGCAATGGAAAAGGGTGTCCCTCCCGGCCAACTGGCCGGGAGGGACACCCTTTCTCGTGTTCTATGCCTTACCGGCGCAGCATCAGCCGCGCAGGCACTGCTGGTACTGGAGCCAGGCAATGCCGTAACGGATCCATCCCAGGACGTCGTACCACTTGGCCGGCTTGGTGGGTGCCGTGCACGCGGGCGGCAGCGGCGTGGTGGCTGCCACCTGAACCGCTACGGTCACCTTTGTTCCGGACTCCGCCGCGGTGAGCACCAGCGTTGCCGTGCCGGCGGCGGCACCTGACGGAACGACAAGGCTGACAGCGGCGGACCCTGCCGATACCGGAACCGTTCCCACCTGGGTGGCCTTGCCGGCCGAATCGGTGAAAACGCCGGTCAGGGCAGTGTTCACCGGGCTGCCCAGCGAGGTCAGGTCCAGCTTGGAGACCGCCAGGTTGACCGTTTCGCCGGGCTTGACCGTCGCCGCCGTGGTGTTGGTGACGGCCACGGAACGCCGGGCAAAGTCCGGGGACACCGGGCTGCTCTTCTGCAGGTAGCCGATCCACGCGTCCCGGTCCACGAGTCCGGAGTCCCGTGTATTGGCTCCCTGGGTGAAGACCCGGAAGTTGTCGCCGCCGGTTGCCAGGAAGCTGAACGTGCCCACCCGGTAGGACTTGGCAGGATCCAGCACTTCACCGTTGACCCGGACCGACGTGATCCTGTCACCGGCGGCGCGGGCGGCGTCGTAGGTGTAGTTCACGTTCTTGGACAGGCCCAGCTGCAGGTAGGCGCGGCTGGGGACCGTGCCGTCGGCGTTGGTCTGCCACTGCTGCTCCAGCAGGGTCTTGAACTGCGCTCCGGTCAGGGACGTGGTCCAGAGGTTGTTCACGAACGGCAGCACGGCGTTCGCCTCGGCGTAGGTGATGGTTCCGTCCGGAGCGTAGTACAGCTCGTTGCGGAGGCCGCCGGGGTTCACGACGCCGATCTCGGCCCCGCCCAGTTCGGCCGGCTTCAGCGAATCGAGCAGTGAGTCGGCCACCAGGTTGCCCAGGGTTGACTCGCTGCCGCGGTCGTCGCGCTTCGCCGTGCCGGTGGCGTCGGTGCTGAAGGCGGTGGTGATGTCCTTCGTGACCGAGCCGACGGGCTGGTTGCCCACCTCGGCTGCGGCTGCCAGGGCCCTCTGCACGATGCCGTCCACCGCAGCCACGCGCGGGTAGGCCGCGATCAGGTCTGCCGCCGGGTCAGTGGTCCGCTTGACGTTGCCGGCCTTGTAACCGGTGACTTCCTTGCTGGCGGTATCCACCGTCAGCTGGATCTGGCCCACGTTCTCGCCGTAGTTGCCGGTCTGCACGATGGGGCGGGTCTTGCCCTGCACGCCGGGGACGGGGGCGTCCCAGGCATATTCCTTGTGCGTGTGGCCGGTGAAGATGGCGTCAACGTCTGCGGAGGTTTCGGTGACCAGCTTCGCGAACGGGCCGCCGGCTGCCACTTCCTGCTCGAGCGTGGACCCTTCCACCACACCGGACCCGGCGCCGTCGTGGTTTTCCACGATGATGACGTCGGCGAGGTTGCCTGCCTTGATCTTCGCAGCGGCCCGGTTGATGGCCTCCACCGGGTCACCGAACTCGAGGTCGGCGATCCCGGCGGGTGTCACCAGGGAGGGGACCTCCTGGGTGACGGTGCCGATGACGGCCACCTTGATGCCGTTCATATCCAGCACCGTGTACTCCGGCAGGACCGGCTCCGTGGTGCCCTTCCGGTACACGTTCGCTCCGAGGTACGGGAACTTGGCGTTGCTGCCGTCCGCGATGACGCGGTCGCGCAGGTCCGGCCAGCCGCCGTCGAACTCGTGGTTGCCCACTGCCGAGGCCTTCAGTTCAAGGGCGTTCAGCACATCGATGGTGGGCTGGTCCTTGGCCACGGCGGAGGCAAACAGGGACGCGCCGATGTTGTCGCCGGCGGAGAGGAACGCCGTTGCCCCGGGGGCGGCAGCCGCCCGCAGCTTCTCGATGGTTCCGGCGAACTGGACGGTGTTGGCGTCGATCCGGCCGTGGAAATCGTTGATGCCCAGGAAGTTCAGGTCAACGCTGGCGGGTGCGGACTTCAGGTCCATGCCCACCACCACGGGGTCGTGGTCGCTGGCGCGGAACTGGTCCGGTGCGTAGTAGTTGGTGACGTTGTTGTTGTAGCGGCTGTATTCCAGGGCCACTGATTCAACGGAGTTGATGTTCCAGATGTCCGCGCCGGTCACCACGCCGTTGGCTGCAGGGGAGGCCAGGATGTGGTCCAGGGACCCCACCAGGCCGCCGAAGAGGTACGAGTGCTTGGCGGAACCGTCGGCGTTCTTTGCCTTGTCGTCCTGGTTGACGTAGCCGGCGGCCGTCAGGACGTTGATGGGGTCTTCCTTGCCGTAGGAGTTGAAGTCACCGATCAGGAAGACCTTGTCGGTGCCCTTCGACTGCTGCAGCGAGGTGGCGAAGTCCAGCAGGGACTTGGCCTGGGCGGTGCGGGCGAGGTTGGAGTTGCCCTGGCCCTTGTCGGTGTCGTCAGGTGTTGCGGCGGAACCTTTGGACTTGAAGTGGTTGGCGATGGCGATGAATTCGGTGCCTGCGCCGCCGCCCACGGGCTTGAACACCTGGGCCAGCGGCTTGCGGGCGCTGGCGAAGGCGGTGGTGTCGTTGTGGATGATGGATTCACCCACGGGTTCTGCAACGGCCTTCTTGTAAATGAATGCGGTGCGGATCATGTCCTCGTCGGCCAGCGGGGGTGCGTTCGCGGGTGAGCGGACATAGTCCCAGATGCCGGGCGTGGGGATGTTCAGTGACTCCACCAGCTTGGCGAGGGCGTCATCCCGGTCCTTGCCGAACTGCGCGGAGTTTTCGATCTCCATGAGGGTGACCACGTCGGCGCCGGTCTTCGTGATGGCGGCGACGATCTTGTCCTGCTGCCGCTGGAAGTTCTCCGCGTTGGCGGCACCGCGGGCGTCGCAGCCACCGCGGACGGTGATCGGGTTGCCGGCGCGGTCCCCGTAGTAGGTGCAGCCGGACAGGGTGTCGCCGGTGGTGGGGAAGTAGTTCAGCACGTTGAACGAGGCGATCTTGACGTTGCCTCCCACTGCTGCGGGAGCTTCGGTGCGGGTGGCGCCGAAGCTGACGGGCTGGACCGTTGCCTTGTTGGCTTCGGTCAGGTGGGTCAGCGGCTGCAGCTTCCAGGAATCGTTGGCGTACCCGAGCACCACGTTGGTGTTGAACGTGGCGGGAGAGCCGACGCGGACCGGGTCCGTGGTGGTGAGGTACGGCAGCACCTCGGCCTTGGTGGTGGCGTCCTTGAGGAAGTTGGTGCTGGAGCCGTCGTCGAGCTTGATGCCGCGGGCGGCATTGTCAGCAACAGCGGCGTTGTACTCCGCCGAGCCGTATGGCGCGACGGCGGTGGGCTGCACCAGCGGGGTAGTGCCGCCGGCCAGTCCGATCTCGCCGTACTGGTTCAGGCTGTAGTTGTCCGTTACCGTCAGCGGCCCTTCCGGAGCCAGGAGCATGCCTTCCAGCGACTCGCGGATGGCCTCCGTGGCAGGCAGCGTGAAAATGGTGGGCTTGACCTCGGGGGCCGCCTCCGTGAGCTGGGTGAGCCCGGTTGCTGCGGTGACGTTGACCTGGGTCATGCCGTAGTACTCGGCGACGGCACCGGTCACCTGGACGTAGTCGCCGGCCTTGACCGATCCAACGGTGGCCGGCGAGTAGACGAAGATACCGTCGGAGGCGGCGTGGTTGGTGCCCGCCAGGTCACCGCCGGTGCCCGGGGTCTGGATGTAGTAGCCGTTGAGGCCGCCGGTGGGGAACGCCGCCGTGACCTTGCCCCGGGTGGTCACGGTGGTGCCGGCCAGCGGGCTGGCGGTGCCGGTGCCCTGGATCTCGGCGATGGTCTTGGCCACAGGATCCGGGGTGGGGTCAGGAGTCGGCTCGGGGTCCGGGGCGGTTCCGCCGGAGGATACCGGCGTGATGGTGGAGCTGAGGCTGAAGTCGGCGGCGTTGTTGTTGCTGTCCGTCCCGCCGGTCCGGTTGAGGCTCCGCACGTCCGTGTTGCCTGCGGGGGCCGCCGCGGCCTGGGTTTCGAACGTGTTGGACGTTCCGTAGCCCAGGAGGTCGGCCACGCCGGCGGATTCCACCGCGGAACCGGTGGGAAGTACGACGGCGGAGGGCTGGTTGGCGAGCACGATGGTCCCCGAAGAGCCGCTCGGGTTCAGGCCCCCGGCTACCAGGTCGGGCTTGGGGAGGTCAGCGCCGTTTGCACCGTTACTCCCGCCCTGTACCAAGTAGTACCCCTTGGCCGGAATGGAACCGGACAGCGCCGAAACTCCGGAAGGCGCACCCGTCCCGCCGGCGGCGCGGTACTGGACCGACCAGCCGTCCAGTGACACCGGGGCATCCGAGGTGTTGTAAAGCTCCACGAACTTGTTCTTGTAGGCGGCGCCGCTGCTGCCGCCGCTCAGGTAGGCCTCGTTGATGACAACGGGCGATGTGCCTGCCGCGGCTGAGACCTCCGCGGCCGTGCTGTCCGCTACCGCAGGCAGGGCCGTCAACGGGGCTGCGATGAGCCCCGCCGACAACGCTGTGCCCAGCGCTAATTTCCAAGGTGTTTGATGCATCCGCTCTTACTTTCATGAGGTTGTCCCCGGTGGGGGACCCATTGGAGTATGTCCGGGTTGTACCGATCGGACTGGGGCCGGACCCTGCTCCTGGTCAAGTGGTTGTCCGGCATATCCCAACAGCACTGAATGAACGCAAAGTGGCCAATGCGTGCATTCGGCGGATCGTTCCCCAGCGGAGCGGCCCGTCCACCATCCCGGAGCTACCGTGGCCCCGTGCGGTGATGCCATTGCGGTGGCCGGCACCTGTTACCTGGATGTGCCGGCCATCACAAACAATACCGGCCGGTAGCAAGAAGCCCCGGCCGGTATCAGTCTGGTGGTATGGGTGGTGTTCCCGTCCGGCGCCGCCGGAGCCGGGGTCCTAGCCGCCCTGCGGTGCCTGGCTGGCGATGATTTTGAAGGTGGCGCCGGTGGGGTCGGCGAGCATGGCTACCCGGCCGAAGTCGCTGTCCTCCGGGCCGTCCAGGACGGTGGCGCCCATTGCGGTGGCCTGGGCGATGCTGGCGTCCGTGTCCGCCACGGCGAAGTAGACCTGCCAGTGCGAGGGCACGTCGGCCGGCAGGTATCCGGAAGCGTCCAGGATCCCGGCCTGGGCGGTCATGCCCGATCCCAGGGTGGTGTAGCGGAATTCGGGCGAGTCACTCATGACTTCGGTGTCCCAGCCGAAGACCTCCTGGTAGAACCTCACGGCGGCGTCGTAGTCCTTGGCGTGCAATTCATGCCACGCGGCGGAACCGGGCTCGGCCACCAGCTCGTAGCCCTTCATCTCCCGGGGCTGCCAGACGCCGATGGAGGCGCCGGACGCATCCCCGAAGATTGCCATGAAGCCCTGCTCCGGAACATCCATGGGAGGCATGTAGACCTGGCCGCCGTGGCTGCCGACGGCTTCGGCGGTGGCCGCGGCGTCCTCGGTCCGCAGGTAGGTGGACCAGACGTCCGGCATGGCCGCCATGCCGGCATCCTTCTGCATGATCCCGGCAACTGTCTTGCCGTTCTTCCTGGCGGTGGTGTAGCCGCCGTACTTCTCCTGGTCGCCCGTTTCGAATTCCCATCCGAAGAGCTCTCCATAGAACGAGCGGGCGGCGGCAATATCGGAGGTCACGAGGTCGATCCAGCAAGGGGCGCCGGGGGTGGATATGGGGCTCGGCATAACGGTCTCCTGTCGCAGTGTGCGGAAAGGTGTGCGGAAGGCTGGCGGAAAGGTGTGTGGAAGTGGGGGAAGCCGGTCACCCTGACCCTATGTGCAGGCACTGACAGCGATCAAGAGGCCTGCGCGCAGGAGGCCGCCAACGCATCCCGGCCAGGTCAACGGAACGAAGTCCGGACTTAAAACGAAGGACCCCCGCCTGCCGGTTTGCCGGCGGGCGGGGGTCCTGATCGCGGAAGGTAAGAGATTCGAACTCTTGGTACGGGGTTACCGCACACTGGTTTTCAAGACCAGCTCCTTCGGCCGCTCGGACAACCTTCCTCAACGAGTAGTGTTTCATAGGCACTTGCCTGCAACAAAACAGGCCCGCAGTGCATACCCGGTGCACACTGGTTGGACCGGTATTGAGTCAGGAACAGGGAGTGGTCCATGAAAGCCGTCTACATTTCGGAACCGGGAGGACCGGAAGTACTCGAGGTACGCGAGGTCGAGGCCCCGGTGCCCGGCCCCGGCGAGGTGCTGATCGATGTCGTGGCCGCCGGCCTGAACCGTGCTGACGTGCAGCAGCGCCGCGGGTTCTACCCGCCGCCGCCCGGCGCATCGGAGATCCCCGGACTGGAAGTTTCCGGCCGCATCGCAGGGTTTGGTACGGGTGTGACCAAGCCGTTCTCCCTGGGCGACAAAGTGGTGGCGCTGCTCGCCGGCGGCGGCTACGCGCAGCAGGTTGCCGTCCCCGCGGAGCAGGTCCTGCGGCTGCCCGACGGCGTTGACCTGGTCACGGCAGCATCCCTCCCGGAGGTGGCTGCCACGGTGTACTCGAACCTGGTCATGACGGCCCAGCTGCAGGCCGGGGAAACCGTCCTCATCCATGGCGCCACCGGCGGGATCGGCACCATGGCCATCCAGCTGGCCAAGGCCTACGGCGCAAAGGTGGCCACCACGGCCGGCACCGATGAGAAGGTCAGCACCGCCAAGGCCTTCCTGGGTGCGGACATTGCCATCAACTACGCGGAAGAGGACTTCCCGGAAAGCCTCCGCCGGCAGAACGGCGGCAAGGGTGCCGATGTGATCCTCGATGTGGTGGGCGCCAAGTACCTGAAGCAAAACGTCGAGGCGCTCGCCGAATACGGGCGCCTGGTGGTCATTGGCCTGCAGGGCGGCACCAAGGGTGAACTGGACCTTGGTGAACTGCTCAGGAAGCGGGCCGCGGTGGTGGCCACGGCCCTTCGCCCCAGGCCGGTAGCCGAGAAGGGCGCCATCCTGAACGAGGTCAGGGACCACGTCTGGCCGATGGTGGCGGACGGCAGGATCCAGCCCCTGGTGGCCAAGACGTTCCCGCTGGACCAGGTCATCGCAGCGCACGAATACTTCGACAGCGGCGACCATGTAGGCAAGGTCCTGTTGGTGATGTGATCGTCGGATAGATACTGAGTATTGCTTGATCGGAATCCACGGGCTAGGCTCAGCTATACGCGGTATGCACAGGTCTTGGGGGCCTGTGCATACCGGTTAGTGACTAAGCCCGGGGGAGCACCATGTCCATACGCCACAGCCTCCTCGCCCTGCTGCAGGACCAGCCGCGCTACGGCTACCAGCTGCGGGTCGAGTTCGAAAACCGCACGGGAGCCACCTGGCCCCTGAACATCGGGCAGGTCTACACCACCCTGGACAGGCTGGAGCGCGACGGCCTGGTGGCCAGGGAAGGTGACGACGGCGGCGGCCATGTGGTCTACAGCATCACCGCCGAGGGCGCCGCGGAAGTGCACGGCTGGTTTGCCGCCCCCGTGGAGCGGAACAACCCGCCCAGGAATGAACTCGCCATCAAGCTGGCGCTCGCCGTCACCCTTCCCGGCGTGGATGTCCAGGCCATCATCCAGGCCCAGCGGGTGGCATCCATCCGGGCACTGCAGGACTACACCAAGGCCCGCCGCGACACCGCCGCCAACCAGCGCACCGCAGACACCGCCTGGCTGCTGGTGCTCGATTCGCTGATCTTCCAGACTGAGGCCGAGGTCCGCTGGCTGGATCTCTGTGAAGCCAGGATGGTCCAGCAGGCACAATCGGCCAGCCAGGGTGCCGCACGCAAAACGTCCAACGGGGTCACGGAAGACGCCGCCCCGCTCACCGCGGACAACCGGCGGTGAGCGTCCGCGGGCCGCAGCAGGTCCTTGAACTGGCCAGGGTGAGCAGGAGTTTCGGGGAAGGCGCGACGGCGGTCGCCGCGTTAAGGGACGTGGACCTCACCATCGCAGCGGGCGAGTTCGTCGCCGTCATGGGCCCTTCCGGCTCGGGAAAATCCTCACTGCTGGCGCTGGCCGGCGGACTGGACCGGCCGACGTCGGGCGGTGTCTTCGTGGAGTCGACGCCGCTTGCCGGACTCGGCCTCAACGAGCTTGCCAGGCTGCGCCGGCGTGCGGTGGGCTACGTGTTCCAGGACTTCAACCTGGTTCCCACACTGACCGCGGCCGAGAACGTGGCTCTTCCGCTGGAACTGGACGGGACAGCAGCCAGGAAAGCGGGCCGGCAGGCGCTGGACGCCCTCCGCCAGGTGGGCATCCCGGAACTCGCGGACCGCTTCATGGACCAGATGTCCGGCGGCCAGCAGCAGCGCGTCGCCATTGCGCGGGCCATCGTGGGCCAGCGGCGGCTGATCCTGGCTGACGAACCCACCGGTGCGCTGGACTCCACCACCGGCCATGGCGTCATGGAGGTCCTCCGCTCCCGCGCGGACGCCGGTTCCGCCGTCATGCTCGTCACCCATGAAGCGCGGCACGCAGCCTGGGCGGACCGGGTGGTTTTCCTGCGCGACGGCCGGATTGTGGACCAGGCGGCGGCCATGCACGATCCCACGTTCCTCTTGACGCAGGCCGGCCTCTGATGCCCCACCTGTACCCGCCGCTGGAGCTGGCTGCGGCGCCTGGAGCGCGCCGCAGCAGCTTCCGCATCGCGGTCCGGATGGCCCGGCGGGATATTGCCCGGCACCGGGGCCGGTCCTTCCTGATCGTCCTGCTGATCATGTTGCCGGTGGCCGGAATGACCGCTGCAGGCACCCTGTACCAGAGTTCGCAGCGGACACCGCAGGAAATTGTGCGTTACGAACTGGGCAACACCCAGGCACGCTTCGTCGCTTTGCCGACGCCCAATGGGGACTCCATCCAGGATCCGATGAACGACGCCTACGTGCGCTCCAGCACCGGAGAGCTGGACCCTGGGTTCGTTCCCACAGACCCGAAGGCCCTGCTCCCGTCCGGCTACGGGGTGCTGCCGCTGCGGCAACTGCAGCTGACCACCTCCGTGGGGGAGGCGATGGTCACGCTGAACGGCGTGCAGGTGGACGCGCTCCACGAAGCTTTCGAGGGAAAATTCACCCTCCTGGACGGCCGGGCACCGGAAAACGGTGCAGAGGTTCTGGCCTCACGCGGGCTGCTCGAGCGGTTCGACGTGGAACTTGGTGAGGAATTTACGACGTCGGCGGGGACCTTCGTCCCAGTGGGCACCATCCGCGACGCGGACGCTTCGGATAACAACAGCACGCTGTACCTGAAGTCCGGGCAGGTGCCCGCAGGATTTGTCCCGGGGCCAGCTGCCCCGCAGGCTGTCTCCTACTATGTGACAGGCCCGGAACCGGTGACCTGGCAGCAGGTCAGGGAGGCCAACAGCAGGGGCGTGGGAGTGCTGTCCCGCAGCGTGGTGCTGGATCCGCCGCCGCCGGGCGAAGTGACAGTGCCCGGGGCCCGGCCGGCCGGAGTCCCCTCGGAAACCGTAGCCACCTACGCCACCTTCGCTGTGGTGGGTGCCCTTGCCCTGCTGGAAGTCGGGCTCCTGGCAGGGGCAGCGTTCGCCGTCGGGGCCAAGCACCAGGTGCGTGAACTCGCCCTTCTTGCGGCGTCCGGAGCCGAAGCACCCACCATCCGTGCAGTGGTCACCGCGAGTGGCCTGTGGCTCGGCGGCCTGGCCGTCACGGCCGGCGCCGCTGCCGGCGTGGCAGCTGCGGCCGGGGTGGTCTGGTGGGTCCGTTCCACCGGTTCCGCACGGCTGGCGGGAGTACACGCGGACCCGATGCTGACCTCCCTTGCCATGCTGATGGGCTTGGCAGCCTGCATCCTTGCCGCCCTGGCGCCGGCCAACCTCGTTGCCCGGCAGGCACTGCTGGGTGCGCTCAAATCCGGACGGGCACCGGCAGCAAGCGGACGGCGGAGCACGATCGCCGGGGCGGCTGTGCTGCTGGCGGCCGCCGGGCTGCTTGCCGCAGGCTGGACCCTGGGCAGCTCGGCCAAGGATCCCGACCAGCGGGCACAGCAGGCCGCCGCAGTTTCCGCGATGCTGGCCGGGGGAGCGGTCCTGGCGGTGGTGGCCCTGGTGCTCCTGACCGGATGGCTGACCGCAGCCCTGACATCCCGCACCCGGGCCATGCCGCTGCCGCTGCGCATGGCGGCCCGGGACTCCGCCAGGAACCGGAGCCGGACCGTCCCGGCGGTGGCGGCCGTCCTGGCCGCCGCCACCCTGGCAAGTGCGGCCCTGGTGCTGTCATCCAGCCAGCTGGCAGGGCAACGCCTGTCGCATTCCTGGAGCGCACTGGAGAACCAGGCGTACCTGCCGCTCAGCCTCGCGCAGCCAGCGCTGGCGGACGGCACTGCCGCACCGGCCGTGACCGTCGACCCGCAGCGGCTCTCGGCAGCCGTCTCAGGCGCACTGGACAGCGTCTCCTGGACCAGGACAGTCACCACCCCCGCGCCGGTGGAAAACTGTGGCTTTGGGGACGGCGCAGATCCCGGCGCACCCGTGACGCCTGAAACGTCCAACTGCCTCCTCTACGCCCTGGCCAGGCCAAGCGGCCAGGAATGTCCGGTCACGCCCCAACGGCGCGTCGTGGACCCGGACGACTGGCGGTGCCGCGGCTCCATGTCCTCAGACCCGGCATCGGACCGGTCCATCCTGGTGGGCGGCGCCGACGATATCCGTGCCATGTTTGGTCGCGACGCCGGGGCGGACATCATCGCCGCGCTGGACGCCGGGGCCATGGTGGTGACCAACCCTGCCTTTGTCCGCGACGGAAAAGCCGAGCTGCAGGGCCTGGACGTGCGCACCCAGCAGCCGTCGCCGTCGGACGGGTCCATCGTCCACGACGCCGTCACCAGCACCGTCCTGGATGCCGTCATCCTGGAACCTGCGGTGGCCGTGCCGTACTACGGCATCGTCTCGCCGGCCACGGCCGGGCGCCTGGGCCTTGCGCCGGAAACCGCCGGGCTGGCCATCCAGCTCAGCCGTCCCCCTTCGGCGGCCGAGGTTGACGCGGTGACCGGTGCGGTGGCGGGCGTCGTTGGCCAGTCCGGCCTGGGATTCTGGGTGGAACCGGGGATCCCCAAAGACCAGGCATGGATGGGGTGGCTGATCGTGGCCATCAGTGCCCTGATCACGTTCAGCGCAGCCGGGATCACCACCGGGCTTGCCCTTGCCGATGCCCGGACGGACCACGCCACGCTGGCAGGGGTGGGGGCGGCTCCGCGGCTGAGGAAGGCCCTGGCGGCGGCCCAGGCGCTCTTCACCTCAGGCCTGGGCGCTGTGCTGGGGGCCGTGGCCGGGACGGTTCCCGCGGTGCTCATCGTCGCTTCCACGGAGATGCGTTCATCGCTGGAGGTACCCTGGCTTCCCCTGGCGGCCATGGTGGTGGCCATCCCGCTGACCGGATCAGCCCTGGCCTGGGCCTTCACCAGGTCTGCGCTGCCGATGACCCGAAGGGCGCTCGGCGGCTGATCCTGATCCACGGAGGATGCCCTGCGCACGGTGGGCCGCAAGCGATTCCCGTGGCGCGCCTCTTTCAGCCGGGGCCAAGGAAGCCTAACGTGGAATTCACAGGCCGCCCGTCCGCCGTCGTTCGTCGCCGATTGCCTGCCGCCTGCCGCATAACCCCGGGCACCCGGCAGAACCATCGCCGCCCACACCCCCGGGTTCGGTAGGGTGCCTCAGAGCAGATCCGCACGAATCTCGAGGAGGAGACATGGCCACAGCGCCAGAGAACAGGTCCGGTTCATCGGGGCGGAAGGGCGCGGTGGATACCGACCCGGCGCTCCCACCCACAGCAGTGGACGAGGCCGTCCGCGAATCCGAAGACAACAAATGGACCCCGGGAAAGATCGCGCTCTGGGCTGCGATCTCCCTGCTGGGCGGCGTGGCATGGTTCATGCTCGCCATCGTCCGGGGCGAAACCGTCAATGCCATCTGGTTCGTTTTCGCCTCAGTGTGCACCTACCTGATCGGGTACCGGTTCTACTCCAAGGTCATCGAACGGTTCATCACCAAGCCAGATGACCGGCGGGCAACCCCCGCCGAGTACAAGGCCGACGGCAAGGACTACGTCCGGACGGACCGGAACGTCCTGTTCGGCCACCATTTCGCAGCCATTGCCGGCGCCGGCCCCCTCGTGGGCCCGGTCATCGCGGCGCAGATGGGCTACCTGCCCGGCACCATCTGGATCATCGTCGGCGTGGTCCTGGCCGGTGCCGTGCAGGACTACCTGGTGATGTTCTTCTCCATGCGCCGCGGCGGGCGTTCGCTGGGCCAGATGGCCCGCGAGGAACTTGGCGTCATCGGCGGTACCGCCGCCCTGGTTGCCACCCTGCTGATCATGGTGATCATTGTCGCCATCCTGGCGCTCGTCGTCGTCAATGCCCTGGGCGAAAGCCCGTGGGGCGTCTTCTCCGTCGGCATGACCATCCCCATCGCGCTCTTCATGGGCGTCTACCTGCGCTACCTCCGGCCGGGCAAGGTCATGGAAGTTTCCATCATCGGGTTCGTCCTGCTCATGGCCGCCATCATCGGCGGCGGAATGGTTGCCGGCACCGCCTGGGGCGTGGACGTCTTCACCCTGGACAAGGTGACCATCGCGTGGGGCCTCATCGTTTACGGCTTCATCGCCGCCATCCTTCCCGTCTGGCTGCTGCTGGCACCCCGTGACTACCTGTCCACGTTCATGAAGATCGGCGTGATCGTCATGCTCGCGCTGGCCATCATCGTGGTCCGGCCGGAGATCAACGTCCCGGCCTTCAGCGAATTCGCCAGCCGGGAGAACGGCCCCGTGTTCCCGGGCGCGCTGTTCCCGTTCCTGTTCGTCACCATCGCC
This sequence comes from Pseudarthrobacter equi, assembly GCF_900105535.1. Taxonomy (NCBI): domain Bacteria; kingdom Bacillati; phylum Actinomycetota; class Actinomycetes; order Micrococcales; family Micrococcaceae; genus Pseudarthrobacter; species Pseudarthrobacter equi. The sequence goes on from NZ_LT629779.1 coordinate 1,180,237, forward strand.
TGCGGTGCGCTGTCCGGATTCCATGCCCTGATTTCCTCCGGTACCACTCCCAAGCTGATTGAGAAGGAGCGGCAGACCCGGTTCATCGGTTACGGCGGCATGCTCATGGAATCCTTCGTCGCCATCATGGCGCTGGTGGCGGCCATCTCGATCGACCGCGGCCTCTACTTCGCCATGAACGCTCCGGCCGCGCTGACCGGCGGAAGCGTGGAAACGGCCGCCACCTGGGTCAACAGCCTGGGCCTGGCCGGCGTCAACATCACCCCCGAGCTGCTCACTGAGACGGCGCGGAACGTGGGCGAGCACAGCATCGTCTCCCGCACCGGCGGTGCCCCCACCCTTGCCGTCGGCCTGGCCCACATCATGCAGCAGTTCATCGGCGGTACGGCCATGATGTCCTTCTGGTACCACTTCGCCATCATGTTCGAAGCCCTGTTCATCCTTACCGCTGTGGACGCCGGCACCCGCGTGGCCCGGTTCATGCTGCAGGACTCGATCGGCAACTTCGTCCCCAAGTTCAAGGAAGCCTCCTGGCGTCCGGGTGCCTGGCTCTGCACGGCCATCATGGTGGGTGCGTGGGGTGCGGTCCTGCTGATGGGCGTCACCGATCCGCTGGGCGGCATCAACACCCTGTTCCCGCTGTTCGGCATCGCCAACCAGCTGCTGGCCGCCATCGCCCTCTCCGTCTGCCTGGCCATCGTGGCCAAGCGCGGCACCTTCAAGTACCTGTGGATCGTCGCCCTGCCGCTGGCTTTCGCGGCGGTGGTTACCATCACGGCCAGCTACCAGAAGATCTTCTCGCCCACACCCGCTGTGGGGTACTTCGCCAACAACGCTGCATTCAGCAAGGCCCTGGCTGACGGCAAGACGGAATTCGGCACCGCCAAGACCGTTGCCGCCATGGAAGCCGTGGTCCGCAACACCGCCATCCAGGGCTGGCTGTCAGTGATCTTCGTGGTGCTGAGCATCATCGTGATCGCGACGGCAGTGCTCGCCACCGTGAAGGCGTTCCAGAACCGGGGTACGGGCGCTGAGAAGGACAACGAGGACCCGGCCCTGCCGTCCCGCGTGTTCGCACCTGCGGGACTCATCCCCACAGCTGCCGAGCGCGAATTGCTGGCCGAGTGGGAGAAGGTCCCGGCCAACCTGAGGTTCGAACGGGCAGGCCACCACTGATGAGCGCGCCAATGGCAGTTCTGTCCACCGGGTTCCGTGGTTTCGCACGGTACCTCAGCGGGGTGCTCGGCGCGGATGCGTACGCCAAGTACCTGGAACACCACCGGGCTTCGGGGCACAGCGGACCGCCGCTGACGGAGCGGGAGTTCTGGCGCGACAGGACCGACCGGCAGGACGCCAACCCGCAGGGCCGCTGCTGCTGATTTAGCCCTCAGCGGACGCCGCGTCAGGCGGGTTCATGGAGTGAAGTTCCTTCGGATCGCTCATGAGAGTATGAACGCATGAGCGATCCGAAAGACACCCCGTCAGCTGAGGACCTCCCCGTCGAAGGAACCACCCTTGACGACAACGAACCCGCAGTGCCGGCGGAAGCCGGAGCACCGGCCGGTTCGCGGGACGGCCGCAAGCCCAAGGGCAGCAACCTGCAGGACCTGGTGGACGAGCCGGCCAAGGTGATGCGGATCGGCACCATGATCCGCCAGCTCCTGGAAGAAGTGAAGTCCGCCCCGCTGGACGACGCCGCCCGGGAACGGCTGGCCGAGATCCACGCACGCTCCATCAAGGAGCTCGAGGACGGCCTGGCACCCGAGCTCGTGGAGGAACTGGACCGCATCAGCCTCCCCTTCTCCGATGAAAACACCCCTTCCGATGCCGAGCTCCGGATTGCTCAAGCACAGCTGGTGGGCTGGCTTGAAGGGCTGTTCCATGGAATCCAGACGGCCATCGCGGCCCAGCACGCTGCCCGGGAGCACGCTGCGGCACAGATGCAGCTGCGCCAACTTCCACCGGGAACCGTGATCGCCCCGGGTGTGGTGATCGGGGAAAACGGTGAACCGGAGCGTGCTCCCGCGGGGGCGGCCCGGCCGGGTGCGCCGGCCAATGCCGGCAAGCGCGATGATCCGGACCACGGTCCCGGACAGTACCTGTAGGTTCCGGTTGGGTTTTTTCAGCGCCGCCAGGCAGGGGCGCAAGGACGACGCGGAACTGGGCAAGGGGTTGTGGCGCCGCGCGCACGACCGCTTCCACCGGGGACTGGACCGCTTCCACCAAGTGCTCGAGGGCGTTGAGGACGACCAGCTGTACGGCGAGCTGGTGGAGATCGCCAACGAACTCGCTGCCCTGCTTGACCGTGTCCGGGCCGTCTGCGTTGAAGCCCAGCGCCGCTCACCCAGTGACGGCCTGGACATTCCGGCTGCCCTGTCCGGCGTGCACCGCGCCCTGTCCAAAGCCGGCAACTCGCTGGCCACCACAGCCGAGGCTGCCGCCATGCTGCGGCTCGCCGTCGGGCCCGTACCTGTAGGCGCAGCTTCTGTTCGCCGGCGCGCGGAAGCCGTCTTCGAACAGGTTGCCGACGCCGAGCGGCACCTTGCCGGGGAAACCTCCTAGCCGCAATTTATTCCCGCTGCCGGGGGTGACTTTCCGCGTTAAGCGCCTGGCTGACAGACCGGGAATCACGTCATTTTGAGGCCCGCCGTTTGGCAGGATGAAGTCATGACTCTTTCACCTACACTCACTTTCAACGACGGAAACACGATCCCCCAGCTCGGCTACGGCGTGTGGCAGGTCGAAGACGGCGTGGCTGAGAAGGTGGTCCGGCAGGCATTCGAAGCTGGCTTCCGCCACATCGACACCGCCAAGATCTACGGCAACGAAGCAGGCGTGGGGCGCGCGATCGCCAGCTCCGGCCTGACCCCCGAGCAGATCTTCATCACCACCAAGCTGTGGAATGCCGATCAGGGCTATGAGTCCACGCTGGCTGCCTTCGAGGAATCCATGGACCGCCTCGGCCTGGAAACCCTCGACCTCTACCTGATCCACTGGATGCAGCCCAAGCAGGACAAGTACGTCGACACCTGGAAGGCGCTGATCGAGCTCCAGAAGCGCGGCCGGGTCAAGTCCATCGGCGTCTCCAACTTCACCGTCGACGGGCTGCAGCGGCTCATCGACGAAACCGGTGTTGTCCCGGCCATCCACCAGATCGAGCTCCACCCGTACTTCAGCCAGCGTGAGCTGCGCGAATTCGGTGCTTCCAAGGGCATCCTGACCCAGGCCTGGTCACCTCTGGGCCAGGGCGGCGAGCTCCTGGAAGACGCAGCCGTTGCCGCTATCGCCGCCAAGCACCAGGCCACGCCGGCGCAGGTTGTCATCGCCTGGCACCTCGCCATTGGCAACGTGGTGATCCCGAAGTCGGTCACCGAATCCCGGATCCGCGAGAACTATGCGGCACTCGACGTCACGCTGGACGCTGAGGACGTCGAGGCCATCAACGCCCTCGACCGGACCGCCAGCGGCGAAGGCAGGATCGGCCCCGACCCGGCAGTCTCCGACTTCGCGTAAACCAACCTCTCCGCAGTGAGCGCCCCGCCCTGGCCGGCGGTCCTGCTCAACAGGGACGTCGAACCCGCACCACCTGGCTGGCCCAGGCGGTGCGGGTTCTTCTGTTGCACGGGCCTCCTCGTGGCGAATAGCCGGCCCGGCCCAAACCTGTGGGGTCAGGCGGCAATGCGGACGGGCTCGACGCTGACCGCATCGATCACTGCCCAGCCGTCCTCACCGGAGCACTGCCTGTCGGCGAAACGCTGCGCATCCACCATGGTGTCGAAGGACTCAGAGCGTGTACGGCCGGAGTCGGCGTCGAAGTACGTGACGTGAAATTCCTGAACGGTGTTTTCCATAAATCCAGTGTGCAACCGGGGTCTGACATTCCACGGAATCAGCCCCGCGTGTTGCCCTGTGACAGGGGCCCAGCGCACATCACGGTGCGTTGTGGCGGCACCGCCCGGCCCCGGAACTCCGGCTAGGCTTTCACCATGGAGGTTAGCGATTCCCCGGACCGGGACAACGCCACCAGGCACATTAATCGTGAACTGGCACGGCGGCGCGGCTGGATGTTGACGGTGGCGGTGGGGTTCGCCCTGCAGATCCTCAGTGTGGTGCTGGGACTCAAGTCCGTGGCGCCGCTGTGCGGCAGCCCGATGATCCCGCACAGCGGGGCAGCCGAACTGTCGGATGCGCAATTGCACACCACGGGCCTGGCGGCCGAGTGCTACCGGAGCATCGACTCCGCCGCTGTGCCCATTTGGATGCTGATGGGGTTCGGCATTGGCCTGGTCCTGGTGGGCGTGGCCATCAGGATCGTCGGTATCCGGCGGTCCCTCGCCGCTGTAGCCGCCTGAGGGGACGGCCACCCTAAGACTGCTGCTCGTAGGGGCGTATAGAGCCGGCCGGCTACCCAGCGGGTTGGGGCCTTCGGAGTCAGGTTCCGGCCTCGCGGCGGTCCAGCCGCAGGACCCGTTCCTGGGCCAGTACGGCTGCCCTGGCCGCCTTATCCGCCGCCCGCGCTGCCTGTTTGGCCTCCGCGGAGATGGCAACAAGGCGCTTCTTCGACTGGTCCAGCTCAGCCTCGGCCGTTTTCAGGCGGGCGCGCAAGTCCGCCGTTTCCTCCTGCAGCCCGGCAATGTCCCCAGCCGTCTGCTCCGCCTCCGCCTGAAGGTCCACGGCATGGCTGGCCGCTTCGGAGGCTTCTTCTTCGGCCGCCTCCAGCGCCGCCCTGGCCCTTTCCAGCAGAGGGGGCGACGCCGGCCGTGGCGTCTGCCGGACGGCCTCAAGGCGCGGCCTGGTGGGCCGGGGCTGGGACCCGGCTTCCGGCGTCGTGCGCTGCTTCTTTCGTGGCCGTGGTTTTTCGGAATCCGTCTTCCCGGACGTTGGCACCGAGGCAAGGACCGGGGGAGCGGCAGCCGGTGTTGCGGGGAGGGCGCCGGGTACGGCCACCGTTCCATCCAGGTCTGCGGCGCTGACCCCGTCCGCGGACAGGGTCTTCAGGAGCCTGCCGCTGCGAACAGCGGCCGCGGCCCCTTCATCGGCAGTCAGGGCACGCAGTGTTTCCTCGACGTCCCCGGCAATAGTGTCGCTGAGTTGCCGGCCTTGACCGCGGACAACAGCGCGGGCGGCGTCGACGGCGGACGCCAGCAGGGTGCGCCGCTCACGCCCCAGGTCGCGAAGGGCGGGGGCATCAAGGGACGCCTGCGCTGCACGCATGCGGGACCCCAGATCCGCGAGTTCGTCGAGGATGTCTGGCCGCTGCAGGACGAGCCTGTTCACAGCCCAGGCGCCTACCGACGGTTTGGCAAGTCCACGGACAGCCGCCCCCAGGCCCTTATCCCGGGCGGCGGCCTCCTTGGCCGCCGCCGTCCGGGCCGCTACGAAGTCGTCCAGGGGACAGGCGTACAGCCCGTTCGCGATCCCGGCCAAGGCCTCTTCATCCATGTCCGCCATCATAGGCGGGCGGGCTGGGACGGGTACGGAGGGCCGGGCGGGCGCTGCCGCGGACCGGACCGCCGGGGGCCCGTGAGCCCTGTTGCTCCGGCGCCGTGCACGGTATGTTGCTCGAATGGACGATACATATCAGGTCATCGTGGTTGGCGGCGGTTTCGCCGGGAAAGCTGCCGCCCAGGAACTCGGCCGCAAGGGCACCCGGGTGCTGCTGATTGATGCCAACAACTACCACCAGTTCCAGCCGCTGCTGTACCAGGTGGCATCATCGCAAATCGGTGTCTCCGCAGTGGCCCGCCCGCTCCGTGCGGTCTTCCGCAACATCAAGGGGGTTCGGGTCCTCACGGCAGAAGTCACCTCGGTGGACGCTGCCGCCCGCACCGTCACCACTGCCGACGGCACGCAGTTCAAGGCACAGATCCTCGTCCTCGCCACAGGCGCTGTCCCGAACTTCTTCAATACCCCGGGCGCCGACAAGCACGCCTACCCGCTCTACTCCGTGGCCGACGCCACGCGGCTCAGTGCTGCCCTGACGGAAGTCCTCGACGAGGCGGACCGGGGAGCCGGCGGGAGTGCCGACGTCGTGGTGGTAGGCGGCGGCCCTACAGGGGTGGAAACGGCCGGCGCCCTGGCCGAGAACGTCAAATACATCGTGCCGAAGTACTTCTCCTCCGAGCTCGCCGCCCGCTGCCACGTCCACCTCGTGGACATGGTGCCCAACGTGCTCATGGCGTTCTCGGAAAGATCGCAGGCCTACACCAGGGACAGGCTGGTGAAGCTGGGCGTCCAGCTGCACATGGGCCAGAGCGTTACCGAGGTCCGTCCCGACGGCGTGACGCTGGCGGACGGTACAGTGCTGCCGGCACCCATCGTTGTCTGGGCCGGCGGCCTCCAGGCAGGCAAGATCATCGCCGAATCAGGGCTCACGCAGGGGAAGGGCGGGCGTATCGACGTCCGTCCGGACCTGACCGCTCCGGGAGTGGAGGGCGTCTACGTCCTGGGAGACTCTGCCAACATCACCGACGCCGCGGGGGCCCGGCTCCCGCAACTGGGGTCCGTGGCACAGCAATCAGGGAAATGGGCCGCAAAGAACATCCACGCTGACCTCACCGGAGGTACCCGGCAGCCCTTCCGTTACCTCGACAAGGGGTACATGGCCATGGTTGGCCGGGGCGCCGCGGTGGCAGAGTTGGGCCCCCAGCGCATCCAGCTGCAGGGGCCGCTGGCGTTCCTGTCCTGGTTGGGCGTCCACCTTGCCCTGCTGCCCGGCGTCCAACAGAAAGTCCGTGCCCTCTTCTCCTGGGCGGTGGGTTACGTGACGCACAGCCCGTCCCAGGTTGTGGTGGGGCGGCCGGACTAGGTCCGAATAGCCACGCCGTTCGTCCCAGGCTGCATGGCGGCGTGGGGCCGGTGAGGATTTTGGACCATGGAAAAAGGGGTGGGAGCCGGCGGCGGCTGGAGGAGGCACCGCACTCGCGGACAGTGCCATCGCCGCCGACTCCACGCATCACGCTAGGTCCGAGACCTGAACGAAACCCGGGTGAAAACTGCATCTTTCCGCAAAGCTGCCGTGCACCTTCGGTGCAGACGGCTTCGAAAGATGGTGCGGGCCGGCGACGGCTGGGGGAGGTGCTGGTCTCCATCAAGCACCATCGCCGCCGGCTCCGCTCACCACGCTATGGCCTCAGCAGCCGCGGCGCCTGAGTAACCGGTACGTGTTTTCGCGAACCCCGCTACGTGTGCTGCCCCCGGGCTCTGACCTGGCCGGAGGATAGGCTAAGTCGCATGATGTTGGGGGACTCACGGAAGCAGGCCGCGGTGCCGCGAATATCGACCCAGCACGCAGTCCGGTCAGGGTGTGACTTGCGGTGCGTCCAGGCTGCCCCGGGTGGCCGCGTGACGGCGCAATGAAGAACTGGGTTCGGCAGCATCCGTATTTGGCACTTGCGGCCGGCTACGTCGTCTTTTTCTTCATCGCCGGTGCCATCTGGTGGGTTTTTAACCCGGGGGATTTGGCCGACGCCGCCGTCCACGCCGCCATGAACACGCTGGTCTACTGGCTTCTGGCGCTGTTCCAAATACGCAACCTGCGGAAAACCAGCGCACGCCTCAAAGAACATGGCCAGCTCAGGGCCTATATCCGCTATCCGGAGTCCCGCCCCGGTTCCCTCAGCGGTATTTGGAACCAGGGGATTGTGACGCCCGCTGCCGGATCAATTCAGTTTCAGCCAGCGGTCTACGACAACCTTGAAGCGTCCGGGCGGGCCACCACACTCACTGTGGAAAAAGTGCTTCCGCAACGGTGGAAGGTCACCGGCAAGGACCGCAAATACATCGGATCGTTCGGGATGTACGCAGTGACCGCCCTGACAGATCACGGCAAAGTGGAGATAGCGGCGGGCCCTGAGTCGTTAGACCGTCTCGCCGAGGCCCTTGAGGGCTGAAGGGCGTCGAAGCCTAAACCGGTCGGGGCAGCCGACGTTGCGGGGAGGAGCGCCATCGTCAGCGTTCCGAAGATGGGCTTAACCAGCGAAAAACCCCCCACAGCCCTCCAACGAGGGGCAATAGGGGGTTTATCCCGAGCTTCCTATCAGAATCGAACTGATGACCTTTTCATTACGAGTGAACACCTTTCTCCTTGTGTGACTACGGAGACGGGCCGTCCCGGTGACGAAAAAGTGACGATTACTCCCAGCCCAGCCTCTCCAGGGCTGCGTTCAGCCGTCCGGCACTGTCGTGGAGGTCGTGGTCGAACAAGCCGGCGTAAGTGTCCAGGGTCATGGTGGCGCTGGCGTGCCCAGCAATCCGCTGGACCACTTTGATGTTGGCGCCGGAGCTGATCGCCAGGCTGACCGCAGTGTGCCGGAGATCGTGGAAAGTGGGGCGTGGAAAATTGGTCATAGTTGCCTTCAACCTACCGATGGCCGGGGAGTAGTGGCGACGGGTCCAGGTGCTGTTCCGGAGCACTGATTTCCGTGCTCCACCGAATATCCTCGCTCCAGGGCTTTCAGCGGCCGACGCGACCTTGAGGCGCTCTGCCACCAGCGCCGGCAGCGGGACAACCCTGCTTTCGCCACCTTTTGTTGGGCCGAGAACAAGCCGCCCTCCGATCTCCGAAAAGGCCTTCCTTACCGTCATGGCGGGTTTGTCGACTAGGTCAAGATCCTCATATGTGAGTGCAGTGATTTCACCCCAGCGGAGACCGCAGGTTCCTGCCACCATCACGAAGAGCTCGAACTCGTCGCATGCCTTGGCGAGCGCCATAAGCTGGGGCATTGTCAGGTAAACGTGCTCCCGCTCTTTGACCCTTGCGGGAACATAATCGGTTTGACCAAGGGGATCCTTGGTGGGATTCGTGGCCAGCAGCCGCTTCTTGACCGCATGTCCCATCAAACGGCCGAAGTACAGGCCCACTTCACGACGGGTAGTCACTCCGGCGGGGCCGCCGTCCCGTCCCTTCAGCGTCGTGATCCAGGCGGCAACGTCGTCGTACCTGACCTTGCCAATCGGTGTGTGTCCCCAGCGAGGGGCGACATAGTTCTCGTAGCAGCGCTCGTAGTTATCGATCGTCTTAGGGCTTGCCGGCTTGCGGCCGTTGGCGCCCAAGGTGGCGACTCGCTCGATCCAATCTTCGTAGAGCTGCTCAACGGTAACTTTGGCGGCTGCGCGGGGGTCGATGTAGGTTCCACTTTGAACGGACCGAACCGTTGCATGCCAGAAGTCTTCGGCTTCCCGTTTCGTGGAAAAACGTTTGCGGCGGCGGACGTTGTCGGCAGTCGTCCAGTCGACCTCCCAGCGCTTGACTCCGCTGGAGAGCTTATTAATGGCCATTGGGCTTCTCCTTCCGCGCTCGCATATCCGCCCAGATTTGGTCTCTCGTTTGCAGATAGGCGGGCGCGACTTTCGCCTGGCGGCCCTTGCCCTCCAAAATGCCCTTAGCCCTCGCCCGGCGCAGCCGGGCGGACCACGTGTCTATGCTTTCGTCGGTCCACTCGGCGAGCCTCTTGATGGGCTCCACCGACACTTTCATAAGAGCCACATATGCAGCGGCCACATAGGTGTAATCCCGGTCAGTCTCCACCCGGGAAGGGAAAGGTGCCCATTCGTCCCGGACGCTGGCAACTGAAAGCTGTTCATGATGTTCACGCATAAGAGCCCGGGCATGAGCCATAGGTATGGATCTCAACAGAGACGTCGTGATACCGCCCTCAAACGACTCCTCACTGGGGTTCTCGCTGGTCCCGTACTCGACCTCATCGAACTCGATTGTCAGCTTGTTGGGTTCACGGAAGTCGCCCATCGGGTGGCCTACGTCCCAGCCGATGCTCACGGCAAATCCGTCCACGATGTATCGCGCCCATAGGACCGTCCACTCCACCTCGCCTTCTTCGTGTCGCACAATGTCCGGGCCGTCCTTTGGGCCCCGGTACCTCACGTTCGGAGCCAGGCCAGGGAGTTGAATCATCATGCCGACAACGTTAACACATTTCGCTTGCCAAGAACATAGTGCTTGACACGTTGTGATTGGCAGGTATTCTGGATTTCGCTGCCAACACATAATGCTTGGCAGGCTAAGTGTGTTGACTTTGATAAGGACTCCATTGGACAAAAACCTGAACACCCACGACGCTCAGCCTGGGGAGGTCGCCGCGTCCCTGTACCTGACGCGGAAGCAGACCGCGGCGTACCTGAACGTCTCCGAAAAGTGGTTGGCCCAGTCCGGCCGGGCGGTTGGGCCCCGCTTCCACAAGTTCGGTTCGCAGTGTCGCTACCTGCGTTCCGACGTCGTCAGCTGGGCCCGCCAGCAGCGGGCGACGAGGTAACTTTTCGAGAGCCGCGTTTGACGCCGATTCGCCACGAACAGCGAGTCGCTACCGCTCGCCTGAATGATGACGCCATAGCCCGGTCGCAATATTGAGGGCCAGCCGCCGACCGAATTGTTCGGCCATCGGTCCGGGAGCGGCGCATCCCGAAGAGCATCTCACTTTCAACCGACAAGGCACCTAACAACTTTGTTGTGCCCCTTTGACCCCCAACAGATGGAGGCAGCTAATGACCCATTCGACCGAACCGCTGACGTCCGACGAGCACAGCGACAGCAAGTCCGCGTTGGAGGCGCGGAACCCATTTTTGGACTGTTGGCTCGAAGCCATTGCCAGCGACACCAGCCTCCCGCCTGAGGCGCTCGCGGTGGCGAAGGTGATGGCCCTTTCAGTTGGCATCGGGCGCGCCTCTTTCACGGACTGGCAGCGGATTAATGCCTCGCTTGGCCAGGAGAGGCGGGACCTCAAGTCACTTAAGATCATGTCCGAGCTCCAGTCGAAGGGGTATATTGACCGCAATTTCTACGACGGCGTCGGCCTCCGCCGGTACGGGTGGACGCTTCTGATTCCGGAGGTAAACCTGTGATTCTTGTACCCGGCCTGCCAGCCATGCCCCTGCAATATGCCAAAGCCATCAGGGACTCAGACCTCCCCACGGGAGCACGGGCTGTCTGCTGGGCGCTGGCCGCTTTCGCCGCAAATAAAACGGGAGAAGCGTGGCCCAGTCTTAAGAAGCTCGCCAAGGCCACGGACCTGACCCGAGCTGTCATCTCAAAGCACACGATTTTGGCGGAAGAGAAGGGCTTCCTCTGCAAGAAGCGCCGCTTCAACGGTTCTATCCTCTACACGATCACCATCCCGATCACGGACGACATGGTCATCGATATGGATGCGGATGCCTCTCCATATTTGGAGAATTCTGTGCCTCCCGGCGACCTGGACACGAATAGCAACCGATGACCGCGTAGGCCGGGCTCAAGAAACGCCAGGGGAAGCTACCTCACAAAAGGGTGGTCACACACGCACAAAAACTCGGGAGGGGTACTGCCGCATACTGCGGGTACCCCTCCCGAGGATTTCCCTCCACGAGGCCCCACGAAAACCCAGTCCCTAACTACCTCACCGTTAACTACCCAGGTAGAACGACCTTAAGGAGTTCTACCTCAACGGAACTACCCCATTAACAACTACCTCAGGATCACTGCTCCAGGACCATGCCAGTAAGGCAGGTGCCATCCGGATAACAGTGGTACCGACAATGGCACTGCCTTAGGGCAGGTGCCATCCGGATGGACCGATCACTGCCTCGTGTGATTCGGCTGTCAAGGAAAGGGGAGCGCAGCGCAGTCCCGAAGGGCGGAGCAAGCTCCGCCTAGCTCTTCGAGCCCTTTGCGGTGCACGAGCAACCACAACCCCAACACACCTACGCCCAGAATCAGGGGATATCTATGAGCAAAACCAGTTCCGGCGGTCCGTGCGATGCTCCGGAAACGATTTGGCAGGCTGGGACATTCGACTCCATAAAACGCCGTTACATGCGCCTGGGTCTGTGCTCCGCCTGCGCCGCCCAGGCGGCCTGGGGTCACCAGCTCGGCTTCTCCCTCTCCAACCCTCCATGCCAGGAGTGCCAGCCTCTCGTTGACACCTTTCCGGTCAAGAAGCCGAACCGCTGGCATTCCTGGAGCCCGCGCCGGGGCGCCAGCCTTTCCAAGGGACTCCGCCCGGGAACAGGCCAGGACCAGCCCTAGCTGCCGAAATTTCGGCAACGGCGCACTAACCGGCGCCGGGCGGGAGCTCTGATAGCTGAAAACGTCCATGAGATGGCTGTCAGCGCTTCCCACGGGCATGCAGCCCGCCTTGTCCGACGCACTTACGGCCCGCCCGGATGCTCTCATCCCAGGCGCGAGCGGCGTGCATTCGCTCCCCGCCTTGAACCAACATTGCCGGCGCCAGCTATGGCGCGTTACGTCGACTTGGAGTCAACGCATGTCAGACACTTCCCTCCCCCCGACATCCACACTTCAACGAGAAATAGAGGCAATCCGTACCCTTCACGAAGCCCGACGCCGGGTGGGGAAGCCAAAGGTTCCATGCTGGACAGTCGAAGACTATCGCGAGGCAGTTGACCAGTCATCGCTAAAGGTACCGGTGAAAAGGACACTGCAAATCATGGTTGACCACGCAGGCAGTCGGCAGACGGACGTCGACCGCTTGACAGTTGCGTTACTCACAGGACTGAAAGCCGAGGCGACAGTTACGGAACACTGGAAGAAGGCTCGAGCCGCCGGCCTGCTGAAAAGTAAGGCCAGGTGGAACAGCAGCTCCATTCACACATTCTTGATCCCTGGAGCTGATTTCCTGTATGACATGGACGGCGTGGATGACGAGCAGTGGGGGGATCTGCGAAGTGGGTGGCACGTCTGGGCAGCCGGAGAGGTTGCTTGGTGGGAAGGCCTTCAAGCAGGATGCTGGGTTGCGCCTCCTTGGCAGGATGGGCGCCTGTTACCGCCGTTTTAAAAACCTCATTCTAAATAAGGCGAGCCATAGCCGGAAGGCTCGTGAGCCTTATGGCGGCAACGGATCAGGGCCCTGCGCCGGGGTACGCCCTGATGCCATCTTTCCCTTGACCAAAACCGGTAGTGGTAGCGGGGGTGGTCGCTCCGGCGACCACTGCCTTACCGACGACAGACTAGTAGGCGCCCCAGTTGGGCGCCTTGATAAATCATATTTATTGCTTCCGAACCCGTACGCTACCGAAGTCGCTATGACGGCCGGGCCGGAAGCCAACGTCGAAGGGGGTGTACCCCCACCCCCAGCCAAGGGCTGCTCTGTAGCTCCGCCGTGCGCCAAGGCGGATAATCGTCTTTGACATCGATCGTAGATATGAGCAGGTGATCTCTTTGCCGCGGACAATGCTCGATAACGCCATCACAGCACTCAATGCTGTCTACTGGACCACGATGGCGGCGTGGCTGGTAGTCCTCGTTACTGACAACGATAGTTTGATCGGTTGGGGCAGTGCAGGGTTTGTGGGCACGGCCCTTGTTACGGTCCTTGGCTGGCACGTGCTTAGATACAGACGAAAGATGCTGCGACAAAGGGCCCCGTCTAACAAGGAACCCTAAAATGCCGGTCTTGCCACGGCGCGTACCCTGCTGGCGCCGGGGAGCGAGTGGAGGCAGCTCAGCGGCTTTCCGGTCGATCGTTGCTGGTGTCAGTGAAGTACCGGTTGTTCCAGTTGCATGGCAGGAGTTGAGCACGGTCTCGTCCCGGGATGCTGTGGCGCGTGGGAAAGCTGTCGGCGCGGGGGTTCAGCGCGCCACAGGGCTGCCGTTGCTGAATGGGCGACTGACCACCGACAGAACCCGGCTGCGCGCAAGCCTCGGGCGCATGTTCCGCTTGGCTAAGGTTGAGCCCGGCCCGAAGCAGTGCATCAAGCCGCTCCGCATTCCCGCACTCATGAACTGACAACTTGGTCTCTGCTGGAGGCGCCGTGCTGCGACTTCTTGACAGCGCGGCGTCACATGAGGCCAGGAAGCAGCACCCCGATTCCGCAGCGCCCTGTTCTCATGCTCTGCTGTCCATATCAGTGCGACCCCTAGCTGGAGACGCCCCCTAAAGGTGCAAAGGGTTCAACACTTGGGAGTGCATAGGGAAAGAAGTGGCGCGGTTTGTGTAATGAGCAAGTGAGCCACAAAGCGCGCTTGGCACTCGCGCAAGGTGTCGAAGTAGACACATACTCGCATTGCGCGCGCGAAAGACGCGCAGGTGAATCACAAGTCTTCTGTCTGCACGCAGGATGCGCGTAATCATGAACAAGTGAACAAACAGGCACAGAAGAGGTAGCTATTGGCAAGCACGAGAGTACACGCGGCTTGACCTGAAGGGGCCAGCGGTGACACCTCCGAACTGGGCGTCGAGCAATCGCATTTTAACCCTTCGCCACAAACCAGGCTTGGGGGGAGCTTTGGAACTTGACAAGCCGATCGCGCTTTCATCGTGTTACAGTCTCCCGAAACTGTTCAGCTTTACTTTTAGGAGAGACGTACCCATGGATGTAGGGATGCTTGTGGGCATACTTTGGATTTTCGGTCAAATCCTTATTGTTGCATTTGTAGCTTATCTAGTCATACGACTCGCAGTTACGCATGCACTGCGTGCGCACGATAGGCGCCGAGCAGACGTGAATGAACAAGCGCCATCTCATTTGTGACTTGACATATCGCTCATCTGCGCTCTAGAGAAGGATCGATTGATGGCGTTGACCGACTGCGCTTGCAGTTAGTTGACATTGCCGTCAACTCGAGCCGGAAGCTGTAAAACAAATTGACGAAACTTGCAAAGTTTGAAATACTCCCTTTGACTCGTCAGATTGCGAGTTCTAACTAAATAAAAAGGGGGGGATATGCGACGCCTATTACGTCGTTTGTCCATAGGATTATCCGTAGTAGCACTGTCGTTAACGCTGGTGGCACCAGCAGCGAATGCTGCCGGATCAAGTTGTTCTGCATCCAGAGGCTCAACGGTGACTTGTCTCAACGTCAACGGCTCCGGTCTCTACGTTTCGACGACGAACACGCGGACCACCGGTGTCGATAATTGGAAGGCCACATTCTGTAACTTCCGTGCCAAAAACTGGTACGGCGGTTCCGTATACGGTCTCCCCTACTATGAACGCTGGGGAGGAGCGGTCTCCGGGAACTGTGGTGTAGGCAGCGTGGCGCAAGATATCGGTTGGTACACCACATTCCCGGCAAATTCACCGCTCTTTGGATCGATGTTCATCGATGGGACCGACATGACTGGATACCCAGGAGTGAACCTGTGGCGATAGAAAGAGACGTCATGAGTAACCCATCGGCTACGCCGAAGAAACTGCGGCAGCGCAGCCTGGCTTTGCTGCTGACGGCGCTTACGCTAGTACTCGGTGGCCTGATTTCTGCTCCAGCAGCATCTGCCGACGGGTCCTACTGCGCCTCGAGTCAGTGCCTTACCGTATACGGCGTTGGACTGCATGTAAGCAGCACAAAGACATACGCCACGAATGCCCAGTACTACTACTGTGATTCCAGGGCAAAGAACTGGTTCGGTGGTTCAAACTTCGGAGTTCCCTACGTTGAGCGCTGGGGCGGCACCATCTCGGGCTGCGGGACCAACCGCACCCATTGGATCACTTGGAATTACACTTTCGCTACGCAGGGCCCACTTTTTGCTGATGTCTGGTCAAGCGGCCGCTGGAGTGGAAACACCGGAGTTAATTTGTGGGTATGAGTTCTAGCAACCTTGTTCGACGAACCTTGAATACGGCAACGTTTTTGACCCTCATCATTACCGTGGCAGCCTGCAGCCAGCAGGCTTCCAGCACTCCGGCTTTTGATGTGCAAAAGGCAGCCGCTAATACGAGCGCCTTCCAAAAGGAATTGCTTGCCGATGGCGCTCTTACGCGCGAAGAGTACGAAAGGGCCGTCCTGGCCGAACGAGATTGCATTCAGCGGGCCGGCGCAAAACCCGGCCCGCTGGTTACCAATGGAGATAATTCGCTAAGCTTCGAAGTCGAAATAACGGCCCCGGACGAAATCCAAGGACAAGCAATCAGCAAGAAGGCCGAGGCTTGCTACGGGGAATATGCTTCGGAGGTTTATCCTGTTTGGGCCTTTCAGAATCTTCCCACAGAGGATGACAAGCGTGAACTAAAGCCCGACCTTCTCCAATGTCTAGAGGACGCAGGAGTAGCAGTAAACAACAGCGAAACCGTCGATGACGTGATTGATGCTGTATCAACCTACTCGCAAAGCGAAGCAAGTAGGCAGAATGCAGAATTCGATGAATGCATGAAAAGGTACAAGCGGTTCTTTGATGTCTCTCCAAGAAACTGACAACCATCAAATTTCGGGCACGGCAAATCTCAACGAAAAACGCCGTGGTGCAGACAAGGCAAAGAATCTAAATGCAGTTGTCTCCTTCACCTGGGCCGTGGCGCTCCTGATTACTTTGGGAGCGCCACTGGCGCTGGTGGGACTCGGCCTGTTTAAAGCTCAGTCTATTGACGATCAGAGCATTCAAGGAGACCGCTGGGTTCCAGCCGCAAAACCCGCATCGTGGCCGACGTACAACGTGGAGGCAAAAGTGAAGCTGGCCGACGCGCAGACTGCCGTTAAGGCGGTGGTCGGCATGTCCGGAACAGTTACAGGACTTCCCCCAGTGACACCAGAACAGCTTGTCAGTGGCACTTACGTGATGTCCATAAACGGGATTGATCTGACGGCCTATTCAGGAAGCACACCTTTCTTCAGGCCCCTCAGCATGGGCATGAAGGGTGCGGACGTTCAGGAATTCAACCGCTTGCTGGGAAGCCGCGGCTATGCAGCGGACACTAGCGACCGCTGGGGATCCATTACGGACGCCGGCGCCAGACAATACTTGAAGGATATCGGCGTACAGCAAGAAGGTAATACGGAGTTTCAGCCTTCGTACATCGTTTGGGTACCCGAGGAAGGTGTGGATCTCAGTGGATATCAAGTTGCCCTCGGCCAGATGGTAGCTGCCCCAACAGCCGACGTATTCACGCCTAGGGAGACCATAGAATCCATCTCACTAGATCAACAGAGTGAGTTGTTGCGAATGGCAAAAGCAGGTTGGAAAATCCAATACAACGAGAAGTCCTACGACTACTCAGGTAACCCGACCCAAATCTTCAAAGGACAGGACGCAAAAGCCGTTCCCGTGCCTTCTGGCGCCGAAACCATTCGCGTTGAATTTTCACCGAATTTTGGAGCAGGCACTATCAGTGTGCCGCCTTCTTCAGTACTTGAGGGTGGAGCCGGGAAACACTGCCTAATATCGCGCTCACCCAGCGGCGCGGTTGCAGTGGTAGTTGACGTGTTAGGCGGGGAGGTAGGCCGCACTTTCGTCGAACCGTTGAAAGGCGAGAGCATTAGTGAAGTCCTGGCGAATCCAGGCACCGAAAAAGAGCTTCTGTGCAAATCAGATTGATTGACCTGACCTTCTCCTTTGGGTCCGGTAGCCCGCTTTTTGAGAATCTTACGCACAATTTTCATGGATCGACCACGACCGGAGTTGTAGGCCCGTCAGGAACCGGCAAAACGACGTTATTGGAACTTATTGGAGGCAAACGTAAGCCTACGCGCGGTCAAGTTATGTATGTGCCTGACAGCGTCGCTCCCCTCACGAATCGCTTAAACCCGCGAGACATCTCCTTCATCAACCAAACAACTCCTGTCATGCCTGGTCGTACGGCTCTTCAGAACGTTCAGGTCGCACTCGTGAGCCACGGAGTTCAGCATAGGGCAGCTGAGCGAGCAGCCCACGATGCCCTAGCCGCCGTGGGACTCGAAGGGAAATGGCACCGAGAGGTATCCAAGCTATCCGGGGGCGAAGTTCAGCGTGTGTGTGTAGCTCGCTCTCTAGTCTCGCCCGCACCCATAGTGCTAGCCGATGAACCGACCGCGCAGTTGGATCAGTTGAGCGCAAAGGCTGTTTCAGAGTCGCTGACGGCATTGTCCCGGGCCGGAAAGCTGGTAATCATATCAACGCATGACCTCATGCTCGCAGATGCGTGCGACTCCATCCTGACCATGGGCGGAGCGGAGTAGTGAAAATTCTTATCAGCGAGGCCGTAGTAGGTTTTCGCGCCCGAATCAGTGTCTTTTTGTTTATTTCGCTTTTCTATTCAATTGTCGTAGCAGGCTTTCTGCTTGTCTCATTCGACGAACGCGGTGACTACGAAAACAGCCTTAGAGCCAACGCAGCTAGCGGCGCATATGTACTAGTAGCATCGGACAAGAGCGGACATCTGATGAGTTCAGAATGCGCGAGCCTGTCCGGCGTTGAAGGAGTGAAGGCTGTTGGTGCCGTGTACTCCGAGGCCACATCCTTCCTGGATAGAAATCCAGGCGAATCTGTACGTGTTGTTGATGCGCAACCTTCTGCAATCAGAGTGCTGACAGGTTCTGAAGCGATTGATGGCGCCGCGATTGGGGCGTCCATTGGACGCCAGCTCGGTTACGGCAACGGCGACCGTATTAGTTTCGGAGACGGCGTTTCTATAAAGGTTGATTCCGTTTTTCCTGCAAGTCCTAGAAGTGACGGAAAGTCCGCATGGGTGTACAGGTCCACGGGAAACCAGCTCATGGCGTCAAAATGTATCATCGAGACTGACCCCGACTTCTTCGGAAACTATCGTAGCGCTTTACCGTCAATGTTTCCGTCCGCGGCAACTCTTGAGTTTTCCACGCTAAACGTCAATAGGCAGCAAGAAATTGAAGCGCGCTGGAAGGGTGGCCTCCATCGCCACGCCTGGCTGTTAGCTGCCATTCTAATGATGATAGGAACAACGGCGGCAACATTTCTTAGGCGAAAAGAAATAGCACTATATGTGATGTTAGGCATGCCGAAGTTTAAGTTGTATGGCGTTCTCACTACTCAAGCTTTAGCGACGGGTTATCTGGGCTTGGTTATCGGCGCATCATGGACGCTGGCTTTGGCTGACAACGACATATGGGCAGGTGCGTTGAAGATCCAATACTCGCTGCCAATCCTTTGCATCATAACAGGAATCATCACTTTGGCGCCATCGGTAGCAACAATTTTTGCTATAACTCAAAACCCGGCTCGAATCCTGAGGGACCGCAGCTGATCAATCATCAAAGAACACAGGTGCTGATGCTGAGAGCACATAGTGCCTCCTAAAGATAGTTAAGAAGCTACTTCTTATGAATGGCTTAGAATCATAGGTCGCGCTGGTGCCGCTCCTTGCAGGCCGGCATGCTGTCGCCGGGCTACGATGACCGGCGGAGCTGGCCTCACCGTATCTCGGCCCGCTGTTGAGCCCTTGGCTAGCTGAAGTGGAAGGCTGATACGCCAAGAACTGGTCTGGTTGTCGGCGTCTGCTGTCTGGCGGCTGTAGGAGACTGTTTCCCCGCTGCTCACTCCCCGGTGACTTCTAAGAATAAGGTCAGACAGGCTCCTCCGCGCCGTTGGCCCGAGACCTTTCACCGGTGTCGGCCACGCCTCAAGGACTGCGCGCATTTGGGGGCAACCCTGCTTTGTTTCCTCGGAAGGACCACGGCGGGGTAAGGGTCACTCCCTCCAGGTGACGCTGTCCCGAACGTTGGTAATAGCGGTCTTTGTTACGCCGTACTGTCTTGCTAGGCGATTGATGGTCCCGCGTGGCCCTGGAAGTTGGGCGCGGATGGCCCTGGCTATGTCCATCGACAGCTTCGCTCGGGCATGCCCTTCACCTCGCGGAACAGTGCCATGTCGAAGCCTGTCCTGTCCAATGTTCTCTGAGGGAGTGGCCCAGCGAAGGTTGTCAGGGCGGTTGTCAGCAGGGTTACCGTTGCGGTGGGCTGCATGCATCCCTTTAGCGGGGGGTGGCCCATCCCAAGCCTCGCACACAAGGACGTGTACGCCGCGTGGGTTGTTCTTCCCGCAGCACACGACAGCGTAGCCAAAATCCGTGATGTGGGGCTTGAGGATTTTCATGGTCCGCCCCCGGACCCGCCCTAGTGAGCTGACCCAGTAGCCCTCGAATCGGGTAGGACGCCATTCTTCACCCTGAATTTCATCGTCCGGGTGGACGATGGAAATGATCTCGGCAGACCTGGTTCGTCGATCCTGCGCCTTTGCTTCCTGCTGACGCTTGGCCAGCACGTAAGGTGAAGGACCATCTGTGGGCTGGGTGCGGGCTTTTCCCGTGGCTATCAGATACACATAGGGCCTAGTGCAGTCATAGATCTCGGCAACCTGCTGATAGCTGACACCGCGTTCGACCAGGAGCCGCATGTCTGCAACTTCCGCGTCGTTAAACCGCGCACGCGAATTGTTGAACCCTCGGGACGTATTGTAGCGGCCTTGGGCCTTTCTGTCCGCCATATTCTCCGCGTGTGTGCCTACCCTAAGGTGCGCGATCTCCACGCAAAGGCGGGAGTTGCACGAGACCGAGTGCAACAAGAACTCCTCCCGGGACAGCACCTCACCGTACTCCAAGACCCACGCAGCTCGGTGGGCTGGCATGGTTCTCCCACCCAGCACAAATTTCCCGTATCCCTGATTAGATACGCCAGCTGTCCATAGCAGGCAACCACTGGGCGCCCTCCGGGTCTTAGCATAGAACCGCGCACGATCCGATTCGCTCGAATGGCGCGGACCGGCTGCTTGGTCAGGCCGGTGGGCAGCCTCGCCGACATCGGCATCTCTTTTCAGCCTTTCATGGGGAACGGCAGCGGAGCTATTGGCGTCTGAGAACCCCTCGTGACGCGATTCCATCATCTTCACCCGACCTTGATCAGCGGTCTTGCATGTATCACTAGTAGAGCAGACAAGGCTGACATTATTGGTTGGCATTAGTTCATGCCCATTCGCCCCCATCAGTTCTCCGAGGAGCAGACGCTCCGTTGGGCTGAACGTAGGGTGAGCGTCGGAGCCCGAATAAGAGAGCTCCGTCTCGAACAGGGCCTTTCCCAGGAGTCGCTGGCCTTGGAGTCCGGACTGAGCCGGAACATGATCATCGGAATCGAATGGGGCAAGAAGAGCGTTGCTTACGAACGGCTGTGGGATATCGCCGACGTACTTGAAGTTGCAGTAGCCGAGCTACTCCTCCCGCCACGTTCGTCAGCTGAGAACAAGCCATACCGGGGTGGCCGTCGACCGATGAGCCGATAGCTTGGCCGAACTAACAGCGGCTTTGACCGCACCCTGAACACGGCCTCGGCTTGAACTTGACCTGTTACCGCTTGCTGATACGTTCAACTGCAGTGCCTGCAACGAGTAGCGAACAGGGGGAGCAATGGCAGCAGCGTGGGTGGTCCGGCAGGGTCGCGGCGGACAGTTCGCCGACGAGATGATCCGCAGCGGCTACATCGGAGTTGACTTCATCGGTGACTACGACATCCGGCCGCACTTGGGCGGGGGAGCGGAGGTGTTCCGCGGGGCGATGAACGGTATCTACCAGGAGATGTACCCCGAGAAGCCGCGCGTGGCGGTAGGCCTGGCGATGGGCAACCTGTGGGCGGCGTCGGAGGGCATCGCTGAAGGGGATCTGGTGCTGGCGCCGAAGCCTGACCGGACCTACCAGTACGGGGTTGTGGCTGGCGGCTATGAATATCATCCCGGCACGGACTTGCCGCACCGGCGGCCGGTGGATTGGAAGGGCTCGATAAACCGGGACGACATGAGCCCGACCCTGGCGTCGACGGCCGCGGTGCCGATGACGGTCTTCCAGCTGGAGGCGCACGCCGCGGAGCTGGCGACCCTGACCCAGCTGACCGAGGCAAGCCAGCCGGTGGTTCAGGCGATCGCTTCAGAGGTGCAGGAGCAGCTGGCGTTCCAGCTGGAGAAGCAGCTTGAGGAGTTCCTGGTCCACAACTGGGCCAGCACCTCCCTGGGCCGTGAGTTCGACATCTACGCGGAGGACGGGCAGCCGGTCGGCCAGCAGTACCCGTCCGATACGGGCCCGATGGACATCCTGGCGATCAGCAAGGACCGGTCCCGGCTGCTGGTCGTCGAGTTGAAGCGTGGCCGGGCCAGTGATGCCGTCGTCGGCCAGATCCAGCGCTACATGGGGTACGTCCAGGATGCACTGCTTGAACCGGGCCAGTCCGTGGAGGGGGTCATCATCGCCCAGGAGGACGACCTGAGGATCCGCCGGGCCCTGTCGATGACGAGGAACATCCGGTTCATGAGGTACCGGGTCGAATTCCACCTTGAGGAAGCCAGATAGGAGCGAAAAGGCTTGGTGGCCGGCGGCTGGGTGGAACCGCCGGTCTCAGGTAGCCATCCCCGCCGCGGGCCCTGCCATCGCCGTAGGACGGAAGACTGGGTGGATGCCGGGAGACACCGGGGAGCTGACCCTATTTCCCCTGGGTGATGGCGTAGATGATGAGTCCGGCCCCCATGGCAAGCCACGCCGTGGCTACGAACCGTACGATCAGGAGGCTTCGCCGGCTGGCTCCGACCCGGGCCATAGGCGCGGACAGGAGCCACAGGAGGCCACCCCCTGCCAGCAGACACAGTCCTGCGATCACGACGACAGACATGACCCCCCGGATCCTTCCCGCGGTCGGGCTCGTGGTGCCCGGTTCATTGAACTGAGCCTAGCGTGGCGGAGACCACGGCTGCGCGCGTGGGGCACATCGTCGGGTCGGCGGCGGCTGGGGGAGGCCCCGCGGTCTCAACGGCGCCCTCGCCGCCGACCCTGACCACAGGGTATTGATGCGCAGAGGTGACGCGCATGAGTGGTCGCTACGTATTAAGAGGCGGCAGAGCACCTGCAAGTATGTCCGCGTCCGGCCGACACGTCTGCCTGCTACGGGTGAGGTCCGGGAGCTTCGCCGGCACGGCGCCGGATTTCCTTGGCGGCGTAGTAGGTCTGCGTGAACCAGCCCAGGGTGAGCACGACCCAGACAGCGGTATGCCAGGTGCCAGCCCAAATTACTGCCTGCAGGAGGGAGATGAGCCCGCCGACGACGCTGGACGTTTTGATCGTCCGCAGGGTCGGGGTGGACCGTTTCGGGAAGCGCAGCGCTGTCCGGAAGTAGTGGTGTGTGCCGGGCATGAGCGGCCTCACCTTCCGGTCGTATCGGTGCGGCGCCGGAGTTCCTTCTCAGCCAATGACGACTGGACAAACCAGCCGAGTCCAACGAGGGCCCATACGGTTGTCTGCCAACCACCATTCCACAGCAGGGCCAGAGCCAACGCGCCAACACCCACGACGTGGTTGCTGATCCTCATCCCGCGGAGATACCCATCGGACCTCATCGGGAAGTGTACGGCGGACCGAAATCGGCGTTGCATGAAGTCGAGCATGGCGGCCTCTTCCCTGCCTTTGGAGGCCCAATTTTACTCCGACAGGGCTCCGGCTCGTTAGGTGGCCATGCCCAGGTACGAGACGGGGGTACCGTCCGGGAGGTGGCGTGTGGCATTCAGGATCTGCCCTGCAATGGACCAGTAGACGTCGATGTCGGTCAGTTCCAGATTGTCTGTGGCGTCTTCGCCGCCGAGGAACAGGGGTTGCTTGTACCCGATGCACTCTGTAAACGCGGGTGCAGCTCCTCCGGCCGCACGCCACTCGGCGAACCAATCTGGGAACAGGCACGAGTCGCGGTATTCGAAGAGGGCGTCGTCGTGGAATTTGGAGAAGGGGACAGGTACCTCCAAGGCTTCACCGGTGCCGGGCTCCAGCAGGATGACTTCCGGGTCATCCGGGGTTCCCCGGTGGAAGTCCAAGGCGAATTGGCGGCCCAGCCAATCGAATCCGAAACAGAACGTCTCCGTCTGGAATCCCGGGTACGCTTCAGCAGCTGTCTTTGAGGCAGCTTTCGATGAAACGTCGTTGTGGATCCGGTAGATGCCACCGTCGAAAGTCGTGCCGCCAAAGGTATTAAACAAGCCAGTGAGGATCCCGGGAGCGGCGGCGCTGGTGTTCTGGCGCGGCTCCTGTGATGTGGCGGTGAATCCGTTGGCGAACCGTTCGTACATCGATGTCGTTCCTCCCCATGGTGGTGCCTCACTCTATCCGCTGAGGCATTCGACGGGTGGCAGGCGGCCCCCTACGCATGCCTACACGTAAGGACTGTTCCTGCCACAGATAGGCTTCAATCCATGAGCTTGGGGGACGCGGCGGAGCCGCTCGTACACATCAAGGATTTCCGGATGGATTTCGGGGACATCACGGTCATCCGGGACCTGTCGTTCGACGTGCGGGCGGGGGAGACGTTCGGGTTCCTGGGCTCGAACGGGTCGGGGAAGACCACGACGTTGCGGGCCTTGCTGGGCATCTACCAGCCCACGGCGGGGACGCTGCACATCGGCGGGAAGGTCTTCCAGCCCCGCGACGGTGCCCGCCTCGGGTACCTGCCTGAGGAGCGCGGACTGTACAAGAAGGAATCGGTCCTGGATGTGATGGTCTACTTCGGCCGGCTCAAGGGTCTGTCCAAGGCCGCGGCCAGGGCCTGGTCGGAGTCGTACCTGGAGCGGGTCGGGATCGGTGACAAGGCCAAGGTCCGGCTGGATAAGCTCTCCGGCGGCCAGCAGCAGAAGGTCCAGCTCGGGGTGACGATCATGAACAACCCGGAGCTGCTGATCCTGGATGAGCCGACCAAGGGATTTGACCCGGTGAACCGGCGGCTGCTGATGGACATCATCGAAGAGCACAAGCGGGCCGGGGCGACCGTCATCATGGTCACCCACCAGATGGAAGAGGTCGAGCGGCTCTGCGACCGGGTCATCCTCCTCAAAGACGGCGTCTCCCGGGCGTACGGCACGGTCGAGGAAGTCCAGGAGGAGTTCGGCGGCACCGTCTGCCGGGTGGCCTACGACGGAGTCCTGCCGGCCTCGGGGCTGTACGACGTCGTCTCCGACAGTGACGGCCACGCCGAGCTGGCCCCGCGGCCAGGGGCGGGGGAGGCCGCGGTCCTGCGCGAGCTCGTGGAGTCCGGTGCCGGGATCCGGTCCTTCACCCCGGCCCGGATTTCCCTGGACGAGATCTTCATCAAGGTCTACGGCGAGCAGAACGAACTGACGGAGGCGTAATGGCACTGGCACGGCACAACCTCGGCACCGTCGTCTCGTTCGAATTCGTCCGCACCATCAAGAAGAAGGGCTTCGCCATTGCGACCCTGGCGATCCCGGTCATCCTGATCGTGGTCTTCGCCCTGGTGTTCGCGTCCAACGCCAGCACGAAGGACAGTGCGGAGGCCCAGAAGGACGCCCGGTTCGCCTTCACGTACAGCGACGCCTCGGGCATCATCATGTCCCCCGGCGCCAAGGTCGCCGGCGGAACCTACACCGACAACCCGGCCGCCGCCATCGAGGCCGTCCGGAACGGGACCAACGAGGCGTACTTCCAATACCCGGCGGACCCGACTAAGGAGCCGGTGAAGATCTACGGGGCCGACGTGGGCATGTTCGAGAACGGCAAGTATGAGGCGGTGGCCAAGCAGCTGCTGGAGGCCTCGGCCGAATACCAGGTCGGCTCACCGAGGCTGACGGCGGCCCTGACGGAGACCGTGAAGTTCGACGCCGAAACCTTCAAGGACGGGAAGGTCGCCGCCGGCATCGGCGGGGTCATCCCGCCGCTGCTGTTCCTGGTGGTCTTCTACATTTCGATGATTCTGCTCTCCAACCAGATGCTGAACTCCACCCTGGAGGAGAAGGAAAACCGGGTCACCGAGATGATCCTGACGACCCTGAACCCCACCACCCTGATCACGGGGAAGATCATTTCCCTGTTCGCCGTCGGGCTCGTCCAGATCCTGGTGTTCCTCGCCCCAGTCGGGCTCGCGTACCTGTTC
This sequence comes from Pseudarthrobacter equi, assembly GCF_900105535.1. Classification (NCBI taxonomy): domain Bacteria; kingdom Bacillati; phylum Actinomycetota; class Actinomycetes; order Micrococcales; family Micrococcaceae; genus Pseudarthrobacter; species Pseudarthrobacter equi. The sequence continues at coordinate 1,205,819 of NZ_LT629779.1, forward strand.
TTCCGCGACTCCCTGGCCCTGCCGGACATGGACCTGTCCGCCCTGGTCTTCGAACCGGGCCCGATGATCACCGGGGCGCTGCTCCTGCTCGGCGGGTTCACCGTGTTCACCGGCGTCCTCGTCGCCATCGGGGCGGTCATGCCCACCGCCAAGGAAGCAGGCACCATCTTCGGCCCGCTGATGGCAATGATGTTCATCCCCTTCTACACATTCAGCCTGGTCATCTCCAACCCCGAAGCCCTCATCGTGCAGATCTTCACCTACTTCCCGCTGACCGCCCCGGTCACCGCCCTGCTCCGCAACGGCTTCGGCACCCTGAGCCCGCTTGAGGCCGGGATCGTCATCGCCGAACTCTTCATCGTCGGCATCCTCATCCTGCGCCTGGCCGTCCACCTGTTCCGCTACGGGTCCATCGGCTACGGCAAGAAGCTCTCCATCGCCGGGACCTTCCGCCGCAACGAAATCGCCGCCAAATGAGCGACCCGGCAGCGATCATCGACTCGTTCGTCCGGCTGACGTCCCGGTGCCTGGATGCCCTGCTCACGGTGTACGGAGGAAACGAAAGGCCGACGGTGTGGACCGGCCTGTGGCTCGTGCCACGGGATGGAAGTGACCCGGTCAGGTCCGGCGTCCTTGAGGGGGTGGGTTCCTTCCATCTGCACGGCATCGGGTGCCGTTTCGAACTGGACACCGGCGAAGACGTGGACGTCGACTGGGACTGGGACGGGCGGGCCGTGTTTAATTCGTGGCGGCTCCTGATGTACGCCCACTCGACGGGGGACGAGACCGTCACCGAGCAGGGGCTGAGGGCTGCAGCGCACCAGGCACCGTCAGTGGTCACCTTGGAAGAGGACAAGTTCACCTTCTCGCACCGCCGGTACGACGTCACGAGGCCGGAATCATGAGGCTGAACATCAGCCGGCGGCGGGCGGTCACGACGCTGGGCCTTGTCGTGTGCGGCATGCTGCTGACCGGCTGTTCATTGTTCGAGGTGCCCATACCCGCTAACGACGTGCAGGCCGCTCAAGTCGAAGGAAACTGGCACACCGACCACGGACAGGGGAAACGGACCCAGCTCGAACTGCGGCCCGACGGTACGGCGGACTGGACCGGAGTCCCAGACGGCGTCTTCGACGGTTTCGCGTCCACGCTGAGTCTGGACTGGAACAGCCGAACGGATTACCACGGCACGTGGGCCCTTGAGCAAGACCAAGGCCCCGCCGGCGACGACTATCGGATTGTCCACTTCCGCATAGACATAGAGAACAGGCCCTGGGGGTATTGGCTCTATGTCATGGGACCTACAGATGGCAGAAGCCTGTATCAGTGGCTGGGCGACCCGGACAGCGCGGACCGGCTGACTTTCCGCCGCGACAGCAACGACTCCGCGTGAGCCCACTACGGCCAGTCCGGGACCAACGGAACCAGATGGCAGCACTTCTTCGCCGTCATCACAGGTCATCGACGGCCTCAAAGCCCTGGGCGCCGGGGACCCCGACGTCGGCCATTGGCCGGGTGCGAGGAGAACATCCGCCGCCAGGAAGCCACCGTCCGCGGCCAGCAGGAACTCGCCGCATCATCACTGGACGCCCAGTTCGCCTCCCTCGAAGGCCTCGGCAAGGAGACCGAAGTGGAGGCACGACTGGCTGCCCTCAAGTCCATGGACCGGAAGGCCATCGACTATTGAGACGGCCGCCCGCCAAAGCCCCTGTACTCAAATTGTCCGGGGCTTCTACAAGGCCAAGCTATCCGGTGCCTACTTCTTGCAACGGTTGGTCGTCGAGTGCTTTCAGGACATCGCCGGCGCGGGTGAGGAGAATGGCCATGTCTCTAAACTCTTTGAGCCACTTGCCATAGGCCTCGTCATCGGACATTGCAGTGGGTCTGCCCACGGCGCGCAGGAAGTCGCTCCTGACAACTGGTGAAACTTCCGCTAGATACTGGTCCGACAGGTAGTCCTCCATCTCCTTCAGGACCACGTGGATTTCAGGAGGAAACGGCGTATGCAGTGTGGTTCCTTGGCGCTCCGCGGCCCGTCTCCGCAGCTCGTCCAGAGCGCTCGGGGGCCTGTCGGCGGACGTAGCCCGTATGTCCTGAACTCTCTGCCGGTAACTGCGTATGTTCGCCATCAGTGCATCGCTGGGGGGTCCGACCTGCCCTGAAATCGGCAGGCGGATCCGCTGCGTTGACTCAATGGCAGTCCGCACCAGTGCAAGCGAGATGCTGCCCATAGATTCATAGGCGTTCAAGTACCTGAGCCCATCCCATTCCTCGGCGGCGAGGTCCATCCGTGTGATCTTGGCCGCTTGCTCCTGGTTTTCGTCTCGCCAATTTGGGGCGATGCGAAGGTCAGTCCGCAGCCGAACCCGGTATAGGTAAAAGACCGATCCTCGGTCGCCTTGTTCATTTATCCGGCGCAGCATCGACTCGATCGCTGCTTCGTATGTGCCGACGTGCAGGGCCTGGTTCTCGTAGATCCGGCGGTGCCTTTCGATTTCTTCCTCGGGCCACTGAGCCGTTCGGCGAAGGTGCCGGAGTTCTTTCTCTGGCAGCTCCCATAAAGCCTGGGGCCACTCCGGATCTGTTGTTGTGTGGTACCAGAAGAGTTGCGGAATTTTGGATGCGTCGAGAGCCTCATCTTCGGGGTCTCTGACATCGATAACCCTAGGACCGAAGTTGAAATCGTGACCGCAGCTCGAGCAGGTCGTTACTCCGGTCCCAGAGAGCGAGTGATAGCTCTCGGCGGACAGCAGGTTACTGGCCGGGCAATTTTCACACCGCATCCGATAGTCGTAGGAAAAATTGATCTCTCGTTCGCTGAGCACAAGCCATTATTGCAACCTGCAGAAGCCCATCGAGGAGACACGCAAGCCACGTCCGTCATCTTGTCGGGGCCCGGGTCCACCATGGGGGGGTATTACGGCTCCAACGGTGGAGGCGGCCATCCATGAACTGATGGATCTCGCCTGGAATGTTGTCTTCGACGTGCTTGATGAGCGAGGGCTGCTCGGTGACGGGTTGTTCGTCGAGGAGTTCACCGGTATTCACTCTTGGCTGGACGGGCCCACCCGGTACACCGTCGTCCACTCCCGGACGGTCGCTGTCCTGTTCGTGGACACCCGGCCGGTGGACGCCATCCCCTTTCGCCATGACCTGCTCGGCGCCGACGACCCGGCCAGCTTCTTTTCCCTGCCGGGGTAGTAGCAGGGCGGACCAGGCAGCTGGAACCTGCTGTTACTCGGCGAGGTCGAAGTCCAGGTCCAGGTCTTCGAGGGAGTGGAGTTCCCGCCACGTTTCGGTCACCCGGGCGCTTGGCAGGGCCGCCGCGATCGGCATCCTGTCAACGGCCACCAGCTGGTCCAGGCCGAGCCCGGTGAGGGCTGCGACGTCACGGATGGGTACTTGGAAGGTACGGAACGGGCCCAGCGGGGGAGCGTCATCGGTGACTCCTGGGCGGGGGATGTCCGGCAGGTCATCGAGCTGGGGTGTCTGGTCCACGACGTAGCCGGTGGCCGCCAGTTCGCCGTGGTGGAGGAACGCGGCGACTTTGAAGAAGCGCAGCGGGATGTCCACTCCCCGGTAGGCCGGATCGTGTTCGCTGAATACCGGCCCGGTGAACACGACGATCCGCCTGCTGTTGTCCGCTGCGTTCTCCTGCAGGTAGGACTCCAGCCCCAGCCAGAGTTCCATGCCCTGGTTGAACTTGGCCGCCTGCGGGGCGGCGTTCGTGTAGTAGAAGGTGTCCTCGTTCGCCTGGGCGGCCTCAGCCAGGGTGTCGCCCCACACCGCGGAGGCGCGGCGGACCAGGTGGCCGCGGTCCAGGTCGTTCCGGGCGTACACCCGTTCGCCGGTCTGCTGGTCCCCGGGCAGGCGCGGGTCCAGCCTCCACTGGATGCCGGACCGGTCCAGATCCATCAGCTTTTGCCCGTCCATAGCCAGAGCAGTCACCGCGGCCAGTCGCTTGTCCGGGCGCATCAGCACCGAGAAATGCGTGTACGGGAGCAGGACGGTCTCCACGCCTGGCAGCGCAGGGATTGGGACCGGAACGCCGAGGAAACCAGCGTCGTACCCGGCACGGCCAGCCAGGTCCCGGGCGGTGCCGACCTGTGCCTCGTGCGTCATGAGTTCGTCCATGCCCGGACCCTACCAGCCGCACATGACGGTGGGCTGCACGGTCGGTCCACCCTCATTCTGCTACGTCCAGCAATGCCGGGTCGTCCCAGACGTCCACGTACCCGGGCGCGAGCAGAAACCGTGAACCGGGCGGCATCTGCAGGAAGCCTTCAACTTGGGGGCAGCGCTCGACCAGGTGGGCTGCATGCCAGGGCTGGAAGAAGTCCGCGTCGGGCGACAATTCGCCGGTCCACACATACCAGCCGGAGGTGTTCGCCTCGGGCGGGTGCCGGAGCCCATGCAGCGGCCAGTCCAGTTCGCCGCTTATGACAGAGCGGGAAGCGCCCAGTACCTCCATCAGTTCATCCCCCATGCCTGCAATTGTGCCCTAACCGTGTTCCGCAGCCGGGCTGTTCTGTCGCGCGCCGGGCTAGGGTGAGGCTATGCGACGGTCGGCGGGTTATGCACTCTCATCGGCGCTGGTGGCCGGTTCCCTGTTGGCGGGTTGCGGGAATGTTTCCTGCGACGCGATGATGCGTTACAGCACCCTGGAGTTGGACTTCACCATGTTTCCTCGAACCGCGGGTCTCGAATATGAGGTGACATGCCTGGACCGGGCCGACCAGGATGCCTGCACCCAGTACCAGGCAGGACACCGCTACAGTGCCGCGATGCACACGTCCGTGGCCATGCAGGTCGGCGTCCGTGCCGTGCGGCTGACGGTCTACGACACTGCGTCCCAGGCGGTCGTGGCCGACAAAACACTGGACCCTATCCCCTGGGATCCCCCGGTTAAGGATGGGCCGTGCGGCTCGCCCTCGAAAGCCGTATGGAAGTTCTAAGCGGGCACGGTGTTCTCTGCCATAGTGGTGTCACCGGAAACCGAGAAGGGGCGATTGATGGGTGCATGGGGCTTCTTGCCGTTTGAGAACGACGACGCGCTGGACTGGATGGACGAGCTCGATGGCGGGGACACGGATTTCGTTCGCAGGGCAGTCACGGCGGTAGGGGATGGCTATGTGGAAGCCCCGGAAGGCAGTGTCGCTGTGGCGGCCGCCGAGGTCATCGCCGCCAGCCAGGGGACACCGGCGGGAAACCTTCCGGAGAACGTCGCCGACTGGGTGACCGCGCACGGGCGGGGGATCACCGCCGAGGATGTGGAGCTCGCCCTGGAAGCCGTCCAACGGGTCGCGGGGGAGGAGTCCGAACTGGCTGAACTCTGGGACGACGCCGACGAACCCGAATGGCGCGAGTCCGTCGACGACCTGTCCGAGCGACTGCGCGCTGCCCTGCGGTAGTTGTGGGGCGCGGCGTCGAGGCTTGTCAGTCTGCTGACCGTAGGAGTGTTTCGAAGTGGCTCAGCGAGACAACGCTCTGGCGGTCCACGTCGAGCTCGTCTTCCACGATGGCCGTGCCTGCATCGACGTCCAGCAGCACATTGAAGGTGTTGTACGTCAGGTACTGCCGTCCGGCCTGCCGCTGCTCAATGATTGTCAGCAGCTGCGCGCGAATGTAGTCATTCGCCTCGCCGGCAAGAAACTCATCGATCGGCGTCTGCGACATCTTCACTAAGGCCTTCGTGAGGCCGTGCTGCCGGCTCACTGTTCAGGATGGGTGCCGCTGCGCCTCGATCGCCACCCGAGGACGGCCATCGAGAGCCAGAAGATCGTGAATGCAGCGCCGGCGATGACGAATACCCAGTCGACGCCGGTCCAGTGCCCTCGCTGAGACGGATCAGCGGCGGCACGATCAGGCAGACGCCCAAAATGACGCCCAAGACCTGTGCCCGAGAACTCCGAAAGCACGGGTCTACCTGCGTTTTCCCCATGCCGCAGTCTCTCAGTTCCCTACCATTGTGACTAGTTGCGACGTGGGCCATCCGGGGATGACAGCGTGGTCGGCCGCCGACCTTTGTAGCCACCACGGGGCCGACCCACCCGCCACCCAGGAATGGCCTCGTTGAGCCGGGTTTCCTTGGTCTCGGCAAGGCGGCCGGCCCGGTCGTCGATGCGCTGGGTGTGCAGCCAGACGCCCAGGGTCCGTTCTTCCTGGTCGTCGGTCTTCTGGTGCCGGGGCAGATCGTTGCCGGTGGCCAGCCAGGCGGCGACCTCGTCCAGGCGCCGGTCCCAGCGGGCGGCGTCGTCGGCCTGCTTCGTGGGCGGGTTCCGCCAGTTCGGAATCTCGTCCAGCGCCGCAGCATAGTCGGGGGAGGGGATGCCCGCCGCGTCGCCCTCCCGGCGGCGGGCCAGCCAGATCGCCAACGCTCGCTCCCTTGGCGTGCGTTTGGTGGGCAGGCGTCCCTCGGTCCGGTACAGGGCCAGAACATCGTCCAGGTTCCGCCGGCCGGCGGCGGTGACCCGGGTCGCAGGCCGCGCAGCAGCCCGGTGGGCGGCTCGAAGCCGGGGATCCTCTCTGGCGGCGATAGCCAGGTGATACCGGACCGTGGTCTCGGCAACCCGGGCGGCCGCGGCGATCGTTGAGGTCGGGGTGCCCTGGCGGTACGTCTGCACCCACTCCGGGTCGGGGGCGGTGCGTTTTAGTGATGAGGCTCGCCTCCCGTCTGCGCGGTTAGTAGGCATCCCAGCCCCGCGCTTCCGGGTTCATCATCCGTGCCAGTTGTGCATAGGCGTCGTCATCCGCGTCCAGGTAGCCGGAGGGGTGCAGGAAGAAGATTCCCCTGTTGAAGGCCTCAACGAAGGTCTCGAACATCGACGAAACGGACAGGTAAAGCACGGGATGTTCTGGTTCGCCCAGCATAAAGTGGCGTACCTGCCCCCAGCTGCCTGGGGTGCCAGAGCAGTCCACTGCGATGAAGTCGCCACCCCCATTCGCCAGCAGCGGCAGCCACGCCGGGTCCCACCGGGTGTCGTCACGGAAAACTGCATGGTTAGCGAGCGTCTCGTCGAGGTTGGGGAAGTAGAAGCCCGGGATGATGTGGATGTCGTCGAGCATGGCGCCGGGATAGTCCAGGGTTCCATCGCGCCACGCGTAGAGTCTGATGACATCGTCGGGCAAGACAAGTCCGGCGATGACGGATTTTTCAAACAGGACCCGTTCAGGCAGACCGGCCTGCAGCACTCCGGTGACAGGCCGGCTGAGGATGGAGAGATGCCCGAGAAGCTCCGGCAGAGAGTTGTCGAGATCAGCAGGCATAGGTCGAACCTAGCAGCTGCAGTCTCCGCCCCGAGTCGCTAAGCCAGCTCTGCAGGGTCCGACACTATGTCGGCCTTCGTTTTGGGCAGCCTCCGTCGAGGGGAAAAGTCCACCTTCCAGCTGTCGAGTTCGTAGACGTCGTCATCCGTGTCCAGATTCAGGGCAACCTGGACCGGGAAGTTGTCGACGTCTTTGAACCAACCCTCCGCGAGCGTCCGTCCGTACTCCCGGTACGGTTTGCTGCTATGAAACTGCAGGCTGCCCATGCCGCCGTCCTCCATGTCACTTACGAGCAAAGCGGAGAGATCTAAAGCACTCCACTGCGGCTGGCCCGTGCGCTCAAGCAGTGCTTGAGCGACGACAATTTCGCCTGGGAGAAGCGGTCTGAGGGTCATCTGAAAATCCTATGGTTGGCCCGCGCGCAGAGTTTGCACATTATGCTGACCCGTTCAGGGGTCTGCTACTGCCGTGCTGTGAACAGGGCCTGGATGTCTTCGCTGGCACGGCTGAGCTCTTCGCCGGCGTCGAGCGTGACCTTGCCGCGGACGCACACCAGTCATCGTGGAAGGAAGGGTCGGGCGAATTCGATGACTTCAACGCCCCAACGCCAAGCCTGACCCTCGAAGCTGCTGGGCTGCCTGAAATTTCCGGCAGCCCGAGATAACTCCAAACGCAATGCGGGGTGCCTGCAACGTGACCTTCGGAACTACCGCAGCACCGGAACGCCACGTCGGGCTTTACCGGCGTGCCATTTGGAATGCCAGGCAAAGTACTTCGCCGTATGGGGACCGAAGGCTGCAACCTTCTTTCCCACGAGGTCAGCCACGAACGCAGAAAGGTGTTCGGTAGCCGCTTGCCGCGGACCCACTTCTATCACACCGGCCGGATTCACCTTGATGTACCCGCGCTCGAAGACGGCGTCACACCCCAGCGCACATGCGGCCATGACGACTCGCTTGTCCACGCGCTCGACGGGGCTGCATTCCGCCCGCTTCTTGATGTGCGACGTGACGAGAAGCCCCTTGGGGAGCAACTTTCCACACAGCGCGCACTCGCCGTCTTGCTTGCCACCGAACAAGTGCTTTTTCAGCTGGTTATGCTCGGCCCTCAGTTTCACTACCACGGTCCCGTCGGCTCCCACAACGATGACAGCGTCAGCCTCATCCTCATCATTGTCTGCGGCAAGGTCTGAAAGATCGTCACCAGGTTCGGCGACCAAGCTAAGCACGTCCATAATCCATAGCCCTGCTGCCCTGGGCAGCTCAAATAGGTAGCCCTGGTTGACACCGCCCTTGATGTTGAAAGGGCTCCCGTAAGACTTCCACGCCCTCCGGAGGGCCTCCGGAATGTCACTCAAGGGTAGCGGGACCTCAAGCTCCTGCATCCGGAGCTTGACCTCCCGGCCGTCTCTTTCCCACTCCAGTTCCGTAAGGCCAACATGTGGGTTGGCCGCAGGCCGAGCGCCGGTCAGCGCGGTGCTTACGGAGCGGATTTGGGTATCAGCGTAGTTGATTACAATGTCACCTGGCCTAACCCGGTCCATGCGCTCCCAGTGATGCTGACTTCTACCGTCCTCGTTGACGTACGGCGCCCACATGATTCCCAGGGCGGACTCCCACTTGTAGCTCTGCCCTTGATTTACCCACCAAAAGTTGACCACGAATTTCCCCCTGAGAAGTTAAGAACGGTCCGGTGTTATGCCGGGATCGCGCCGTCCCTGCAAGCAAATGCTACTGGTAAGAGATTCGATGACAGCATTCGAGGCACGGTCAGTAGAAACAACGGCTAACACGCGGGACAGTTGCCGGCGCGGCAACTGTCGGTCACGGGAAGTAGGATCAGCGGCGTGGAAGTGAATAACCGTGAGTGGGCGCTCGCTATCTGGCTGGCTGCATTCCTTATGCTTTTTCTGCTGGTCCCGGCTTCGCGGCGGTCAGTGCCCGGCCTGTTGCGGATCTTTTTTGGACACCGCATCTTTGTTCCATTCCTAATCATGGTTATCTACACGGGTGGAGTAATTGCAGTCCTCATAGGTATGGGTGTTTGGGAAGCAAAGCTGATCACTCCAACCATCGTCTGGTTTCTTACCATTGCCTTGATAAACTTCATGCGCGTTCCGCGAGCGATGAAGGAACCGCGCTACTTTCGCAAACTTGCGGTGAGCGCTGTAACAGTACCCGTCGCAGTCCAATTCGTGGTGGACATGTACCCCTTCTCACTCATTAGCGAGATTCTGCTCCAAGGCGGTTTCCTGCTCTTCTCAGCAGTGGCTGCCTTTGCAGCCACGGGCCAGCAGTACGCCGCGGCACGGCGTATCCTGAACGTCCTTATTGGGCTCCTGGTGGTTGTCGTTGTCATTCACAGCGCCCACGAAATCACCGCCCAGTGGTCGAGAATTGACTTCGGAGGCGAGGCTAAGAAGTTTCTTCTGCCGATTGGCTTGACAGCTGCATTCTTACCATTCCTGTATGGACTTACGTTGTATGCCGCCTACGAGTCCGCGGCGTCCCACATGAAAGCGGTACGCCCTCCCAAAACTCCCCTGGCTCGGCCAGTGATTACACTCCTTGCAAGAACTGCCTTCAGCGTAGAAAAGATTGCAGCGGTGACTCCCCGGACACGTATGGTCATGGCGGAAACATCTAGTTGGCGCGCAGCTTCGGCTGCCTTCGATGCGGGCCGTGTCCATGAGATTACCCGACGACAGGAACTGGCCGACAAGCAGCAGCGTCTCTTGGATAACGCGGGTGTGGCTGGAACAGACGGCAATTGCAAACGGCTAGATCAAAGGGAATTTGAGCAAACAATTAGAGCCCTCAGCTACTTACATTTCTGCCAAGCCGGCAACTATCGAAATCTTGGCCGGTACCGCGCAGACCTTATCGATGCCCTCGGCCCTGAGGCACTTGCTTCAAGAGGGCTGCCCAACGAGGCAGCCATAACTATGCATGTTGCCAAGGATGGTCAGGGGTGGTGGGCTTGGCGGAGAACGGTCACCGGCTGGGTCTTCGCGATCGGAGCCATCGAAGCTCCGAACGACCGCTGGGAATTCGATGGACCGAAAGTGCCCGCCGGCGGCCCGGGGTCCGACCCCTCGTGGAGGCACTTTATGGTGCCTCCTGAACCTCACGAACATTGGTAGCAGACGGCTGGCGGTCTCTCCGCTCCAGCTATGAGGCCGCCCCTCCCCAACCACCTACACCCGTCCATCTCGGGGACGGTTGCGAGGGTGGCGAGAGTGACCATGAGGTCGGCCAGGTCTTTCCCCTTCATGTTTGGTTACACACTTTCTGATGGGTCTTCTTGAGGCGCAGCCTCACCCAGGCGGGGCGACGTGCTCCCCTCTATGCACGTGACGATGCATCGGACGCTGAGCATCCGGCGCAAGGGTGGCAAGGATGGAAAGGTGGCCGTGCAACGGCTGGCACGTCTTGCCGGTATTAAGGGGCGAATCAGTCCCCACTCACTGCGGCACACGTTCGTCACGCTGGCGCTCGACGCCGGGACGGCCTTACATGACCTCCAGGACAGCATGGGCCATGCCGATCCCCGCACCACACGTAGGTACGACAGGTCTAGGCACTCGTTGGTTTAGGCGGCGGGGTACGACGTTGCCCGTGTTCTCTCTCAGTCAGGTTGCGAAGCGAGGAGCCTGAATGCGCGAGGATTTAGAAGTTCCCTTCTTCGTGCGGTTCGCTTCAAATCGCCAGTGATCAGAACTTCCGAATACTCTTGATGTGCTGTAGAAGCGCGCTGGTAGTCCTCGGCAGTCAGTTCAACCCAGAAGTGCGCCAGAGGCCCACCTGGATTCGCAACATCGCTTCCTGCGATCGTGATTTTGCCCGGGGTATCTGAAGGGCCGGTCCTTGAGAGTCTGATAACCAGACCGCTAACAGTCACATCTTCTTCAACTGCTTCTTGACGAAGTTGTTTGCCAGCCCAGGCAATAATCTCCAACTGATCCTGCGAGACAGCGAGCTTTGATGCCGTTGTCGTGACTGGCCGACGGGCGGACCACTTGAAGCTGAACTCCAATGGGGTGAGGCCGTCCGCCGACGTTTGCGAAAGCGCCTCACATAGGTCGGCGCTTATGCCCTCAGGAATGCGCCGTCTGAACGCCTCAAGTCCAACATCAGATGCTATGGCCTCTGAGGCGGCATTAGCAGCGGCCTGTGTGCTCCTAAGCAGGTGTAGGGTCGTGCGGCGGGAGTAATCTTCCAGTCGTAAATCCGAGCCGGGCAACACGAAGGGGTACTGTTCAGGCATTGCATGATCGCTAAGCGGAACGGATAGTCTCCATATGAAGCTCCCGGCCACCGGAGTCAGCATCTCTGTTGCCCGAACTAGGGCGGTGGCCTCTGGCGGTCGCCGCCGAGGTAGCACAGCGGAACTTTCCTGAAGGGCAACAGCGGTAGCCGAGCTCTCGACCCATTTTCGCAGGCCCTGGACCGACTCCGCCGAAGCGCTCAGACCCATACTCCCAGGAGCGCCAAACGGGAATGTGCGAACTTCTTGGATGTCACGCTCTAAGTCAACGAGATCGCGTACGACATCGTCGACGTCCCGGCTTTCGGCCTTAGCAATGACCTGTATGAGCTGAGCAATCCTATCCACAAACGTCTTGACTTCAGGATTGCTAGGTAGCCAGCCCTGCGGCTGCTCGTCGTCGGTGGCTCTCGTCCAATAGGACCCTGCAACGTCGCCGTCGACTTCTTGCCAACCGTGTGTCAGAAGGTAAGCAGTAAAGTTTGCCAATGGGATGTTGGCAAGGACCTGTCGATTCACTACATGCTGGCCCATTGCTGCGCCTTTCCTGAATGATCGAACAAGTACTCCGACAATTTCAACGGGGTGAGCAGGCTATCCGGTGGGAACGACAATCTGCTCTGCGTTGCGGAGGGTCCAATCGGGGGACGCCCCATCAGGTCCAAAATATAGGCCTCCCGACTGAGCCTAAGGCCGTCACTCTCCATTGACGCGAAGTCTCGCCTTGAGGGTGGGACTACAACCACAATCAGGTATCTCCGAATATCGAAGTCAGTTGGGTAAGTTCCGCACAGCACATCGTGGGCCTCAGCTTTGATGTCGTACTGAAAGCTGCCATCGGGCCCGTAAATTGGGTTCTTCGTGGACTTTACGGAGACTTCTATTGTCTGCGACGGCCAAGGGATGTCGTGGCGTCTCGTGTACTTGATGGAAAGGTCCACACCAACCGGCTCGGGGTCCTGCTTGCCGACTCCGAACCCCGCTGCACTGGCTAGTGCCCGCACATACTGTTCGGCAAAGTGGCCCTGAACGCCGCTGTGGTACCCCTGCAATTGTTGAGTTGACATCAGCACTGGTTGAAGCTGCAGCTTTGACTGAATGGGAGGACGCTGAAGGGTAGACCCAGGCTACGCAATGAGTTTAACTCCAGCTGCTACCAGCTCTTTCCTGAGCTTCTCGTACCAGTTGGGCGCGGAACGTGGTATGTAGACCAGTCCTGCGACGTCAGACGGTGTCTCGACGCCATCGTTAATGGTGATCACACGGCTGCGAGTTAGTGATCCTACAAAAAACCCCATCTCGAAGACCACGTTCTGGCGTGCACGGGGCTGAAGGTCGGCGGAAGAAGATTTTGCCGCTCCTATGTCGTCGGGCGTAAGCAGAACGACTGCCACCGAGGCTTTGGATGCCTTGGCCTCGAACTTTTCGATCAGAGTCTTGCCCCCGCTTGCTTCAAAGTCGAGGACCACAGGGTTCGTTCCTGTGACCCGCTGAAGAAAGAGATGAACTTCGTTACGCAGATCGTGGTCATGCCCGTGAACAATAAAAATCTCGGGTTCTTCCTTGGCTGTCACCGGCTCAGCGCTGGCAGACGGCTCCCACTGAGTGGCGCTTGGAGTACTCTCTTTCGGCAACTTGGGTGCAGCCGTAGCGATGTCCTTGTCCCAGGGCGCAGCCCACGGTGCAGCGTCCTCTAATGAGGTAGCGGTTTCTCGCTGACCGCTCTTCTTTTCAGGGGAGGCAGGGGCTGGGCCAAACACCTTCCAATACATCGCAAGATCATTTTGCTTCAACCACTCCTTGAAGCGGGGGAACGCGACTTTGACTTGGTCAAGGTCGGGCATAGATCCGTTGCCCATCGACTTCAGTATCTTCTTTGTCACGTCGACAGCATGCGTCGGGTAGTCGGGATCGCCCCAACTCAGAGCACGAAGTAACCGGTCGTGTCCTTGTATGATCTCGAGAGTCCCGGTTTCAATCCCGATTTCGATCCAGTCGGGTTCCTCGAACGTTTTTGTCACGTACTTGAGTACGGCGTTCTGGAGCTGTTGCCCGTTTGAATCCTTCGTTGGTCCCACCATGTCAATGATCCTATACGGAGCCAGGTCCAATCAGTCCCGGGCTGTCCTCGGGTCGGGCGCCAGCGCGGGGCGTAGCGAACGGCAGCGGAAGGGTGTTTCCGTTGGTGACGGAAAAGTGACGAACAAGCCGGGAATCAAACGAAAAAGCGGGGAATGCATAAGATTCCCCGCTTGTCCACAAGCCAGCGAAAAACCCCCCAGAAACCTTGATTTCTAGGGGGTTTGTCCCGAGCTTCCTATCAGAATCGAACTGATGACCTTTTCATTACGAGTGAAACGCTCTACCGACTGAGCTAAGGAAGCACCGCACGAAATTTCCGGAAGAATCCGGGCGCTTCATGCAAGAGTCAACTGTAATGGAGTCTCCGCGCCCGGGTCAAAATGGCGGGCGCTGCCGCGGGTGAGGCCTTCAGCACACCGTGTTGTCGGCCGGAACCTGTCCACTGACCAGGTAGCTGTCCACCTTGTCCTCGAGGCAGCTGTTGGCCCTGCCGTAGGCCGTGTGGCCCTCGCCCTTCCACGTCAGCAGCGAAGAGTTGCCGAGCTGTTTCCGCAGCGACGACGCCCATTCCACAGGGGTGGCGGGATCACCGGTGGTGCCGATGACCACGATCGGCGACTCACCCGTGTACTGGACGGGTGCAGGCGTGCGCACGTTCTTGTACGGCCAGTCGGCGCAGTTGATGCCGCCGTAGGCGAAGAAGTAACCCAGGGTGGGGGACTGCTGCATCAGCCGCTGCTGCTCCGCCCGCATGGACGCAGGATCGGAGTCCATGGGGTAGTCCAGGCAGTTGATGGCGTTGAAGGCGAACGTCGAATTCGACGTGTAGCTTCCGTTGGTGGACCGGTCAGCGCCGAGGTCGGACAGGCGAAGCATCAGGCTCACGTCCCCGGTCATCGCCGCGTCCAGGGCCTGGGTCAGGGCGGGCCAGCTCTGGTCGTTATACAGCGGCGTGATGAGGCCACTGACGAACATATTGGCGTTGACCACCCGGCCGTCCTTGGCGGTGCGGGGCTGCTGCTCCACGGCGTTGATCAGGTCGCGGATCTGCTGGACGCCGCCGTCCACTCCGCCGGTAAGGGGGCACTCCTTCTGCTGCTGGCAGCTGGCCACGTAGGTGCGGACCGCTTTTTCGAAGGCCACGGCCTGGCCGCTGGTCAGTTCCTCATTGCTGATGGAGGGATCCAGCGCACCGTCGAGCACCATGCGGCCTACGTTCTTCGGGAACAGCTGTGCGTAGGTCGAGCCGAGGAATGTCCCGTAGGAGTAGCCCAGGTAGTTCAGCTTCGTGTCGTTAACCACGGCCCTGAGGATGTCCAGGTCCCTGGCTGCGCTCTGCGTATCGATGTGGGCCATTGACGGGCCGGTCTGCTCAGCGCACTGTTCGGCGATGACCTTGTTGTCCGCCCGGGCCGCCGCGAGGCCGGCGTCGGTCTCCAGGTCGTAGATCTTGGCCCTTGCCGCATCACGTTCCGCGTCCGTCATGCAGGTCACCGGGGCGGACCGCTTAACGCCGCGGGGGTCGAAACCGACGAGGTCGTAGGCGTCACGGACGGGCTGGGAAAAGTGGGTGGCTGCCGCGTCCTTCACGAAGTCATACCCGGATGCGCCGGGGCCGCCCGGGTTGACCAGCAGGCTTCCGGTCTTCTTGCCAGTGCTTGAAGCCCGCAGCGCGGCCAGCTGGATGATTTCGCCGTCGGGAGCCGCATAGTCCATGGGCACTGTGACCTTGGCGCACTGGAACTGGCCTTCGCATGGCTCCCACACGATTTCCTGCGAGTAGAACTTCTCAAGCCCCGCGGGCGCGGACGCCACGATGGAGGGATCTGCCTTTGCGGTGGCGGTTTCCTGCTGGCGGTCGCCCCCGTTGATGAGGCTGCAGGACGCCAGCACCAGGGCAAGGGCCATGGCCCCGGCGGCACGGGCCGCGGACACCAGGGGTCGTCGGCGTACGGGCAGGGGGCGGGCAGTCATCGGGTCTCCTTGGAAGGCTGGATCAGGCTGGCTGCCATGGACTCAATGGCCAACAGCGGGGCAACGTTCGTGGTGGTGATGCGTTCGCGGGCTTTGTTGATGGCGTCCATCCGGGCAAGCGTGACTTCCGGAGTGGAACGGGAGGCGAATTCCTCCAGTTCACCCCTGAGCTCAACGTTTACCAGCTCAACGGCATTCCCCATCTGGATGATCAGGACGTCCCTGTAGAAGGACATCAGGTCAGTGAGGGTGCGGTCCAGGGAATCGGTAATGGACCGCTTGGCCCGCCGCTTCTGGTCGTCCTCCAGCTGCTTGACCTGCGCCCGCATGGCAGGCGGAAGGGTGCCGGATTCAGGTGCGCCGAGGGTGGCGAGCAAGGCGGCTTTCTCGGCGGCGTCGCGTTCTTCATTGGAACTGTTTGCCTCGGCGGTGGCGATCTTTACGAGCTTGTCCGCCATCATGACCGCCGCGGTGACACCCCGCAGGCCCAGCGGAAACCTGACAGTTTCGAGCCGGCGTTCGCGCGCAGCAGGGTCCCGCGCCAACCGGCGGGCGATCCCCACGTGGCTTTGGGCTGCCCGGGCTGCCCGCTCCGCCACCGCGGGATCGACGCCGTCGCGCTTCACCAGGAGTTCCGCGACGTCGGCCGCGGGCGGCAATCGCAGCGCCACGCTGCGGCAGCGCGACCGGATGGTGACCAGGACGTCGGCCGGCGAGGGGGCGCACAGCATCCAGACCGTCCGGGGCGTCGGTTCCTCGATGGCCTTGAGCAGGACGTTGGTGGTTCTCTCGGCCATCCGGTCCGCATCCTCAACCACGATGATGCGCCAGCGTCCGGCGGATGGCCTGTTGCCGGCGGTGGCCACCAGGTCGCGGGCTTCGTCGATGGTGATGGTGAGCTTTTCCGTCCGGACGAACGTCACGTCCGAATGGGTTTCGCCCAGGATGGTCAGGCAGGCGTGGCACTGCCCGCAGCCGCGCAGGTTCACGTCTTCCTGGTCGCAGTTCAGGGCGGCCGCGAAGGCTTTCGCGGCGTTGGAGCGCCCCGATCCCGGCGGGCCGGTGAACAGCCACGCGTGCGTCAGGCCTTCGCCGCTGGAAGCCTGGCGCAATTGGTCGACGACGGCCGGCTGGCCCTGGAGGTCATCCCAGACGGTCACGGGGTGCCGCCGCCGTGCGCGCCGGCAGCGGGTGCGGCACCTGCTGGTTCGTTCCCGTGTGCTTCCAGCAGGCCGACCACGCGATCGAGGATCATCGCGGCAAGGTCATTGACCGGAAGCCGGGCAGGCAGCACCAGGTAGGACGCCGGCCGGGCCGCAGCCAGGTCAAGGAAGGCGTCCCGGATGCGGGCATGGAACTCGTCAGCTTCGGATTCCAGGCGGTCCTCCGTTGCGTCGCCCGCAGTGCGCCGGGTCCTGCCGACTTCCGGTTCCACATCGAGCAGGACGGTGAGGTGGGGCTGAAGGCCGGAAGTTGCCCATTCGTTCAGCGAGCGGACTGCATCCATGCCGAGGTCCCTGCCGGCTCCCTGGTACGCGACGGAGGAGTCGATATACCGGTCGGTCAGCACAATGTCGCCGCGCTCCAGCGCCGGGCGGATCACCTGGCCCGCGTGGGCGGCCCTTGATGCCGCGAAGATCAGGGCTTCCGTGTGGGCGTCGATGTGGCCATGGCCGTGGTCCAAAACCAGGGACCGGAGCTTTTCGCCGATGGGAGTGCCGCCGGGTTCACGGGTCCGGAGGACTGTAAGGCCGCGGCTTTCGAGTGCTTCGGCGAGCCTTGCCGCCTGGGTGGACTTGCCGGCGCCGTCGCCGCCTTCGAACGCGATGAAAAGTCCGGCACTCTGTTTGTTCACTGTTCAAGCCTACCGATCGGCCGGGACAATCAGTGTCCCGGCCATGGGCTTTGTGGACAGTTTCACGGCGTCTCACGCTTCGCGCGGGCTTTTCCGGCGGTCAGTGGACGAACAGTACGCTGTCCCCATGAGTCTTTCCGAACAGCAGGCCGCAGGCCTGTCCGCCGAAACCGTAGTAGTGGCCGCGGGCCGCCCGCCGCGGGAACGGGACCAGCCGGTGAACCCGCCGCTGGTCCTGTCCTCCACGTACTACGGGACAGGCCCGCTCGGCCCCGGAGACCGTGGTTACGGCCGGTACTCCAACCCCACCTGGGACCCGTTCGAGGAGGCCCTCGGCCAGCTCGAGGGAGCGGACCTGCCCGGCCTGCTCTACGCGTCCGGGCTTGCTGCCGTCAGCTCCGCGTTGTCGCTGATCCCCTCCGGCGGAGTGCTGGTGATGCCTAACCACAGCTACTCCGGAACCCTTGTCATGGCCGCGGAACTGGCCCAGAAGGGGTTCATCGAGCTGCGGACCGTGGACATTGCCGATACCGGGGCCGTCGAAGCGGCCCTCGCCCCGGGTGGGCCGGATGCCAAGGCCGCCGCCATGCTGTGGCTGGAAAGCCCTACCAACCCCATGCTGGGAATCGCCGACATTCCTGCGCTGACAGAAGCCGCGCACGCGTTGGGCGCCATCGTGGTCACGGACAATACTTTCTCGACGCCGCTGGTGCAGCAGCCGCTCGCCCTCGGCTCCGACGTCGTACTCCACTCGGTGACCAAGTACCTGGCAGGCCACTCGGACGTGGTCCTGGGCGCCCTGGTGACCTCCAACGCGGACATCCGCTCAGCCCTCCTGCACCACAGGACCATCCACGGAGCGATCGCCGGGCCCTTCGAGGCGTGGCTTGCGCTGCGCGGCCTGCGCACCTTGGCGCTGCGCATAGAAAAGTCCCAGGAGTCCGCCAGGGTCCTGGCGGAACGTCTGAACGCCCACCCCAGGGTCGAATCGGTCCGCTTCCCGGGCCTGCCGGACGATCCCGGTCATGAACGGGCCACGGCGCAGATGAAGGGCTTTGGCTCCATCATCTGCATCCAGGTGGCGCCCGCCGGCGGACTGGACGGCGCAGCGGCGGCCGACAAGGCCGTTGAGGCAGTCAACCTGTGGCTGCCGGCCACATCGCTGGGCGGCGTGGAATCGCTGATCGAACGCAGGCGGCGGCACACCGCGGAGCCGGCCAGCGTGCCTGAGAACCTGGTCCGCCTCAGCATCGGCATTGAGAACGTGGAAGACCTCTGGGCCGACCTGGAGCAGGCGTTGGACACTCTGGGCGGCTAGGCTGGGCTTGTGGACGGTGAACTGATTATTCGGCCTGTTGAACAGGCAGTGTTCTTTATCCTTGCCCTCGTTGCCCTGGGGCTGGAGTTGTGGGCCCTGGCAGACTGCGCGCGCCACAAGGCCAACGCCTTTGAGGCGACCGGCAAGCGGACCAAGGGCTTCTGGCTCGCCCTGACCGGCGGCGCCGCGCTGGTGGGCGTCATCTCCCTCTTCGCCAGCGGCGGCATCTTCGGAACCCTCGGACTGTTCGGCCTCGCCGCCGTGGTTGCCGCGTCGGTCTACCTGGCCGACGTCCGCCCTGCAGTCAAGGACGCAGGCCGGGGCGGCAGCCGCAACATGGGGCCCTACGGCCCCTGGTAACCCCGGTCCACCCGGGCTGTTAGGCAGGGATCCCTGGTACGGCCCGAGGGAACCCGCCGTCCGCCGCCTCGTAAATGAGGCTCACGGCAGCGGTGCCACTGCTTCCCAGTCCACCGTCAGCTCGCCCAGCCGCCACCGGCCCGGCCCGTCCTGGACCGGCCAGCCGGCGTCGCGCAACGCCCTGCACATAGCCTGCCAGCGCTGCCGGTTTCCAAAGGACGCCAGCGGGGCGCACTCCAGCCACGCCTTGTCCATGGCCTGCATCAGCGCATGGATCGGTTCGCCGGGAACATTCCGGTGGATCAGGGCTTTGGGGAGGCGTTCGGCAACGTCGGAGGGCAGGTCAAAACTGCCGAACCGGACCGACATGCTCAGCGACAGCGGGCGCTCCGCGTCCAGTGCCACCCACGTCACCCGGCGTCCGATCTCGTCGCAGGTGCCGTCAATGAAGAGCCCGCCAGGGGCCAGCCTGCCCTGAACCAGGCGCCAGATCCCGGCAACATCGGCCTCCTCATACTGCCGCAGCACATTGAAGGCCCGGACCAGGGCGGGGCGTCCGGGGACAGGAAGCTCAAAACCGCCCACATGGAAGCTGAGGCCGGGCCGCTGCAGGGGGAGGGCAGCGCGCACCCGTTCCGGTTCGATTTCGATCCCGCAGACCCGGACGTCCGGACGGACCGCGGAGAGCCGCTCAAAAAGTTCGACGGAGGTGGCCGGCGTCGCACCGTAGCCCAGGTCCACAACCAGGGGGTCTGCGGCCCGGCGGAGCCGCCAGGCCTGGGGACCGGCCAGCCAGCGGTCCACCCGCCGCATCCGGTTGGGGTTGGTGGTGCCGCGGGTGACGTTCCCGACCGGCCGGCCGGTCAACTTCCTGCCGGTGGTCCCGGGGCCACTCACCCGTTCAGCCTTTTGCACCACCGCCCCACTGTATCGCCGCCGCCACGGCTTGGGCGCCAGCCGGAGTGCGGGCTGCCTTGTGACGTTGTCCGTCCCTGGCCTGTAACGCTGGGCGGGCGGCAACACTGCTCGGCTAGGATGAAAATCATGACTTACAAGCTGATTCTGCTGCGCCACGGCCACAGCGAATGGAACGCCAAGAACCTGTTCACCGGCTGGGTGGACGTTGACCTGAACGACCAGGGCCGCGGGGAAGCAGCACGCGGCGGCGAGCTGCTGGTGGAGAACAACATCCTCCCCGACGTTCTGTACACGTCCTTGCTGAAGCGGGCCATCAACACCGCCAACATCGCCCTGGACAAGGCCGACCGCGGCTGGATCCCGGTCAAGCGCGACTGGCGCCTGAACGAACGGCACTACGGTGCGCTGCAGGGCAAGGACAAGGCCCAGACGCTGGCCGAATACGGTGAAGAGCAGTTCATGGAATGGCGCCGCTCCTACGACACCCCGCCGCCGCCCCTGGATGACAACAGCGAATTCAGCCAGGCACACGATCCGCGCTACGCGGACCTTGGCGACGCCCTGCCGCGCACCGAGTGCCTGAAGGACGTCCTGGTCCGGATCCTGCCGTACTGGGAATCCGACATCAAGGCTGACCTGAAGGCGGGCAAGACCGTCCTGGTCACGGCCCACGGCAACTCCCTGCGCGCGCTCGTTAAGCACCTTGACGGCATCAGCGACGAAGCCATCGCCGGCCTCAACATCCCCACCGGCATCCCGCTGGTCTACGAGCTGGATGACGACTTCCAGCCGGTCAAGCCGGGCGGCACCTACCTCGACCCTGAGGCCGCCGAGCAGGCCATCCTGGCCGTAGCCAACCAGGGCAAGAAATAGAGCAGCAGAATCAACGACGACGGGCTGGTCACCTTAGGTGACCAGCCCGCCGTCGTATGTACGTGGGGGAGCCGGGGCTCAGATGTGTTCGGTGGCGTTCGGCTGCCAGGCGCCGGTCACCAGGTAGCTGACCTTCTGGGCAACGGAGACACCGTGGTCGGCGAAACGCTCGAAGTAGCGGCTGGCCAGTGCCACGTCCACAGTGGTGGCGGGCGACTCGGCCCACTCAGGTGCGGCGATGGCCTTGAACACGCTGAGGTGCAGATCGTTGATGGCGGTATTGGCCTTCATGATGTCCCGGGCCACCTCCAGGTCACGGGTCTCCAGGAGGACGGCCAGCTTGTCGGCGATGACCTGGTCCAGCTCCGCCATCTGCTTGAACGTTCCGGTCATCGAAGCCGGAATCACGGTGGACGGGAAACGGAGGCGCGCCAGCTGCGCGATGTGCCGGGCGAGGTCACCCATCCGCTCGAGGGAGGCGCTCATCCGCAGTGATCCCACGATCATGCGCAGGTCGCTGGCCACCGGGCCCTGGAGGGCGAGGATGTCGATGGCCCGCTCGTCGAGGCTGTTCTGCAGGAAGTCGATCCGCGCATCGGCGGCAATGACGTCCTGGGCGAGGTCCACGTCCGCCACCTCGAATGAAGTGGTGGCCTTGTCTATCGCTTCGCTGACCAGCCGGGAGATCTCCACCAGCTGGTCACCGACCTGGGTGAGTTCTTCCTGAAAAACCTTACGCACGTCGGCGTCCTTTCCTTGGAACTCCCGCACGCCCGCACAAGGGCAGCAGGAATCGTGTCGCCATTCGGCAGTCCAACTGGATACTCTGCCAGCATCCGGTGAACGGTTGATCCCTTGCAGGTGAACGTTAGTTGAACCGTGGGCGCAGGGGGCCCGGACGCGCCGTCAGGCCATTGGCAAGAGCATAAGGTGGACCTGTGGATCCAATGTTCATCGGCCTGATCGCGGGCCTCGTCGGCCTGGCGCTGGGCACGTTCGGTGTGCTCGCCTACCGGGTCAGCGAAAAGCAGCGCCAGCTGCTGGACATGGACGGAGACGAGCCGGGACTGCCGGACGGTGCCGCCGAGGTGCTGGCCGTCGTCGGACGCGCTTTTGTGGTGGTGGACGCCGTGGACGGTGTGGTCCGGGCAAGTCCCGCCGCCTACGCCTACGGCCTGGTCCGCGGCCACACGGTGGTCCACAAGGAACTGCTGGACATGACGGCGGGCGTACGGCGGGACGGCGTAATCCTCGAAAAGAAGCTTGAGCTGCCGCGCGGCCCGCTGGGGCAGGGAACCATCATCGTCCAGGTGCGGGCAGCCATGCTGGGTGAGGAATATATCCTCCTCCTGGCCGATGACCGCACGGAGATCACCAGGACCGAGGAAATCCGCAACGACTTCGTGGCCAACGTTTCCCATGAACTGAAGACGCCCGTAGGCGCCATCTCCCTGCTCGCCGAAGCGCTGGAATCCTCGGCCGATGACGAACTGGCAGTCCGCCGCTTCGCCAAACGCATGCATAAGGAGTCCGGCCGCCTGGCCGCGCTGGTGCAGGACATCATCGAACTCTCCCGCCTGCAGGGCGCCAGCGTGGTCCAGCAGGGCGGTCCCGTAGACGTCAACGCCGTGATCGCCGAGGCCGTTGACCGGTCCCAGCTGCCGGCCGAAAGCAAGAACATCACCATCGTGGTGGGTGGCCGCACCGAGGAGAAGGTTTTCGGTGACCAGGACCTCCTGGTCACCGCGCTGCGCAACCTGATCGACAACGCCATCCGGTACTCACCGCCAAACACCCGCGTGGGCATCGGCGTCCGCTCCAAGGAAGGCCTGGTTTCCATTTCGGTGACGGACCAGGGCGAGGGCCTCAGTGCCGAGGACCAGGAACGGGTCTTTGAACGGTTCTACCGCGTGGACGCCGCCCGGTCCCGCCACACCGGCGGCACGGGCCTCGGCCTGAGCATCGTCAAGCACGTCGCCTCCAACCACGGCGGCGAGGTGACGCTGTGGTCCCAGCCGGGCCAGGGTTCCACCTTCACGCTCCGGCTTCCCGAGATGGAAGGGCCTGAGGCAGGGCCCGACGGCGACACCGACCTTCCGTCCGCAACTGTCCCGGCAACGGGGCCGGCAGGACAGGCGGCCGAACAGCCCGCCGTCACCCCACTACCCCGCGCCGCCGGCGCTAAAGAACGAGGAGCTAGCGCTTGAGCAGGATTCTGATTGTGGAGGACGAGGAGTCGTTCAGCGATCCTTTGTCCTATTTGCTGGGCAAGGAAGGGTTTGAGGTGGAGGTCGTGGACAACGGCCTCGATGCCATCACCGAGTTTGACCGCAACGGCGCCGACCTGGTGCTGCTGGACCTCCAGCTTCCCGGCCTGTCCGGCACCGAGGTCTGCAGGCAGCTCCGGCAGCGGTCAACCGTCCCGGTAATCATGCTGACCGCCAAGGACTCCGAGATCGACAAGGTGGTGGGCCTGGAGCTCGGCGCGGACGACTACGTCACCAAGCCGTATTCCTCGCGCGAACTGGTGGCCCGGGTCCGGGCCGTACTGCGTCGCCAGGGCGAGCCCGAGGAACTGATTTCCTCCACCGTCCAGGCCGGACCGGTCCGGATGGACATTGAACGCCATGTGGTGAGCGTGGACGGCGAGCAGGTACTGCTCCCGCTGAAGGAGTTCGAGCTCCTGGAGATGCTGCTGCGCAACTCCGGCCGGGTACTGACCCGTGGCCAGCTGATCGACAGGGTCTGGGGCTCCGATTATGTGGGGGACACCAAGACCCTGGACGTCCACGTCAAGCGGCTGCGCGGGAAGATCGAACCCGACCCCTCTGCGCCCCGGTTCCTGGTGACCGTGCGCGGCCTGGGCTACAAGTTCGAGCCGTAGGTTTCCTGGCCGCATCCGACGCGCATCGCTGGTAGGCCAGGGACAAGGTTGGGCAGCAAAAAGGGAGGGACCGGACGGTCCCTCCCTTTTGCTGTTCTGCTGAAGTGCTTCAGCCGCGTGCTAGTGGCCTGCTGCGCTCTCCGAAGCGGACGGAGAAGGCGTTGCCGAGGTGCTCGGCGACGGCGTGCTGCCGGACGGCAGGTACTCCTTGTACTCGGGCAGTGTGGTGTCCAGGACGGGAACGCGCACGGTGCTGTTCACGTTGGTGCCGTCTTCGCTGACCTGGACATCAACCAGTGAGCCGGCCTTGCCGCCGGTGGTGCTAAGGATGGCCTCGTCAGTGGTGTCGTTGAGCAGCGTGTACGAGTTCGCCTTTACGGCAACTTCGGTCTGCGATCCCTCCGCGCCCTTCATGGTCAGCTTCACGTCCTTGGACGAGGAGTTGTACACGGCGCCGATGACGCGGCCCGGCTGGTCCTCACCCGAGGAGACGATGAGGATGTTCCGGAGCTTCAGCGGGCCGAGGTCGGCGCGGATGCCGTCCGAAGCGGAGTACTGATGGTTTGTCTGCTGGGGCGTGATGTAGCCGCAGCCCGCGGTCAGCAGGCCCACGCCTACAACGGCGGCCGTCAGTGCCATCTTGCCCCGCCGGGCCCGGTTCATCGCAGTGAAACGCACGTCACGTACTCCTCGAGAGTCTTGAAACATTATTCAGCCCATAGCCTATCCGCAAAGGGGCTCAAACGCGGATTCGAGAGCGTCACATCATCCTTGGCAGCGCCTGCGCGATGCACTATTATCTGCGTTCGTCAAGGGGGTGGAGGGGGTCGATTGGGCCGATTTTCCGCGTATTTCTGCGGTTGGGGGCTCTTTCCGCGGCCGGTCATATGCCTGAATCGTGATAAACTTGTCTCCGGGAAAGGGGAAATGTCCACATGGTATTTGAGGTCGGCGAGACAGTAGTTTACCCTCACCACGGTGCTGCGAAGATTGAAGAAATCAAGATGCGCACCATCAAGGGCGAAGAGAAAATGTATCTCAAGCTCAAGGTGGCTCAGGGTGATCTGACCATTGAAGTTCCAGCAGAAAACGTTGACCTTGTTGGGGTCCGGGACGTAGTGGGCAAGGAAGGCCTGGAGCACGTGTTTGATGTGCTCCGTGCCGAGTTCACCGAAGAGCCCACCAACTGGTCACGCAGGTACAAGGCAAATCTG
This sequence comes from Pseudarthrobacter equi, assembly GCF_900105535.1. Lineage (NCBI taxonomy): Bacteria > Bacillati > Actinomycetota > Actinomycetes > Micrococcales > Micrococcaceae > Pseudarthrobacter > Pseudarthrobacter equi. The sequence continues at coordinate 1,230,829 of NZ_LT629779.1, forward strand.
GAGAAGCTTGCTTCCGGTGACGTCATCAAGGTGGCAGAGGTCGTCCGCGATCTTTGGCGCCGGGATCACGACCGGGGCCTTTCCGCAGGCGAAAAGCGAATGCTGGCCAAGGCACGGCAGATTCTGATCTCAGAACTGGCGCTGGCCGAAAAGACCGACGAGGAGAAGGCAGCAAGCGTTCTCGACGAGGTCCTGGCTTCCTAAGAATTGAGCCCCGGCAGCACGGAAGTGCGGCCGGGGTTTCTTTTTGTCCAAAAACACCCCGGCGAGCCCCCGGTGACTGCGTCGGGACGCATCAGGCACGTGGGACGTAGGCTAGTCCGCATGAGCGAAACACCAACCCGCCCGGTCACCGCGGTGATCCTGGTGGCTGCAGGTTCGGGCCAGCGGCTCGGCTACGGCATGCCCAAAGCAGCCGTGCCCCTGGGCGGCGAAACCATCCTGATGCATGCCCTCCGGGGCATCGTCGCATCCGGCGTGTCCACCCAGGTCTGCGTGGTCCTGCCTGAAGGCGACGACGGCCTGCGCTCCCTTTGCGACGCCTTCCGGGAAGAACTGGCCGACGGCGGCCCGCTCCTGACCGTCGTCGACGGCGGCCCCACCCGCGCGGACTCGGTCCGGCAGGGCATCGGCGCCCTGATGGACGGCATCGACGCTGTCCTGGTGCACGATGCCGCCAGGGCGCTCGCCCCGGAAGGGGTCTTCCACCGCGTCGTCGACGCACTCGCGGCCGGGGCCGAGGCTGTCATCCCTGCCGTCCCCATGGTGGACACCGTCAAGACCGTGACGCCCACGCCCGCCGGGGACCACGCCGTCGCGCCCGAAATGGTGGCCGGGACCGCGGCCCGCGAAAACCTTCGCGCCGTACAAACGCCGCAGGGCTTCCGCGCGGAGACCCTGCGGCGCGCCCACCAAGCAGCGCAGGCGCTGGAACCGGCGGAAGCCGCCGCGGTCACTGATGATGCGATGCTCGTCGAGATGACCGGTACCGACGTCTACGTGGTGCGCGGTTCCACCCAGTCACTGAAGATCACCACGCCCTTGGACCTCATCTTCGCCGAAGGGCTCCTGGAAGGTCCCCTCGGAGCCCGGTGGGTGGAGGGATGAACGGGGAGGGCATGATCATTCCCCGCACGGGAATTGGGCTGGACGTCCACGCTTTCGCTGCGGAAGGGGAAGCACGCCAACTCTGGGTGGGCGGCCTCCTCTGGCCGGGCGAGCGTGGCCTTGCCGGACACTCGGACGGCGACCCGGTAGCCCACGCCGCCGCCGACGCGCTGTTCTCGGCCGCCGGCGTCGGTGACCTCGGGACCCATTTCGGCACCGACCGGCCCGAGTTCGCCGGGGCATCGGGGGTAACCCTGCTCGCTGAGGCTGCGCGGATCGTCCGGGCGGCAGGATTTGAGATCGGCAACATCGCCGTGCAGTTCGTGGCCAACCGTCCCAAGTTCGGTCCCCGCCGCGAGGAATCGCAGCAGGTCCTCTCTGACGCTGCCGGCGCCCCGGTCAGCGTCACTGCCACCACCAGCGACGGCCTCGGATTCACGGGCCGCGGCGAAGGGATCTCCGCTGTGGCCACCGCCCTGGTGTATCCGCGCCTTTCCGAGTCCATCGGCTAATAGGCATCGGCTAATCTGGAGCGGTGACCCTGCGCTTCTATGACACTGCCTCCGCCGAAGTCCGGAACTTCGTCCCCCTCGTAGCCGGAAGGGCCAGCCTCTACTACTGCGGGGCTACCGTGCAGGGCATGCCCCACGTCGGCCACATCCGTTCCGCCATTGCGTTCGACCAGTTGACCCGCTGGCTCACCCACCGCGGGCTGCGGGTCACGGTGGTCCGCAACGTCACGGACATTGACGACAAGATCCTCGCCAAGTCAGAGGCATCCTTCGCCTCCGGATTTCAGCCCGAACCGGGCGAGGTTCCGGGCGAGGAATGGTGGGCGCTGGCCTACCGCTACGAGCAGGAATTCCTCAAGGCCTACGACGCCCTGGGGGTCTCCCGCCCCACCTACGAACCCAGGGCCACTGGCCACATCCCGGAAATGCACGCCCTGATCCAGCAACTGATCGACCGCGGCCACGCCTATCCGGCGCTCGATGATTCCGGCGATGTGTACTTCGACGTGCGTTCGTGGAGCAAATACGGTGCCCTGACGCGGCAGAACATTGATGACATGCAGGCGGCACCCGACGCCGACCCCCGGGGTAAGCGGGACCCCCGCGACTTTGCGCTGTGGAAGGGTTCCAAAGAGGGCGAACCTGCCACCGCCAGCTGGGCGTCGCCCTGGGGTGCGGGCCGCCCCGGCTGGCACCTGGAATGCTCGGCGATGGTGACCAAGTACCTTGGCACCGAATTCGACATCCACGGCGGCGGCCTGGACCTGCGGTTCCCGCACCACGAAAACGAGATGGCGCAGTCGCAGGCCGCCGGGCACGGGTTCGCCAACTTCTGGATGCACAACGGCATGGTCACCTACGAGGGTGAAAAAATGTCCAAGTCCATCGGCAACACCATCAGCCCCGGCGAAATGCTGAAGCTCGCCTCGCCCCGCGTGGTGCGGTACTACCTCGGCCAAGCCCACTACCGGTCGATCCTGGACTACCGCCCCACATCCCTCCAGGAGGCCGCTGCCGCCGTCGAACGCATCGATGGGTTCCTGGCGAAGGCCGTGGCGCGCTTCGGCACCGACTTCGGCTTCGTGGCAGGGGAGTACGGCCCCTCAACGGGCAGCGTTGAGGCCTTTTACGCCGCGATGGATGACGACCTGAACGTCCCCCGCGCCCTGGCGGCACTGCATGAGACGGTGCGGGCAGGAAACACCGCCCTTGCCGACGGCGATGACGACTCCGCACGGAAGGCGATGTACGCCGTCGTCATCATGACCGACGTGCTGGGGCTCAACGCCGTCGCCGGCTCGGAAAAAACCAGCACCCGCGAAGCCGAGGCACTGGCTGTCCTGGTGGAGGCGCAGCTTGCCGCCCGTGCCACCGCCCGCGCCGGGAAGGACTGGGCAGCCTCCGATGCCATCCGCGACACGCTCAACGAGGCCGGCGTGGTGGTGGAGGACGGTCCGGACGGTGCCACGTGGAGTTTGAAACGGGATTGAGCGCCGGGACCCAAAAGCCCGGGAACCCGATTTTTCTTCGGTCAGTAGACTGGTAGCCGGACTCAGTCAACACAATCAAGGGTGGAACATCATGGCCAACAATGGTCGCCGATCGGTTAAAGCGAAGAAGGGCCCAACCATCGGGACCGGTGGCCATGGCCGCAAGGCCCTGGAAGGCAAGGGCCCCACGCCCAAGGCGGAGGACCGTCCGTACCACAAGGCACATAAGTCCAAGCAGCTCGCTGAGCGCTCGGCCGCCAAACGCAACCCCGGTGCCCGCAGCGCCGGCGCCGGCAAGTCCGGCCCCAAGGGCCGCGCCACCGAGGAAGTAGTCACCGGACGCAACTCGGTAGTGGAAGCCCTCCGCGCCGGCATCCCCGCGAAGGCACTGCACGTCGCCATCCGTATCGAAATGGATGACCGCGTCAAGGAGTCCCTCAAGCTGGCGGCGGAACGCGGCATCCCGCTGCTGGAAACCGGCAAGCCTGAACTGGACCGGATGACCGACGACGCCGTCCACCAGGGCCTCGTCCTGCAGATCCCGCCCTACGATTACGCCGATGCCTATGAGCTCGCCGAAGAAACCGTGGAGAAGTGGAAGAAGGGGCACGTCAGCAACGCGCCCCTGTTCGTGGCACTGGACGGCATCACCGACCCCCGCAACCTCGGCGCCATCATCCGCTCCGTCTCTGCCTTCAGCGGCCACGGCGTGATTGTTCCGGAGCGCCGCTCCGTTGGCGTCACCGCCTCGGCGTGGAAGACCAGCGCCGGCGCTGCGGTCCGCGTGCCGGTGGCCCGGGCATCAAACCTCAACAGCGCCCTCAAGCAGTTCAAGAACATGGGCATCTTTGTCCTGGGCCTGGACGGCGACGGCGACGTGTCACTGCCGGACCTGAGCCTCGCCACCGAACCGGTGTGCATCGTGGTGGGTTCCGAAGGCAAGGGCCTGAGCCGGCTGGTCCGCGAAAACTGCGACCAGATCGTCTCCATCCCCATCGATTCGGCCATGGAATCGCTCAACGCGTCCATGGCGGTAGGCATCACGCTGTACGAGGTTTCCCGCCAGCGCGCAGCCAAGTAGTCAGTCCGGGCTCCTCCCGGCAGGGTCCATTCGGGTCCTGCCGGACGGGGTCCAGGCGGTCCTCCCGTCCGGTTCTCCCATCCGGTTCTCCCGTCCGGGGGCCGGGCCGGCGTCATGTGTGACGCTGGCGCAGGCCAGTAGCCGCCGGCGGCTACTATTTAGCTAATGGTCATGCCGCTCTTCGACACCGCTTCCACCATGGACGCCTCAACGGCGGTTCCCCTCGGTGTCAGCGTCCCGCGCCCCGATTCAGAGGGCTCCGGCCCGGGGAACGGGGGCCGGGCCAACGTTGCCTGCTATGCCCCCGGTGTGCCCAGCCTGGAAATCGTGTACCAGCCCCCGGGCGGTGAATGGCGCGTCCAGCCGCTGCCGAACGTTACCCACGGAGTCCACCACGGCATCGTCGCGGACCTGCCTCCGGGCTCCCGCTATGGCTTCCGCCCTGCCTCCGGCGAACAGTCGCTGCCTGTGGCGGTACCGGCCAACGGGCTGGACGAGGACGGCAGCCGCCCGCTGCTGGATCCGTATGGCCGGGCCGTGGATCTGCGGGACGGCCTCCTCACCAGCGCCCGCACGGCCGGCGACTTTGACTGGGGAACGGACAGCCGCCTGAGGCTGCCGTGGCGGAACACCATCATCTACGAGGCACACGTCCGCGGGCAGACCATGCTCCACCCCGATGTCCCCGAAGAACTCCGCGGGACCTACGCGGGCATGGCGCACCCGGCAGTCCTTGAGCACCTCAAAGGACTTGGCATCACGTCAGTGCAGCTGCTGCCGGTCCATTTCCACCTGGACGAACCGCACCTGCAGGACCTGGGCCTGACGAATTACTGGGGCTACAACACGGCGGCCTTCTTCGCACTGCATCCCGGCTATGCCACGGGCGCGGCGCAGGATGCCGGACCGCAGGCGGTCCAGAACGAGTTCAAGGCCATGGTCAAGGCCTTCCATGAGGCAGGACTGGAAGTCATCCTGGATGTGGTCTACAACCACACCGCGGAGGGCGGCGCGGACGGGCAGACCATCAGCTTCCGAGGGCTGGGGGAGAACCGCTACTACCGGACGGACGGCCACGGGAAGTACCTGGACACCACCGGGTGCGGAAACAGCCTCAACTTCGCCGAACCCCGGGTCATCCAGCTGGTCCTCGACTCACTGCGGTACTGGGTGGACGAATTCCACGTTGATGGTTTCCGCTTCGACCTGGCAGTGACCCTGTGCCGGAACGGCGACAACGAGTTCGACCCCCGGCACCCCTTCCTGGTGGCCGTCGCCGCTGACCCTGTCCTGTCCGACACCAAGCTCATCGCCGAACCGTGGGACGTTGGCTACGGCGGGTGGCAGACGGGCCGCTTCCCCATGGGCTGGGTTGATTGGAACGACCACTTCCGGGATTCCGTCCGGTCCTTCTGGCTCGCCGACCGGGCAGCACTGGAGGCCGGTGGGCAGGGCGGCTCGGTGGCAAAACTGGCCGACGCCCTGTCCGGTTCCGCTGCGCTGTTCGAAGGCTCGGGCCGGTCCCGCCTCGCGTCAGTGAACTACGTGACGGCCCACGACGGCTTCACGCTGAACGACCTTGTGTCCTACGACAGGAAACACAACGAAGCCAACGGCGAACAGAACCGCGACGGGCACGGCGACAACCGAAGCTACAACCATGGCGTGGAGGGGCCCACCGAGGACGGTGAGATCCTGGCCAGGCGTGCCCAGTCGCGCCGGAACATGATGGCGTCGCTGATGATCTCCCTCGGCATTCCCATGATTACCGCCGGCGACGAACTGGCACGCACCCAGCAAGGGAACAACAATGCCTACTGCCAGGACAACGCACTGACCTGGGTGGATTGGACGCGTACCCCGGAATCGCATGAGATGCTCCGCAGCACCAAGCGGTACATCCGGCTCCGCAAGGAGTTCCTGGCGGCGCAGCCGCACCACTTCCCGGTCCGGGACGAGCAGTCCTACCTGTACTGGTACGACCACAACGGCCAACCGATGTCCATGGAACGCTGGAACGATCCGCAGCACCGAGTGATGCAGTTGCTCCTGGGCTCCGACGACGGTGAGCTGGCTGGCCTGGTAGTGGTGAACGGAACCGGTTCGGACGTCACCATCACGCTTCCGCCGCTGGCCGCGGAAGGCACAGGCCCCCGCATGTTCGAACTGCGGCTCACCACCTCCCCGCTGCACGAACTGCGGCAGGGCGGCCTGGTGGCTTCGGGTGAAAAGGACCTGGTGGAGGCCAACTCCATCAGCATTTACCGCAACGCCTAGCCCGGGATAACCGACCATGCGCAACCGCAAGATCCTGCCCCTGCTGCTTGCCGCCCTCGTGGTGGTGGCAGTGCTTGTCTTCGGCGGCCAGGGAGTCCTGGGCCAGTTGACGGAGGGCACTACGACGGCGCCCACCACCGGCGCGGCGGCGGCATCAGCGGCCGCGTCCCCGGCACAGTCCCGGCCGGCGCCAGCGCACCCGTCCCAGGCGGCGCCGGCGCCCGCCCAAAAGAACCCCTCCGCCCTGCCGGCCATCAGGGAATCCCAGCTGCCGGACGAAGGGCGCCGGGTCCTGGCACTGATCCGCGCAGGCGGCCCTTACCGCTACAGCCAGGATGACCAGGCCTTCGGCAACTTTGAAGGGATCCTGCCCCGCCGGGACCGCGGTTACTACCGCGAATACACTGTGCCCACTCCGGGGGAGTCGGACCGCGGCGCCCGCCGGATCGTTGCCGGTGCGGACGGCGAAAAGTACTACACCGGCGACCACTACGAATCGTTCTCGTTCATTACGGAAGGCAGCTAGCAGCACCATGAAGATCTACTCCGGCGACACCTGGACCCTCGAGGAACTGCAGGAGCAGGTGGCGGACGCCGGCCGCCGCAGCCTGGTCATCCCCCCGGCGGACAGCAAACGCGCGGTCCTGGAAACCTTCGGCGAGGTCCTGAGTTTCCCGGAACACTACGGGGTCAACCTCGACGCGCTGAACGATTCGCTGCATGACTTCGCGGACAGCATTGCGGACAACGGCAACCCGCCCGTCACTGTCCTCTGGCAGGTGGCGGCACCGTTCCGCACCGACAGGTCGTTCGGCATCCTCTGCGAAATCCTCCAGGACGCCGAACGTTACGCTGGCAAGGACCTGGCGGTCACCGCCGTTCTCCTCTGAACATCACAACAGGAGGGAAGCCCATGGGCTTCCCTCCAGTTGTGATGCTCAGCCGGCCTGGATGGCCTGAATGCTACGCGTTCACGATCAGCCCCAGTTCGGCTTTCGAGGCGAGTCCCTCATGCCGGGGCAGGACGCGGACGGTGTAGCCGAACGGCCCTGACCTGTCGATGACCAGGGAACTGCTGAAGAGGTGGCGCCCGTTGCCCAGGTCCTCCTTCACGTGCAGTTCCATGATGGTGATGTCCGTCAGGGTGTCGCTTTCCTCGGCCCTGCCGTAAGCCACCTCCACACAGACGTCCTCTGGGGTCAGGCCGCTGAGGGCCACGTACGCGTTGACCTGGAGGGTGTCGCCGATCTGCGGGTCCTCGGAGACCCCCACCGAGTCCACATGCTCCACATGCACCTGCGGCCAGGCCGAGCGCACCTTCGCCGTCCACGATGCCAGCGACCGGGCCTGGGCGTAGCCCGTGGCACTGGCGCTGCGGCCGGCCTCAGCCGCGGGGCGGTAGAGGATGTTGACGTAGTCGCGGAGCATGCGCTCAGCCGAAACCGCCGGGCCCAGGTGGGACAGGGTGTGCTTGATCATGGACACCCAGTGCGTCGGCACCCGCTCGGCTGCCGACGTCGAAGGTCCCGCTGCCCCGGCGGCCGCCGATACCGTGCTGCCGTAGAACCTCGGCGCCACCTGGCTTTCGAGCAGCTCGTACAAGGCTGCTGCCTCGATGTCGTCGCGCTCTTCGGGGGATGCGCCGTTGTTGGCCGTCGGAATGGCCCAGCCGTTCTCGCCGTCGTACATCTCGTCCCACCAGCCGTCCAGGACGGACAGGTTCAGCGAGCCGTTCAGGGCGGCTTTCATGCCTGACGTGCCGCAGGCCTCGAGGGGCCGGAGAGGGTTGTTCAGCCAGACGTCGCAACCGGGGAACAGGGTCCGCGCCATGGCGATGTCGTAGTTCGGCAGGAACGCGATCCGGTGGCGGACCTCGGGATCGTCCGTGAACCGGACCAGGTCCTGGATCATCTTCTTGCCGGCGTCATCGGCCGGGTGGGATTTGCCGGCAATGACCAGCTGGATGGGGTGGTCCTTGTGCAGCAGCAGCGCCTTCAGCCGCTCCGGTTCGCGCAGCATCAGCGTCAGGCGCTTGTACGTGGGAACGCGGCGGGCAAAGCCGATGGTGAGTACGTCCGGGTCCAGGACGTGTTCGGTCCAGCCCAGTTCGGCATCGGCGGCGCCACGCTTCTTCCATGCGGCGCGCAGGCGACGGCGGACGTCGTCCACCAGGGCCGAACGCAGCTCACGCCGGAGCGCCCAGACGTCCGCGTCGCTGACGTTGTACGCCAGGTCCCAGCGGCCGTTCGCCTCCGCTTCGCTGCCGAACTGGTCCCGGGCCAGCTGGGAGATCCGGCTGTCCACCCAGGTGGGCACGTGTACGCCGTTGGTCACCGAGGTGATGGGCACCTCGGAGTGGTCGAATCCCGGCCACAGTGCCGAGAACATTCCACGGGACACTTCGCCGTGGAGCTTGGCCACACCGTTGGCGCGCTGGGCCAGGCGCAGGCCCATCACAGCCATGTTGAAGACGGACGGGTTGCCGTCCTCGTAGTTCTCGCGGCCCAGCTCGAGGATGCGGTCCACCGGCACGTCAGGCGCCAGCCCGGCCTGGAAGAAATGGCTGATCTGGGCAATCTCGAACCTGTCGATGCCTGCCGGGACCGGGGTGTGCGTGGTGAAGACGGTGGAAGCACGCCCGGCCGTGAGGGCTTCATCGAACGTCAATGCCTGCTCACCGGACATGAGTTCCTGGATACGTTCGATGCCCAGGAAGCCCGCGTGGCCTTCATTGGTGTGGAACACTTCCGGAGCCGCCGTGCCAGTCAGCTTCTGGAACGCCCGCAGCGCCTTCACGCCGCCCATGCCCAGCAGCAGTTCCTGCTGGAGCCGGTGATCGCCGCCGCCGCCGTAGAGCCGGTCGGTGATGCTGCGGGCGGCGTCGTCGTTACCCGGGACGTTGGAGTCGAGGAGCAGGAGGGGGACGCGTCCGACGTCGGCGCGCCAGATGTGTGCCAGCAGGCGCCGGCCGTTGGGGAGCGGCAACGAGACCTGGACGGCCTTGCCGTTGCCGTCCGGGGAGGGCTCGCGGAGCAGTGTGAGGGGCAGGCCGTCAGGATCCAGCACGGGGTAGGTTTCCTGCTGCCACGCATCCCGGGAGAGGGACTGCTTGAAGTAGCCGGCCTGGTACAGCAGGCCCACGCCGATCAGCGGAACGCCTAGGTCCGAGGCCGCCTTCAGGTGGTCGCCGGCCAGGATGCCGAGGCCGCCGGAGTACTGGGGCAGGACTTCGGTGATGCCGAACTCGGGCGAAAAATACGCGATGGAGGCAGGAGCGTCCGGTCCGAGTCCCTGGTACCAGCGGGGCTCCTCAAGGTAGCGGTTAAGGTCCGCCTCGGCCGCCCGCACCTTCTCCACCACTGCCTGGTTGGCAGCCAGTTGCTGGAACTCCTCGCGGCTGACCATGCCCAGGAAGCCCACCGGGTCCTGGCCGCTTTCCTGCCACAGCGCGGGGTTGAGACCCGCGAAGAGTTCGCGGGTGGGGCGGTGCCAGGACCAGCGCAAATTGCTGGCCAGCCGGGCCAGGGGCCGGATGGGTTCTGGGAGGACTGTACGGACCGTAAACCTGCGGATTGCCTTCACCTGCGTCACACTAACGGACAACCCCCGCGGCTGTAACCAGCTTTAGGTTTCTTTTGCGTAAATGACAGGGGACGCGAAGCAAATGAAGCGCGGCACAACAAAATACAGTGCGCAGGCTTAGCAATCTTCGCCATTTCTCGCTAACGTCGAGCCTGTGACGACTAACTCAGTAACCAGTGCCGCATCAAAGAAAATGCCCAAGGGACAGATCACCGACGGACTCCGGTTCGGACGTTTTCCGATCACTGCCGTTCAGCCAGTCGTCGAAGGCGGGAAGTTTCCCGCCAAGGCGCTGCCCGGCGAAGGAATCGTCGTGGGTGCCACCTCGTTCCGTGAGGGCCATGACCAGCTTGGCGTCAGCGCCGTGCTGCTGGATCCGTCCGGTGCCGAGCGCCAGCGCGTTCGGCTGGCGGCTCCACGCGGGGAACGGGGCATGGGAACCGACCGCTGGGAAGGTATCCTCACGCCGTCGGAACCGGGCAACTGGTCATTCGTCATTGAGGCGTGGCATGACCGCTACGGCACCTGGCACCACAACGCTGAGGTGAAGATTGCGGCGGGCATCGACGTCGAGCTCATGCTCGCCGAAGGTGCCGCACTGCTGCGGGAAGCGTCCGCCGAGGACTTCCGGAGCGAATGGGACAGGGGCGTCCTGCGCGACGCCGCCGCCAAGCTGGCTGACCAGTCCCTCAGTACCGAGGAACGCCTCGCCGCCGGGTTCGGCCACGATGTTGCCGGGGTTGTGGCACACCAGCCCATCCGGGAACTGGTCACCGTTTCTGAAAAGCACCCCCTCCTGGTGGAGCGCGACCGCGCCGGCCGCGGCTCCTGGTACGAGTTCTTCCCGCGGTCCGAGGGCGCCGTCAAGGACCACAACACCGGTGCCTGGACATCCGGCAACTTCCGCACGGCCGCCCGCCGGCTCGACGCCGTCGCCGGCATGGGCTTTGACGTCATCTACATGCCGCCCATCCACCCGATCGGCGTGCAGCACCGGAAGGGCCCCAACAACACCCTTGTCGCGGGCCCGCACGATCCCGGCTCCCCGTGGGCCATTGGCGCCGCCGAGGGCGGACACGACGCCATCCATCCGGACCTCGGCTCCTTCGAGGACTTTGACGCCTTCGTGGCCCGGGCCAACGAGCTGGGCCTGGAAGTGGCGCTGGACCTGGCGCTGCAGGCGGCGCCGGACCACCCCTGGGTAGCAGCGCACCCCGAATGGTTCACCACCCGTGTTGACGGCAGCATTGCCTATGCCGAAAATCCGCCCAAGAAGTACCAGGACATTTACCCGCTCAATTTCGATAATGACCCCGAGGGGCTTTCCAACGAAATTCTGCGGATTGTGTTGTTGTGGATCAGCCACGGAGTAAAGATTTTCCGCGTCGATAACCCCCACACCAAACCCGTGTGGTTCTGGGAATGGCTCATTGCCGAAGTTAACAAAACGGTTCCCGGCGTGGTGTTCCTGGCTGAGGCCTTCACCCGCCCCGCGATGATGCACGCGCTGGGCAGGGCAGGCTTCCAGCAGTCCTACACGTACTTCACGTGGCGCAACACCAAGAAGGAAATCGAAGAGTACTTCCACGAGGTCAGCCACGAGTCCCCGGCGTACTTCCGGCCCAACTTCTTCGTCAACACCCCGGACATCCTCACCGAATACCTCCAGTACGGCGGACCGGCGGCCTTCAAGATCAAGGCTGTCCTCGCGTCGACGGCCAGCCCGCTGTGGGGCGTGTACGCCGGCTACGAACTGTACGAACACGTGGCCCGCCCCGGGGCGGAGGAGTACATCGATAACGAGAAGTTCGAATACAAGGCCCGCGACTGGGATGCTGCCGCCGAGTCCGGCCGGACCCTGGCACCGTTCATCACGCGGCTGAACCACCTTCGCCGTGACCATCCGGCACTCCAGGACCTGCAGAACCTCACGGTCCACCAGAGCACCGACGACTCCACAGTGGTCTACTCCAAGCACAAGACGCTGGCAGACGGTTCCAAGGACACCCTCATTGTGGTGGTCAACGTGGACCCGCATGTCACCAAGGAATGCAGCGTAGCCCTGGACCTGGCGGCCCTGGAACTGGACCCGCAGGACATCACCCCGGGCGGCGGCTTCTTCGTTGACGACCTCATCTCCGGCGAAAGCTGGGAATGGGGCGAGTTCAACTACGTCCGCCTTGACCCGCACGTGGAGCCGGCACACATCCTGAGCGTCAGGAGAATGCCTCGGTGAGTTTCAATCCGCAAAGTTCCGGCCAGCACTTCACGCCCAAAAGCACGTTTGAGCTGAATGCTCCGGGCCTCCAGCATGATCCGCTGTGGTACCGGAAAGCCGTTTTCTATGAGGTGCTGGTACGGGCTTTTGCGGATGCCAACGGTGACGGCTCCGGGGATTTCTCCGGCCTCATCGACAGGCTCGACTACCTTCAATGGCTGGGCGTGGATTGCCTGTGGCTGCCGCCGTTCTTCCAGTCACCCCTGCGGGACGGCGGCTACGACATCTCGGACTACAACTCCGTACTGGACGAGTTCGGGACCATCAGCGACTTCAAGCGGCTGGTGGCCGAGGCGCATGCCAGGGGAGTGCGGGTGATCATCGACCTGCCGCTGAACCACACCTCGGACCAGCACCCCTGGTTCCAGGAATCCCGCAAGGACCCCGACGGCCCGTACGGCGATTTCTACGTGTGGAGCGACACCGACGAAAAGTACCAGGACGCCCGCATCATCTTCGTCGACACCGAGGAATCGAACTGGACGTTCGATCCCATCCGCCGGCAGTTCTTTTGGCACCGGTTCTTCAGCCACCAGCCTGACCTGAACTTCGAAAATCCCAAGGTCATTGAGGCGCTCTTCGACGTAGTGCGGTTCTGGTTGGACCAGGGCATCGACGGGTTCCGCGCGGACGCCATCCCTTACCTGTTCGAAGAGGAAGGGACCAACTGCGAGAACCTTCCGGCTACCCATGATTTCCTGCGTAAACTGCGCGCCATGGTGGACGAAAGCTACCCCGGCCGCGTCATCATCGCCGAGGCCAACCAGCCGCCCAACGAGGTAGTGGAGTATTTCGGGACGGAGGAGGAGCCGGAGTGCCACATGGCGTTCCACTTCCCCATCATGCCGCGGCTCTACTATGCGCTCCGGGACCAGAAGGCCGCGCCCATTATCGAGACCATGCGCGACACTCCGGACATCCCGGAAGGAGCCCAGTGGGGCACCTTCCTGCGCAACCACGATGAACTGACGCTCGAAATGGTCACCGCTGACGAGCGCGCTGCGATGCTCGGCTGGTACGCGCCGGACCCGCGCATGCGCGCCAACATCGGTATCCGCCGTCGGCTGGCCCCGTTGCTGGACAACTCGCGGGCTGAGATTGAGCTGATCAACGCCCTGCTGCTGTCTCTGCCGGGCAGCCCGTTCCTGTACTACGGGGACGAGATCGGCATGGGCGACAACATCTGGCTTGAGGACCGTGACGCCGTCCGCACACCGATGCAGTGGAACCCCGACCGCAACGCGGGCTTCTCGCACGCGGACCCGGGAAAGCTCTACCTGCCGCCCATCCAGTCGCTGGTCTACAACTACAGCATGGCCAACGTGGAGGCCGAGGCCGCGCACTCCGGATCGCTGCTTCGCTGGACCCGCCAGATCCTCAGCGTCCGCCGGAACCACCCGGCTTTCGGCCTCGGCGCCTTCAAACATGTCGAAGCCGACCACGACGCCGTCCTGGCCTACCTCCGGGAATTGCCGGAGGGTAACTCCGCAGGATTGAACGGCGAAACGGTCCTCTGCGCCTTCAACCTCTCGCAGCATCCCGTGGCCGCCACGCTGCGGGTGCCCGAATACGCCGGCCGGGGACTGCGTGATGTCTTCGGCGGCCAGGTCTTTCCGGGGATCAACGACGACGGGACACTGACGCTGACCCTCGGCAGCCACGATTTCTTCTGGCTCCGGCTCCGGTCGGCGACGTCCAGTCCGTCGTCGCCCTATACACAGGCACTGCCCATCCTGTCGATAGAGAATTGATATGAACCAGCCAATACTTACTCCCGCCCTGACCACGCTCCTCAAGGAATGGCTTCCGAAGCAGCGATGGTTCCCGGTCAACAGCCCCGACTTCGAGATGTCGCAGGCAGGCAGCCTGGGCATCGAGGACCCTTCGGGGCATGCTGGGCTCGCGGTGTTCCTGCTCAAGATCACCACCGGCCCGTCCGACGGCGGCGGCCGCACCTTGGTGGTGCAGGTTCCGTTGAGCTTCCGGGCGGCACCTGCGGCCGGCATGGAACGTGCGCTGGTGGGACAGGCCGCCGGAACAGACCCGTCGAGGACCTGGGTTTACGACGCCCTCCACGACCCCGACTTTATCGGCGGCTGGCTGGAACTCATCCGGCACGAAGCCGCGGCACGCATCGGGGTGGCCACGGGCTTCAAGGCATCCGGAAACTACAGGCTCCCCACCGCCCACGGAGTGGTCAAGGTGCTGTCCGGCGAGCAGTCCAACACCTCGGTGATTGTTGACGACGGCGAGTCCGCGGCCATCGTGAAGTTCTTCCGGACACTGTCCGCCGGAACCAACCCCGAAGTTGAAGTGGGCGCTGCCCTCACCGCCGCCGGCACCTCGGAGGTCCCCGCCACACTGGGCTGGGTCCGGGGAGAATGGCTGGAGAACGGCACCAAGGCAGGCGGGACCGCGAGGGGCACCCGCCCGGTGCAGGGCGAGCTGGCAGTGGCGCACGAATTTCTCGCCGGCGGACTGGATGCCTGGCGGCTCGCCGTGGATGCAGCACGCGCAGGCAGGGACTTCACCGCCGAGGCACGCGCCCTCGGCGCCGCCACCGCCACCGTCCACCGCCGGCTCGCCGAAACGCTCGGCCGCTCAGAAGCGGCCGGGTCCGGCCAGGACATCGCGGCAGGAGTAGCCCGGCGTATCCGCACGGCCTGGGCCGAGGCCGGTCCCGCCGTCGGCCCCTATGACGAAGCACTGGGTGCCCTTCTTGACGGGCTCGACGGCACCAGCGCAGGTCCGCTGCAGCGGATCCACGGTGACCTGCACCTGGGCCAGATCCTGCAGGTGCCCGCAGCAGGCCGAACTGAAACGCTCACCGCCACTGAAGCGGAGCCCCGCTGGGCCATCCTCGATTTCGAGGGCGAGCCACTGCGACCCATCGACGAGCGGAACGGCCCCGACGTGCCCTTGCGGGACGTCGCCGGCATGCTGCGCTCCTTCGACTACGCGGCCGGAGCCGCCCAGCGCGAGCAGGAAGGCGCCCACGTACCAGCGTCCTGGGTTGACGACTGCGCCGACGCGTTCCTCGGAGGCTACGCGAGTGTCACTCCCGGCACCGTGGACCGGACGTCACCGCTGTTTGTGGCATTGTGGCTGGACAAGGCGCTGTACGAAGTTGTTTATGAAATGCGTAACAGGCCCGACTGGCTGGCGATTCCAGTAAGCGCCTCCAGACGGCTCCTGGGCGGTAACGGCGCCGGCGACACCGCCGGCGCAGCATCGGAAGGTAACGAAATGACAGGCACAGCACGAACAGGACGGCCGGGGGCTCCGCTCCCGGTGGACGACGGCACCCTGGGCAAGATTGCCAACGGTGAACACCACGCGCCGCACTCCGTACTGGGGGCGCACCTGGATGACTACGGTCACGTCACCGTCCGCACGGTCAAGCACCTGGCGGAAGCCGTCAGCGTCATCACCGCTGCAGGGGAAGTGCCGATGCAGCACGAGGCCCATGGGGCCTGGGTGGCTGTACTTGAACCGAGCGAGCACGGGCACGTCCCGGACTACCGCCTGTCCGTCACGTACCCCGGGGCCGACCCCGTCACGGTGGACGAGCCCTACCGGTACCTGCCCACAGTGGGGGAGGTGGACCTCCACCTCATCGGGGAAGGCCGCCACGAAAAGCTCTGGCAGGTCCTGGGCGCACACGTCCAGCATTACAAGTCCTCGCTGGGGGATGTGGACGGTGTTTCCTTCGCCGTGTGGGCCCCCAATGCCCAGGCCGTCCGCGTAAAGGGCGACTTCAATGGCTGGGACGGACGCGAACACTCGCTCCGCTCACTGGGCTCCTCCGGTGTCTGGGAACTCTTCATCCCCGGGGTTGTAGCAGGGGCGTGCTACAAGTTCGAGATCCGCACCAAGGCTGGCTACTGGGTTGAAAAAGCGGACCCGATGGCTTTCGGAACCGAGGTCCCGCCGCTCACGGCATCCCGCGTGGTGGAACCGTCCTACGCCTTCAAGGACGACGAATGGATGCAGGCCCGGGCCGAGCGCGACCCGCATAACTCGGCCATGAGCGTCTACGAGGTCCACCTCGGATCCTGGCGCCTGGGGCTTGGATACCGTGAGCTGGCCAAGGAGCTCGTGGACTACGTCAAGTGGCTGGGCTTCACGCACGTGGAATTCATGCCGGTTGCCGAGCACCCCTTCGGCGGTTCCTGGGGCTACCAGGTCACCTCCTACTTTGCCCCGACCTCCCGGTTCGGCCACCCCGACGAATTCCGCTACCTGGTGGACACCCTGCACCAGGCCGGCATCGGTGTCCTGCTGGACTGGGTCCCTGCCCACTTCCCCAAGGATGCATGGGCGCTGGCGCAGTTCGACGGCCAGCCCCTGTACGAGCACGCCGACCCCACCCTGGGCGAACACCCCGACTGGGGAACGCTGATCTTCGACTTCGGCCGGACCGAGGTGCGCAACTTCCTGGTGGCGAACGCACTGTACTGGCTGGACGAGTTCCACATCGACGGCCTGCGCGTGGATGCCGTGGCGTCCATGCTCTACCTGGACTACTCCCGTGAGGAGGGGCAGTGGCGGCCCAACCGGTTCGGCGGGCGGGAAAACCTTGAAGCGATCTCCTTCCTCCAGGAAGTCAATGCCACGGTCTACAAGACCCACCCTGGTGCTGTCATGATCGCCGAGGAGTCCACGGCGTTCCCCGGCGTGACCGCACCCACCAGCCACGGCGGACTGGGATTCGGCCTGAAATGGAACATGGGCTGGATGCACGATTCCCTCAAGTACGCCTCCGAGGACCCGGTCAACCGCAAATGGCACCACGGCGGCCTGACGTTCTCGCTGGTTTATGCCTTCACGGAAAACTTCCTGCTGCCCATCAGCCACGATGAAGTTGTGCACGGCAAGGGCTCGATGCTTCGCAAGATGCCGGGGGACCGTTGGCAGCAGCTGGCGAACCTGCGCGCTTTCCTCGCCTACCAGTGGGCACACCCTGGTAAGCAGCTCATCTTTATGGGCACCGAGTTTGGCCAGGAAGCGGAGTGGTCGGAGCAGCACGGACTGGACTGGTGGCTCGCTGAGATCCCCGCCCATAAGGGGATCCAGTTGCTGACCAAGGACCTGAACGAGCTCTACACGTCCACGCCATCCCTGTACGCCCGAGACAACGAACCCGCCGGGTTCCAGTGGATCAACGGTGGCGACGCTGACCGGAACGTTCTCTCCTTCATCCGCCGTGATGCGGACGGCAACCCGGTGGTTTGCGCCATCAACTTCTCCGGAGCGCCGCACGCCGGCTACACCTTGGGTGTTCCCCAAGCAGGTGCCTGGAGCGAAGTGCTCAACACGGACCACACCACGTACGGAGGCTCCGGCGTCCTGAACACCGGAGAGCTGAAGGCCACGGATGAAGGACAGGACGGGCAGCCGGCAACGCTGACCGTCACTCTTCCTCCGCTCGGTGCATCCTTCTTCACTCCGGGCGCGCCAGCCGCTCCGTAGGCGTTTCGGCCCAACAGCCCGCTGCTGTTTAGGCGCACGACAGGAGGCCCAGAATCCCCGAGATTCCGGGCCTCCTGTCGTATGCAGGCTGCATGAAGGGAGACCCAACGGTGGCCGGGTTGGCCTTCCCGGCAAAGGGGTGGTAGAGTTTATTTCCGCGCTGCTCCACGGAGTCAGACGGAAAACCGACCACCAAGCCTCATGGCGATGAAGGTCGGGAAACGCCGGTTTGACAAGTAGGAAGCAGCCGGGTAAGTTTGGAAAGTTGCTCCGGAGCGATCTTGAACTGGAAATGTTTGGGTGGTGCCGGGTGTGTCTGTTGTTTGAGAACTCAATAGTGTGCCAAGTTTGTTGATACCAATTTTTTATTGAATTGGTTGATTGTGCTGTGCCGCCACCCCGTGGTGTGCATGGTGTTTTTAGCTGGTTTCAAATTTTGTGCAGCCTGGTTCCGCGTTATTTCCGTGGTGCTTGGTTGTGTCTGTTTTACTTCAACGGAGAGTTTGATCCTGGCTCAGGATGAACGCTGGCGGCGTGCTTAACACATGCAAGTCGAACGATGAACCTCACTTGTGGGGGGATTAGTGGCGAACGGGTGAGTAACACGTGAGTAACCTGCCCTTGACTCTGGGATAAGCCTGGGAAACTGGGTCTAATACCGGATATGACCTTCCATCGCATGGTGGTTGGTGGAAAGCTTTTGCGGTTTTGGATGGACTCGCGGCCTATCAGCTTGTTGGTGGGGTAATGGCCTACCAAGGCGACGACGGGTAGCCGGCCTGAGAGGGTGACCGGCCACACTGGGACTGAGACACGGCCCAGACTCCTACGGGAGGCAGCAGTGGGGAATATTGCACAATGGGCGGAAGCCTGATGCAGCGACGCCGCGTGAGGGATGACGGCCTTCGGGTTGTAAACCTCTTTCAGTAGGGAAGAAGCGTAAGTGACGGTACCTGCAGAAGAAGCGCCGGCTAACTACGTGCCAGCAGCCGCGGTAATACGTAGGGCGCAAGCGTTATCCGGAATTATTGGGCGTAAAGAGCTCGTAGGCGGTTTGTCGCGTCTGCCGTGAAAGTCCGGGGCTCAACTCCGGATCTGCGGTGGGTACGGGCAGACTAGAGTGATGTAGGGGAGACTGGAATTCCTGGTGTAGCGGTGAAATGCGCAGATATCAGGAGGAACACCGATGGCGAAGGCAGGTCTCTGGGCATTAACTGACGCTGAGGAGCGAAAGCATGGGGAGCGAACAGGATTAGATACCCTGGTAGTCCATGCCGTAAACGTTGGGCACTAGGTGTGGGGGACATTCCACGTTTTCCGCGCCGTAGCTAACGCATTAAGTGCCCCGCCTGGGGAGTACGGCCGCAAGGCTAAAACTCAAAGGAATTGACGGGGGCCCGCACAAGCGGCGGAGCATGCGGATTAATTCGATGCAACGCGAAGAACCTTACCAAGGCTTGACATGAACCGGAAACGCCTGGAAACAGGTGCCCCACTTGTGGTCGGTTTACAGGTGGTGCATGGTTGTCGTCAGCTCGTGTCGTGAGATGTTGGGTTAAGTCCCGCAACGAGCGCAACCCTCGTTCTATGTTGCCAGCACGTGATGGTGGGGACTCATAGGAGACTGCCGGGGTCAACTCGGAGGAAGGTGGGGACGACGTCAAATCATCATGCCCCTTATGTCTTGGGCTTCACGCATGCTACAATGGCCGGTACAAAGGGTTGCGATACTGTGAGGTGGAGCTAATCCCAAAAAGCCGGTCTCAGTTCGGATTGGGGTCTGCAACTCGACCCCATGAAGTCGGAGTCGCTAGTAATCGCAGATCAGCAACGCTGCGGTGAATACGTTCCCGGGCCTTGTACACACCGCCCGTCAAGTCACGAAAGTTGGTAACACCCGAAGCCGGTGGCCTAACCCTTTTGGGGGGGAGCCGTCGAAGGTGGGACTGGCGATTGGGACTAAGTCGTAACAAGGTAGCCGTACCGGAAGGTGCGGCTGGATCACCTCCTTTCTAAGGAGCACCTATAACCGCTCATGCCGACGCTTGTTGGTGGTGGGGGTTGTCAGGAGTAATGCCCGTTGCACGGACGAATGTTTCGTGGCGGGTGCTCAAGGGTGGAATATCAACGAATAGGTGCCTGGTGGCACGGACTGTTTGCTAGTACGGACTGATCCCTTTGTGGGGGTGGTCCTGGAACGTGGGTGGTTTGGTCTGCTGGGTAGTGTTTGGCACACTGTTGGGTCCTGAGGCAACAGGACCGGGGAGGGCCCTTGGGGTTCTTGTCGGTACTTTGTTTCTGGTTTCCCTGCTGCACCGATCATGCACGTGTTGTGTGTGGGGTGTGTGGTGTGGGGTTGTTGTTTGAGAACTACATAGTGGACGCGAGCATCTTGTATAAGAAGCAATTTCCAAGATAAATGAACCTGGATCTGGTTCGTGCGCCTTTGGGTGTGCGGGACAGTTTTCGTGGTTCTCTCGAAATTAGTTTTTGATCTTTGTGGTCAAGTTTTTAAGAGCACACGGTGGATGCCTTGGCATTAGGAGCCGAAGAAGGACGTAGGAATCTGCGATAAGCCTGGGGGAGTCGATAACCGGACTGTGATCCCAGGGTGTCCGAATGGGGAAACCCCGCCAGGAGCGCGAGTTACCTGGTGACCCGCATCTGAACACATAGGGTGCGTGGAGGGAACGCGGGGAAGTGAAACATCTCAGTACCCGCAGGAAGAGAAAACAATAGTGATTCCGTTAGTAGTGGCGAGCGAACGCGGATCAGGCTAAACCGTTCCATGTGTGATAGCCGGCGGGCGTTGCATGGTCGGGGTTGTGGGACATTACGTGTCAGTTCTGCCGGGCTGACGGGGTGTGGGTGTGCGTATAGGTGAACGGTCTTGAAAGGCCGGCCAGAGAGGGTGTTAGTCCCGTAACTGTAATGCGTTGCACCGCCTTGTTGATGTATCCCAAGTAGTACGGGGCCCGAGAAATCCCGTGCGAATCTGTCAGGACCACCTGATAAGCCTAAATACTCCCTAATGACCGATAGCGGACCAGTACCGTGAGGGAAAGGTGAAAAGTACCCCGGGAGGGGAGTGAAACAGTACCTGAAACCGTGTGCTTACAATCCGTCGGAGCAACCTTAGTAGTTGTGACGGCGTGCCTTTTGAAGAATGAGCCTGCGAGTTAGTGTTACGTCGCGAGGTTAACCCGTGTGGGGCAGCCGTAGCGAAAGCGAGTCTGAATAGGGCGTTTGAGTGGCGTGATCTAGACCCGAAGCGAAGTGATCTACCCATGGCCAGGTTGAAGCGACGGTAAGACGTCGTGGAGGACCGAACCCACTTCAGTTGAAAATGGAGGGGATGAGCTGTGGGTAGGGGTGAAAGGCCAATCAAACTTCGTGATAGCTGGTTCTCCCCGAAATGCATTTAGGTGCAGCGTTGCGTGTTTCTTACCGGAGGTAGAGCTACTGGATGGCTAATGGGCCCTACAAGGTTACTGACGTCAGCCAAACTCCGAATGCCGGTAAGTGAGAGCGTAGCAGTGAGACTGTGGGGGATAAGCTTCATAGTCGAGAGGGAAACAGCCCAGACCACCAACTAAGGCCCCTAAGCGTGTGCTAAGTGGGAAAGGATGTGGAGTTGCGAAGACAACCAGGAGGTTGGCTTAGAAGCAGCCACCCTTAAAAGAGTGCGTAATAGCTCACTGGTCAAGTGATTCCGCGCCGACAATGTAGCGGGGCTCAAGTACACCGCCGAAGTTGTGGCATTCAAATATTAGCTAAGCCCTTGTGGTTCAGGCGTTTGGATGGGTAGGGGAGCGTCGTGTGGGCAGTGAAGTCGCGGTGGAAACCAGCGGTGGAGCCTACACGAGTGAGAATGCAGGCATGAGTAGCGAAAGACGGGTGAGAAACCCGTCCGCCGAATGATCAAGGGTTCCAGGGTCAAGCTAATCTGCCCTGGGTAAGTCGGGACCTAAGGCGAGGCCGACAGGCGTAGTCGATGGACAACGGGTTGATATTCCCGTACCGGCGAAAAACCGCCCATGTTGAACAGGGGATACTAACTGCCCGAGACCTGCCCGATCACCCTTGTGGTGTGAGGGTTTTGGTGGAGCGCAGGACCTGATCCTGGGAGGCAAGCGTATTAACAGGTGTGACGCAGGAAGGTAGCCGAGCCGGGCGATGGTTGTCCCGGTCTAAGGATGTAGGGCGAGTGGTAGGCAAATCCGCCACTCATGATGCCTGAGATCTGATGGGACCCCCGTTTGGGGGGATTTGGTGATCCTATGCTGCCGAGAAAAGCATCGACGCGAGGTTTTAGCCGCCCGTACCCCAAACCGACACAGGTGATCAGGTAGAGAATACTAAGGCGATCGAGAGAATTATGGTTAAGGAACTCGGCAAAATGCCCCCGTAACTTCGGGAGAAGGGGGGCCCCAACCTTGATACACCCTTGCGGTGTGGAGGGGATCGGGGCCGCAGAGACCAGGGGGAAGCGACTGTTTACTAAAAACACAGGTCCGTGCGAAGTCGCAAGACGATGTATACGGACTGACTCCTGCCCGGTGCTGGAAGGTTAAGAGGACCGGTTAGCCGTAAGGCGAAGCTGAGAATTTAAGCCCCAGTAAACGGCGGTGGTAACTATAACCATCCTAAGGTAGCGAAATTCCTTGTCGGGTAAGTTCCGACCTGCACGAATGGAGTAACGACTTCCCCGCTGTCTCAACCATAAACTCGGCGAAATTGCAGTACGAGTAAAGATGCTCGTTACGCGCAGCAGGACGGAAAGACCCCGAGACCTTTACTATAGTTTGGTATTGGTGTTCGGAGTGGCTTGTGTAGGATAGGTGGGAGACGTTGAAGCCCGGACGCCAGTTCGGGTGGAGTCATCGTTGAAATACCACTCTGGTCACTTTGGACATCTAACTTCGGCCCGTAATCCGGGTCAGGGACAGTGCCTGATGGGTAGTTTAACTGGGGCGGTTGCCTCCTAAAAAGTAACGGAGGCGCCCAAAGGTTCCCTCAGCCTGGTTGGCAATCAGGTGTCGAGTGTAAGTGCACAAGGGAGCTTGACTGTGAGAGAGACATCTCGAGCAGGGACGAAAGTCGGGACTAGTGATCCGGCGGTACATTGTGGAATGGCCGTCGCTCAACGGATAAAAGGTACCTCGGGGATAACAGGCTGATCTTGCCCAAGAGTCCATATCGACGGCATGGTTTGGCACCTCGATGTCGGCTCGTCGCATCCTGGGGCTGGAGTAGGTCCCAAGGGTTGGGCTGTTCGCCCATTAAAGCGGTACGCGAGCTGGGTTTAGAACGTCGTGAGACAGTTCGGTCCCTATCCGCTGCGCGCGCAGGAAATTTGAGAAGGGCTGTCCTTAGTACGAGAGGACCGGGACGGACGAACCTCTGGTGTGTCAGTTGTACTGCCAAGTGCACCGCTGATTAGCTACGTTCGGATGGGATAACCGCTGAAAGCATCTAAGCGGGAAGCTCGCTTCGAGATGAGATTTCCATACACATTTATGTGTGAGAGGCCCCCAGCCAGACCACTGGGTTGATAGGCCGGATGTGGAAGCGAGGACTAACGACTCGTGAAGCTGACCGGTACTAATAGGCCAACAACTTACACCACACAGATAAATACATAACTCTGCTTGCGTCCACTATGTGGTTCCCAACCAACAACCCTTTGTTGGCGGAACCAAACCACAATTGAATACAACACCACACACCTGCCCCAGGGCAGGAATGTTGTAACCACAAATTTCCCACACCACCCCCACGGGGTTGGTGACGGGTAGAAGGGTTACGGCGGTCATAGCGTGGGGGAAACGCCCGGTCCCATTCCGAACCCGGAAGCTAAGACCCACAGCGCCGATGGTACTGCACCCGGGAGGGTGTGGGAGAGTAGGACACCGCCGGACAAACATTGAGTAGGGCCCTGACACACACCATGTCAGGGCCCTACCACTTTAACCACCACACACCACACACCCACCACCCAAACCTGGACGCCGTCCTTACATAAACCCCCGCCCAGTCGTCGCGGCACCCACCCCGATGCGGGCTCACTTTGGCGGCTCTGGTCCGAACGCCCGCCCACTCGCGGCGGCTCCCACCAGACCCCCGCTCAGTCGTGGCGGCTTATGCCCGGACCCCCGCCCACTCGTGGCGGCTCCCACCCTGACCCCAGCTCAGTTCTGGCGGTTCCCACCAGACCCCCGCTCAGTCGTGGCGGCTTATGCCCGGACCCCCGCCCACTCGTGGCGGCTCCCACCCTGACCCCAGCTCAGTTCTGGCGGTTCCCACCCGGACCCCCGCTCACTACAGCTGAAAGCGCGTCGGAAGGGGAACCACCACGAGTGAGCGCTCGTCACAGGGACAGCCACCACAAGTGAGCGCGCGTGCGAAGCGTAACCACCACAAGTGAGCGCGCATCCGACGAATACCCGCCACAAGTGAGCGCGCGTCGCAGGAGGGCGGGATAGAGCAGGGCAGAGGGGGACAACAGGGCGGTGGGGGAGCGGGCTGCTGTTCAGCGTAAAGTTGATCAGCATGAGCAGCCTCTTCAGCCACAGCCAGGAACCGTCCGGGATCAGCGGGGAAACCCCTTCTGAGGTACTGGATGCAGTGGTCAGTTCCATTGTGGTTCCTGGTGGGGTGGCCCATGCGTTCGCTGGCTTTACCGACCACACCCACCTGTGGTGGCCGCTCGAGGAGCACGGTATCTATGGGGCCGGCTCCTATGTGGAGTTCGAAGAGAACCTGATCCTTGAAACGGCAGACGACGGCCGGACGAGCATCTGGGGGACCCTCGACGACTGGCAGCCCCCATTCTCGTTCCACGCCACGTGGCACCCAGGTACAACGGCCCTCTGGTCTACGGAACTTCGCGTCGTGTTCCAGCCCGTCGATGCTGGCACCGAGGTGCGCGTTCTCCACGACGGGTGGGAGGGCGCCGAAGATCCTGGCCCCACCCGTGCGCAGTACGCGGACGACTGGCCCGGCATCCTCGCGCGCTTTGCCCGCTTCATGGGAGCCGAGTAACCGGCGTTCTGCAGCGCCCCTAGACTGGAGAAGACATGGGGGCGACGGCAGCTGGAGGCTTGATGGTGAACGTACTGGATGCATTGACGGAGAGCGTCAAAGCCGGGCAGGTTGTCACGGCGGACGCGTATCTCCACCGGTACGCAGTGGACCAAGCACCGGTTACCGACTTCCAACTGCCGCTGGCCGTGGTGTTCCCCGAGTCTGTGACCGACGTGCAGTCGGTGATAGGAGCCTGCGCGGCTGCCGGCATCACCGTGGTGCCTCGTGGTGCGGGGACCGGAGTCTCAGGTGGCGCCCATGCCACCCGGAACTGCGTTATCCTCTCCCTGGAACGCATGAACCGCATCCTGTCCATCAATCCCGACGATGAGACGGCAACCGTGGAACCCGGCGTGGTGAACGCAGACCTGAATGATGCCGTGGCCCCGCACGGACTGATGTACGCCCCTGACCCGGCCAGCTTCCGCAGCTCGACCATAGGCGGCAACGTCGCCACCAACGCGGGTGGACTGCGCTGCGCCAAGTACGGTGTCACCAGGGACTCGGTGCTCGCCCTGGACGTGGTGCTCGCCGACGGGTCCCTGATTCACACAGGCCATCAGACCTTCAAGGGAGTGGCTGGCTACGACCTCACCGGGCTGTTCGTCGGTTCTGAAGGCACCCTGGGCATCGTTGTAGGCATCACCGTACGGTTGAAATACCTTCCCCGCGACGTTCACACCATCGCTGCCTTCTACCCCGGCTTCCGCGCAGCCGCTGCGGGCGTCCTGGCGGTGGGCAGGGCCCGGGTCCAGCCAGCCATCATGGAACTGCTCGACGGCGGGACGCTGGCGCAGCTGGACGAGCTGCACGGTTCAGACCTTACTGCCAGGGGACGCGCGCTCCTCCTGGTGCAGACCGACGGCTTCGGTGCGGCCGCGGAAGCGGAAGTGGTGCGCGGGGTACTCCGTGCAGGCGGAGCTACCGTCACGACGGAAGCCAGCGCCGAAGCGGAGCGGCTGGTAGAGCTGCGCCGGCACAGCCGGGGCGCCGAAGTTGATGATGAGTACCGGGTGGGCGAGGATGTGGCCGTGCCCCGCTCGCGCCTGGTGGATTATGTCGCCGCGTTGGAATCCATGGCAGCTGAACACCAGGTCAAGCTGAAGGTGGTGGCCCACGCCGGTGACGGCAACCTGCATCCCACTTTCTGGATCGATCGACAGGGTACCGGCGTTGACCCGGTGGCCATGGAGCGGCTCCAGCGCGCCCTGGATGACTCCATCACTGCGGCTCTCTCCATGGGCGGTACCATCACCGGCGAGCACGGCGTGGGCCAGTACAAGCTGCGGTGGCTCGGCCAGGAACAGCCGGAGCCCGTCCGGGAGATACAGCGCCGGATCAAGGACCTGTTCGACCCGGCCGGGATCCTGAACCCAGGGAAGGCGATCTAGGGGCTAGTCGTCCGAGTCCGGGTACTCGTCAGCGGACTCGTCGCCGCCGTAACGGGATTCTTCGGTTTCCACCTCAAGGATCTTCAGGAGCTCGGTGTCCGGGTTCAGCATGATGGCTGCCTCGTCACGGCGGTGCCGGAGGATCGAGTCGATGTACGACTGGACGGCCTCGGCCAGGGGGATGTGGCGTTCCTGCTTCTCTGACATGTACCAGCGGTGCTCCAGCACTTCATGCACCGCCTCTGCCGGTTCCAGCTTTCCGGACAGGTCGCGCGGGATCGACCGGACGATCGGTTCGAAGATCTGGCTCACCCAAAGGTGTGCGCTGTACTCCTCGTCCATCTCCGGGTTGTTGTCCGCCCGGAACGAATCCATGTCGTTCAGGAGGCGGCGGGCCTGGTTCTCCTGGGCGTCCAGGCCGGTCAGCCGCAGGAGCCTGCGCTGATGGTGCCCCGCGTCCACCACCTTGGGCTGCAGCTGAATGGTGGAACCGTTCTGCGTGGTTTTGATGGCATATTCCTCGACGTCGAAGCCGAGTTCGTTGAGCCTGCGGATGCGCGCGCCCACCCGCCAGCGTTCCCCGAGTTCGAAGGATTCCTTTTCGGTCAGCTCCGCCCACAGCCGCCGGTAGCTGTCCATGATCAGTTCACTGGTGGCGACAGGGTCCACCTTTTCCTCGATCAGGCCGCCGTCCAGCAGGTCCATGAGTTCCCCGGCGATATTGACCCGGGCAATTTCGAGATCGTATTCCCGCTGGCCGAGGGACAGGTCCGGGTACAGCTCGCCCGTCTCCGCGTCGACCAAATAGGCGGCAAAGGCTCCCGCGTCGCGCCGGAACAGGGTGTTGGACAGCGAAACGTCACCCCAGTAGAAGCCAATAAGGTGCAGCCTGACCAGCAGCAGGGCCTGGGCATCAATGAGGCGCGTCAGCGTGTCCTTACGCAGCATCTGCGAGAACAGCGCACGGTACGGCATCGAAAACTTCAGGTGCCGGGTAACCAGCACAGGGTTGAGCGGACGGCCGTCCAGTGTGGTCCGGCCGGTGATCACCGCAACGGGCTCCACGCAGGGCACATCCAGCCGGGCCAGCTTCCGCAGCATGTGGTACTCGTGGCGCGCAACATGCTCGGAGGTTTCCTTGATGGCAATCACCGATCCGCCCAGGTGCGCAAAGCGCACAATGTGGCGGGAAATGCCCCGGGGGAGGGCGGCGAGGTTCTCGGCTGGCCAGTCCTCCAGTGCGATGTGCCATGGCAGGTCCAGCAGCTCAGGATCGGCGGCCGCCGCGGTAATGTTCAGCGAGCTTGCGACCGAGGCGGCCTTGTTGTCGTCGGCGCTGGCGGCGGTGAACCGCGGCAGTTTTCCGATCTGACCGTAGTCGGTGGGTTCGTCGTGCCACTGGGCGCTGTGTTCCTCGGTCATGGACTCAATTCTTCCGTACATGGGCGTGCCCGGCTAATCCTTCGCGGGACGGTTAACGGCCGACGGCGGCCCGCACCATTGCGAATGGGTGCGGGCCGCCGTGGGTTGTTAGGAGCCGGTGGGACTAGTCGCCCAGGCGCAGGCCGGTCTTGGTGTCGAACAGGTGCACGTGGCCCGACTGCGGACGGACGTAGATGGACTCGCCCTTCATCGGAGGACGGCGACCGTCGACGCGTGCCACGATGTCGTGGTCCTTGCCGTCGAGGGTGGAATGGCCGTAGACGTAAGCGTCGGCGCCGAGCTCTTCGACAACGTCGACCTCGACCTTAAGGCCCTCACCGTGGGGAGCGGTCTCCAGGTCCTCGGGGCGGCTTCCGACGGTGACCGTGGAGCCGTGTGCTTCTTCGAGGACGTCGCGCGGCACGGGGTAGACGGTGCCACCGAACTGCACACCGCCGTCGACCACGGGAAGTTCCAGCAGGTTCATGGCGGGGGAACCGATGAAGCCGGCAACGAAGACGTTCTTCGGGCGGTCGTACAGGTTGCGCGGGGTGTCCACCTGCTGCAGCAGGCCGTCCTTGAGGACCGCAACGCGGTCACCCATGGTCATGGCCTCGACCTGGTCGTGGGTGACGTAGACCGTGGTGACGCCCAGGCGGCGGGTCAGGGAGGCGATCTGAGTGCGGGTCTGGACGCGGAGCTTGGCGTCAAGGTTGGACAGCGGCTCATCCATGAGGAAGACCTGCGGGTTACGCACGATTGCGCGGCCCATGGCAACACGCTGGCGCTGGCCGCCGGAGAGTGCCTTCGGCTTGCGGTCCAGGTACTGCTCGAGGTCAAGGAGCTTGGCGGCTTCGCGGACACGCTCTGCGCGCTCTTCCTTGGAGATGCCGGCGATCTTCAGTGCGAAGCCCATGTTGTCCGCCACAGTCATGTGCGGGTACAGGGCGTAGTTCTGGAAGACCATTGCGATGTCGCGGTCCTTCGGGGGGACATCGGTGACGTCGCGGTCACCGATCAGGATGCGGCCTGCATTGACGTCCTCGAGGCCTGCGAGCATGCGCAGGGAGGTGGACTTACCGCAACCGGAGGGTCCAACGAGGACCAGGAATTCGCCATCGGCGATGTCGATGTTGAGCTTATCGACGGCGGGCTTATCTGTGCCCGGGTACAGACGCGTAGCGTTATCAAAAGTAACTGTAGCCACAGTTATCAATCCCTTCACCGGCAGGTACGTGCCGGACGATCCGTTGTGAATGGTTCATGTTTGTTCAGTTTTGTGTTGCATGATGCATTCCGGCAGAGCCGGAGCGCATCGAGTGACGCCGCACGGTTCTTGTGCGCCACATCACAAGAAAGAGTATGGCAGAACCTTCGCTCTTTATCGCAAATGTTACGAACGTCACACGATAGGCGTTGCCGATCGATTAGCCCGCAGGCGTTCCGTCGCCTTCGCCCACGGCGGAGCTCCGAGCCGCAAGCAGTGCCTCAAGCAGCTCTGCCACATGGATCGGAGCCTCTACCCGGTACTGCGCCTGGGTGAAGTCCAGGCCTACCTTGACCCCCACATCCCCCGGTCCAAGCCGGGCGAAGGCGTCTTCGTCCGTGGTGTCGTCCCCCGCGAACAGTATGGCGGTCGCTCCCGCCGCCTGGCGAAGGAACGCGACTGCTTCGCCCTTGGAGGCGTGCACCACGGAAGTTTCCAGAACCCGCTTGCCGTTCTTCAGGAACACGCCCTTGCGGTCCTCAAGCAGTGAGCGTGCGGCGGCGACGGCGTCCTCGGCGACGTCATCCGCAGCCTGCCGCGTGTGCAGCACCACGCCTGCCGGCTTGTCCTCGAGCATTGTTCCGGGGGCTTCCCCGGCGATCCCGGCGAGGATGCCCCGGACCTCGGCCAGCAGCGTCCGCTGGTCTTCGTCCAGTTCGAGGCCTGCGGACTCCGGGCCCAGCCAGGCTTCGGCGCCGTGGCTGCCGATGAGCAGCGACTCGGCCGGCGGCGAGGCCACGCCGCGCAGCGAGGCGAGGGCGCGCCCCGAGATGAGTGCCGTCGTCGTGCGCGGAAGCGCCGCCAGCCCGGCAAAGGCGGCGGCCGCGCGGGGGAGCGGCCGTGCATCGTCCGCATGCGGCACGATCGGTGCCATGGTGCCGTCGAAGTCCATGGCCACCAGGAGTTGGTCAGTGGCGGCGATGTTCCGTACGGCTTCCCGCAGTTCGGGTGTCAGGGCGAGCGGCGCTGCAGTACCTGGTTCAGGAGTCATCGCGGACCACCTTCTCGTTCAGGGCCCGCAGGAAGTCGGCCGACCATAGGTCCACATCGTGTTCCAGGATCTGTTTGCGCATGGCGCGCATGCGGCGCCCGGCTTCGCGCGGAGTCATCTCGACGGCGTTCATGATGGTGTTCTTCAGTCCGGCGATGTCGTGCGGGTTGATCAGCAGCGCCTGCTTGAGTTGGTCCGCCGCGCCGGCGAATTCGCTGAGGACCAGGGCGCCGTCGTTGTTGTTGCGGGCGGTGACGTATTCCTTGGCCACCAGGTTCATGCCGTCCCTGAGGGCGGTGACCAGCATGACGTCGGCTGCAAGGTACAGGGCCACCATTTCCTCCACCGGGTAGCTGTGGTGCAGGTAGCGGACGGCGGTGTTCTGGATGGTGTCGTAGGTGCCGTTGATGTGGCCCACGGTGCCTTCCACTTCCTCGCGGAGCAGGCGGTACTGCTCAACCCGTTCCCGGCTGGGGGAGGCCACCTGGATAAGGGTCGCGTCTCCCACGGACAGCCGGCCGTCCGCCAAGAGCTCCTCGAAGGCCTTGAGCCGGTGCCGGATGCCCTTGGTGTAGTCCAGCCGGTCCACGCCCAAGAGGATGGTTTTTGGGTTGCCCAGGTCCTGGCGGATCTGCCGTGCCCGCTCGATGATGTCCGGCCTGGCAGCAAGTTCGCTGATCTGCTTGACGTCGATGGAGATGGGAAACGCCTGTGCACGGGCGATATGGGTGATCTGGCCGTCGTGGCCCTTGACGTGCACCTGCTGCTGCTTGACGCTGGCGCCAAGGAAGCGCCGGGCCGAGCGCATGAAGTTACCGGCGTCGCTGACCCGCTGGAAGCCCACCAGGTCCGCGCCGAGCAGTCCGTCGATGATGGCGTGCCGCCACGGCAGCTGGGCGAAGATCTCCGGCGGGGGAAACGGGATGTGGTTGAAGAACCCGATGCGGAGGTCCGGCCGTGCCTGGCGGAGCATACGCGGAACAAGCTGCAGCTGGTAGTCCTGGACCCAGACGGTGGCGCCCTGGTCCGCATGGTGCACGACGGCGTCCGCGAACCTTTGGTTGACCTTGCGGTAGGAATCCCACCAGGTGCGGTGGAACTCGGGCGGCGCGATGACGTCGTGGTACAGCGGCCACAGCGTCGCGTTCGAGAAGCCCTCGTAGTACAGTTCGACGTCTTCGGTGCTGAGCTGGACCGGAACGAGGTCCATGCCGCCGTGGCTGAACGGCTTCACCGTCTCGTCGGGAGCGCCGTGCCAACCCACCCAGGCGCCGTCCGTCTTGGTCATCATCGGTGCCAGTGCGGTCACCAGGCCGCCCGGGGAGCGGCGCCAGCCGGACCCGTCGTCACCGCTGTCGCCCGGGGCGACGCGGTCAACGGGCAGCCTGTTGGAGACCACCATGAAGTCGTACTTCGTGGCCTGGCCGTGGCCGGATGCGGCCTTTCCTGACGGCTCTGCTGTGGCAGGTTTTTCCTGGACGGGTGTTTGCATTGCGGCCCCCTGGGGTTGCTTGTGCCTCTAAGCCACCCTAGCCGTGCGGAATCATCCGTGCTATTCGTCCGTTGGTCAACCCGGGCGGATAGTTGAAGGGGCAAGCTCTCAGCTTTCTCCCCTAAAATGGTGGAAGTGCCACGAAGTGGTCCCTCCACGTCGACCGACCCAAGGAACACATGAGCCCCGGAAACGAAGTACGTAAGTCGAAAGCTGAGCGAACCGCGGAGGCGCGGGAAAAAGCGCGCCAGATCCGTGAGGCCCAGCTGAAGAAGGACAAGCGCAACAAGCTTCTGATCGGCTGGGGCATCGTGGTGGCCGTGGTCGCCATCCTGGTGGTTGTGGGACTGGTGGTCACCACCAGCATCAAGCAGAACACCCCCATCGCGGACCAGGGACCTGTACCCGCGAACGGCAACGCCAACGGCGGCGTGACGCTGGTTGCCAACACCGGCGTGAAATCAACGGACTCCGCAACGGTGGACATGGCCAAGGTACCGGCCAAGCCGGACACGCAGCCGAACCCCGTCGTTGCCCCGGGCGCTGAAGCCGAGGCCGGCCAGCCCGTGAAGGTTGTGGCGTACATCGACTTCATCTGCCCTGTCTGCAAGCGGTTCGAGAGCACCTACAACGAGGCCCTCACCGGCCTGCGCAACGACGGAAAGATCAGCCTGGAATACCGGCCGCTGGGCTTCCTGGACCGCCAGTCCAGCACCAACTATTCATCCCGGGCAGCCAACGCGGCAGCGTGTGTAGCCGACAAGGCGCCGGAGAAGTACGCCGAATATGTCGACACCCTCTTCGCCAACCAACCTGCCGAAGGCAGCGCCGGCCTCTCCGATGACAAGCTCAAGTCATTGGCCAGCGACATTGGTGCAGACATCAACAGCTGCGTTGACGACAAAACGTTCCGCCCGTACGTCAAGTACTCCACCCAGCTCGCATCCAACATCGGTATCACCGGTACGCCCACCATCTTCGTGGACGGCAAGCAGTGGGACGGCAGCTCGGACCTGAACGCCGAGATCCAGACAGCCATTGCAGCGAAGGGCTAAGACCCCTTAGCGTCCGCCGGCCCGCTTCCGGAATTTCCGGGAGCGGGCCGGCTGCATTAAGGGCCGGCGGTCGGCTTCGTCCCCGGCCGCGTGACAAGGGTCCCAGCCCGCGAGCCTGCCGTTTTTACCACCGGCAGCACTTGGGCTACGCTTATCTGGCGCCGTCAGGCGCCGCCCGCAAGGGCACGCCTCCTTAGCTCAGTTGGCCAGAGCACCGCTCTTGTAAAGCGGGGGTCGTCGGTTCGAATCCGACAGGGGGCTCCACTCATGCACGGGACGCCGGTTTCCCGGCTTTTCCTCCTTTCACCGCCCCGCCTTTCCAGGGTTAAGCTGATGTCATCCGAATGATCAGCCTGCTGATGAATGGAGGATGGCTGCCATGCCCAAGACCGGCAAGAACCACCATGCCCGCAAGGACGAACTTCCCTCGACCCTGCAGCGTTCCGACCAAAAGGCCCAGGACACTTTCGCCAAGACGTACGACTCCGCCATAGAGTCCTACGACGACGAACGCCGGGCAGCGCGGACGGCCTACTCTTCCCTGAAGCACAGCTACGAGAAGGTGGGCGACCACTGGGAAGCCAAGGACAAGAAGGGGCCGTCGGACAAACGGGCGGAAGAGAAGGGCGCCGGATCCTCCACGCCCACGGCAGGAGGCGTGGATGCCAACGCCTCGAAGGAACATCTTTACGAACTGGCCCGGAAACTGGACGTCAAGGGCCGCTCCAGGATGGACAAGAAGCAGCTGGTCCAGGCAGTGCAGAAAGCCAACGACGCCGCCACGCGCAAGGCCAGGTCCTAGTTCCTCCGGCAGGGGAGGGACAGCGGACGGCATCCTGGCCGCAGCGCCGTCCGGGCCCTTGCCCTAACGCCTCCCAGGGTGTCGAATTTGAGGACACGCTAGGACGGGTTGCACGGCAAAGATGCCAGGAGGTTCCCATGTCGGTGAAGAGTGCCAAAGACACGGCCAGGGCTGCAGGCGGCCGGAATGGGACCGAACCACGCCGAACCGATTCTGCCGCCCGCATCGCGGCGCTGGAACCGGCCAGCATCCGGAACATCGCCCTGATCGGGCACTCCGGGGCCGGCAAGACCCTGCTGATTGAAGCACTTCTTGCTGCCAACGGCATGATCACCCGCAAAGGCTCCATAGCCGAGGGGACCACGGTAGGCGACTCCGATCCCGCTGCGGTCCACCAGCAACGGTCCGTCACGCTCTCCCTGGTGCCCCTCCTGCTGGACGAAACCAAGGTCAACCTGCTGGACACACCCGGCTACCCCGACTTCATCGGGGAAATGCGGGCGGGCCTCCGCGCAGCGGACGCCGCCCTTTTTGTTGTTTCAGCCGTCGACGGAATTGATGCCACCACCACCGCGCTGTGGTCGGAGTGCGCGCACCGAAGGCTTCCGCGCGCAGTGGTGATCACCCGGCTGGACCACCCGAGGGCGGATTACGACGGCGTCCTCGCGGAGTGCCGGAAGGCATTCGGCGACGCCGTCCTCCCGCTCTACGTCCCGGTTGGTTCCGGCGGCGAACGTACCGGCCTGCTGGGACTGCTGTCCGGAACGGTCACGGACTACACCCCGGGGGAAAGCCCTTCCGACCGGGACGCACCCGCCGATGACACAGCGGCTGCGGCCGAGGCCCGCGGAGAGCTCATCGAGGGCATCATCGCCGAAAGCGAAGACGAAACCCTGATGGAGCGCTACCTGTCCGGCGAGGACATCGATACAGGCGTGCTGATCGAAGACCTGGAGACCGCCGTGGCCCGTGGTTCGTTCCATCCGGTCATCCCCACTTCCGCGGTCACCGGCCTGGGAACGTCGGAACTGCTGGACATGCTGGTGCGCGCGTTTCCCCCGCCCACTGAGGCGGGCGTTCCGGAGGCGACAGACCTGGAGGGCCGGCACGGCAGGTCCCTGGGCTGCGACCCGTCGGGGCCGTTGGCCGCCGAAGTGGTGCGAACCTCCAACGATCCCTTCCTGGGCCGGATCTGCCTGGTGCGCGTGTTCTCGGGAACCCTGCGCGAGGACTCGCCGGTGCACGTCGGCGGGCACGGCCTGGCGGACCGGGGGCACCAGGACCACGACACCGATGAACGCGTCACGCACCTGTACTCGCCGCTGGGAGCCACCCTGCGGCCGGTGCCGTACTGCGTGGCGGGGGACCTGTGCGCCCTGGCCAAGCTGGGGAGCGCCGAAACCGGTGACACCATCTCATCCCGGGACGATCCGCTCATGCTCGCCACCTGGGAGATGCCCGAACCGCTCCTTCCCGTGGCCGTGGAAGCCGATTCCCGCAGCGACGAGGATGCCCTGGCCCGGAGCCTGGGGAAAATCGCCGCCGGTGACCCCACTATGCGGGTGGAACGCAACGCTGAAACGCACCAGCTGGTCCTGTGGTGCATGGGGGAGGCGCATGCCGACGTCGTGATGGACAGGCTCCGTGAGCAGGGCGTGAAGCTGCACCCCGTGGACGTGGTGACACCGCTGCGGGAAACCTTCGCGGGCCCGGCCACCGGGCACGGACGCCACGTCAAGCAATCCGGGGGCCACGGGCAGTACGCCGTGTGCGACATCGAAGTGGAGCCGCTGGACCGGGGCGCCGGCTTCGAATTCGTGGACAAGACGGTGGGCGGTGTCATCCCGGGGACGTTTATCCCTTCCGTGGAGAAGGGGGTCCGTGCGCAGATGGAGAAGGGTGTATCCGCAGGGTTCCCCGTGGTGGACGTGCGCGTGCGGCTGGTGGGCGGCAAGGCCCACAGCGTCGATTCGTCCGACGCCGCGTTCCAGGCTGCCGGTGCCCTGGCCCTGCGGGAGGCGGCTGCGGCAGGCAGGATCCAGCTCCTTGAGCCGGTCTCGGCCGTCAGCATCACCGTGGCGGACGAGCACGTGGGACCCGTCATGAGCGACCTCTCCGGCCGCCGGGGCCGGCTGACCGGCACGACGTCGTCGGGCGGGGGACTCACTGACATCAGCGCCGAAGTGCCGGACCAGGAACTGCTGCGCTACGCCGTCGAACTCCGCGCCCTCACCGCCGGTACGGGCCGTTTCAGCCGCAGCTACCTGCGCCACGACCCCGTGCCGCCCGGCTTCAGCCCCACCTGAACCGGGCCCTGATGAATCCGGCCGCCCGCAAGATCCAGAGCGTCTACCTGGTGCTGACGCTCGGGAACACCCTTGCGGCGTCCTTCATCTGGGGGATCAACACGCTGTTCCTGCTCGACGCCGGCCTGAGCAACCTGGAAGCCTTCGCCGCCAACGCTTTCTTCACTGCAGGCATGGTGCTGTTCGAGGTCCCCACCGGGGTAGTGGCAGACAGCTGGGGCCGCCGCGCTTCGTTCCTCCTGGGAACCGTGACTCTCGCCGGCTCCACGTTCCTCTACTACCTGCTGTGGCAGTACTCAGCGCCGTTCTGGTGGTGGGCCGCAGTCTCCGTGCTGCTCGGCCTGGGATTCACCTTCTTCTCCGGCGCGGTGGAAGCCTGGCTGGTGGATGCGCTGCAGTACTCCGGCTACGACGGCACCCTCGAGGTGGTGCTGGGCCGGGGCCAGATGGTGTCCGGGGTCGCGATGCTGGCGGGATCCGTTGCCGGCGGCGTCATCGCGCAGGCCACCAACCTGGGCGTGCCCTTCCTGCTGCGGGTAGCAGTGCTGATGGCCATGTTCGTTGTGGCCTTCCTGCTCATGCACGACGTCGGATTCACCCCTGAGCGCTCGGCCCGCCCCCTCGCCGCCACCCGCGCCGTCCTCAAGGCTTCCGTGGACGGCGGGCTCCGCCATCCGCCCGTCCGGTACATCATGCTGGCCGCCCCGTTCACGCAGGGCGTGGGCATCTACGTGTTCTACGCCCTGCAGCCGTACCTCCTGCAGCTCTTCGGGGATCCCCGCGCCTACGCCGTGGCCGGGCTTGCCGCTGCCATTGTGGCCGGGGCCGACGTGGTGGGCGGATGGATGGCGCCGCGGGTCAGGAAACTGGTCCACCGGCGGACCACGGTGCTGATCGTCAGCAACGTGGCCAGCGCACTGATCCTCGTGGCGCTCTTGTTCACCACCACGTTCTGGCTGGCCCTGGCGCTGCTCATGCTGTGGGGGATGGTGGGTTCGGCTGGTATCCCGGTCCGCCAGGCGTACCTGAATGACATGATCCCCTCCAAGCAGCGGGCAACGGTGCTCAGCTTCGACTCCCTCATGGGTTCCAGCGGTGGAGTGGTGGTACAGCCCTCGCTGGGACGGGCCGCGGACCTTTACGGGTACCCGGCCTCCCTCGCCGTGAGCGGGGCCGTGCAGCTGCTGGCCGCACCCTTCATCCTGATGAGCCGGCGCCAGCGCTCGCCGGCAGACACCGCCACGGAGCTGGCTGCCCCTGAGGAATCGACGGGGTGAGCCGGTGCCGCACGGAAAAGCCCCCGTTGCCTGGACATGGTCCAGGTCAACGGGGGCCTTCCTTTCGTACAGGTCTGCAGCGAGTGCTACTGGAGGCCTGCCTTCACAGTTTCGTTGGAAGCCGGAGCCGGCTTTTCCTCTGCGGGCGGCGGACTGGTCTTCAGCTTGAAGCGCTTTCCAATGCCGCCGCCGCCACCGCTGCGGTTCTTGTTGAAGATGTCGAACCCGACGGCGACAAGAAGCACCAGGCCCTTGATGAGCTGCTGGTAGTCGGTGCCAAGGCCCAGGATGGACATGCCGTTGTTCAGGACGCCCATGATCAGGCCACCGATCATGGCCCCGGCCACGGTTCCGATACCGCCGGTGACAGCGGCGCCGCCAATAAATGCTGCGGCGATGGAGTCGAGTTCGAAGCCGGTTCCGCCGGCCGGCTGTGCCGAGTTGAGGCGGGCAGTGAAGACGAGGCCGGCCAGTGCGGCAAGAACACCCATGTTCACGAAGAGGCGGAAGGTAACGGCTTTGGTCTTGATGCCGGAAAGCTCAGCCGCGTGAAGGTTCCCGCCGATGGCGTAGGTGTGCCGCCCGAAGACGCTGTTGTTCATGAGGGCGGTGTAGGCGATCACCAGTGCGGCCAGGACCACCAGGACGATCGGCGTGCCCCGGTAGGACGCCAGCAGGAAGGTGATGATGAGCATGAGCAGCGCAGTGAACGCGGTCTTGATGATGAACCAGACCAGGGGTTCGCTCTCGAGATCGAACTTCCGGCGGATCCTGCGCTCCTTGAAAGCCTGGATCAGCAGGGCAACAGTGGCACCGACACCCAGGATGACGGTGAGCCATTCGAGCACGGAGGTACCCCCGGAGATGTCCGGAAGGAAGCCTCCGCCCAGGGCCCGCAGCTCCGCGGGGAAGGGGGTGATCTGCTGGTTCCTCAGGGTGATGAGGGTCAGCCCCCTGAAGATCAGCATGCCCGCCAGCGTGACGATGAAGGCCGGAATCCCCACGTAGGCGATCCAGTATCCCTGCCAGGCGCCCACCAAGGCGCCAACCAGGAGGCAGGCGGGGATGGCGGCCCACCATGGCCAGCCCCAGTGCACGATCATGACGCCTGCGACGGCGCCGATGAATCCGGCCACCGAGCCCACGGAAAGGTCGATGTGTCCGGCGATGATCACCATCACCATGCCGATGGCAAGGATGAGGATGTAGCTGTTCTGGACCACCAGGTTGGTGACGTTCTGGGGTTGCAGCAGGATCCCGCCTGTAAGCCCCTGGAAGAGCAGGACGATCAGGATCAGGGCAACGAAAATGCCAACCTGGCGGAGGCGGCTTGTGAGGAATCCGAGCGATTCTCGTAGGGCGGACATTTCGCTATTCCTTCTCTTTGGTCATGTAGTGCATCAGGGTTTCCTGGGTCGCTTCTGCAATGGGCACTTCGCCGGTGATATGGCCGGCCGCGAGGGTATAGATGCGGTCGCAGATGCCCAGCAGTTCGGGAAGTTCTGAGGAAATCACAATGACTGCTTTTCCTTCGGCCGCGAGTTTGGCAATGATCGTGTAGATCTCGTACTTGGCGCCGACGTCGATCCCGCGGGTAGGTTCATCGAGGATGAGCACATCGGGGTCGGAGAACATCCATTTGCTCAGCACTACCTTCTGCTGGTTTCCACCGGACAGCTTGCCGGTGATGGCGGCCACGGAGGGAGCCTTGATGTTCATGCTCTTGCGGTAGCCGTTGGCCACCACGGTCTCCTGGTTCTTGTCCACGAAGCCGCGCTTGGCGAGCTTGCGCAGTGCAGCCAGGGAGATGTTCCGTTTGATGTCCTCGATGAGGTTCAGACCGTAGTGCTTCCGGTCCTCGGTGGCGTACGCGATGCCGTGCCGGATGGCGTCAGACACCGTGGAGGTGTTGATTTCCTCGCCGTATTTGTAGACCTTGCCGGAGACGGTGGTTCCATAGGTCCGGCCGAAGACGCTCATGGCAAGTTCGGTGCGGCCGGCGCCCATGAGGCCCGCCAGCCCTACCACTTCGCCCTTCCTGACGTGCAGATTTGCGTTGCGGACCACCATGCGGCTGTGATCCTGGGGGTGGCGAACGGACCAGTCCTCGATCCTCAGGACCTCGTCGCCGATGTTGGGCTCACGTTCCGGGTACAGGCTCTCCAGGTCACGGCCCACCATGCCGCGGATAATCCGCTCCTGGGTGATCTGGCCTTCGTCGAGCCGCAGGGTTTCGATGGTCTTACCGTCCCGGATGATGGTAACGGCGTCAGCCACTTTCCGGATCTCGTTGAGTTTGTGGCTGATGATGATGCTGGTGACGCCCTGGCCCTTCAAGTGGAGGATCAAGTCCAGCAGATGGCCGGAATCCTCGTCGTTGAGAGCGGCGGTGGGCTCGTCAAGGATCAGCAGCTTCACTTCCTTGGAGAGGGCCTTGGCGATTTCAACCAGCTGCTGCTTGCCAACGCTGATGTGCTGCACGGGGGTGACAGGATTTTCGTCCAGGCCCACACGGGCCAGCAGCTTTGCTGCCTCAAGGTTGGTCTTGCGCCAATCCACCCAGCCGTTGGTGGCCTGTTCGTTACCCAGGTAGATGTTCTCGGCTATGGACAGGAACGGGCTCAGGGCCAGTTCCTGGTGGATGATGACAATTCCGCGCTTCTCGCTGTCCGAGATGCTGGAGAAGTTGCAGGGTTCGTTTTCGAAGAGGATCTCCCCGTCGAAGGTGTTGTGAGGATAGACGCCGGACAACACTTTCATGAGCGTTGACTTCCCGGCTCCGTTTTCACCGCAGATGGCGTGGACCTCGCCACGGTTCACGTCCAGGGTGACGTCCTGCAGCGCTTTCACGCCCGGGAACGTCTTGGTGATTCCTCGCATTTGAAGAATGGGTGTGTTCATCGTCAATTCCCACTGACTGGTCGAAAGGTTGGCCGTCCTGCTGCTGCAGAAGGCTGCGGGAGGAAGCTGTGGCCGGACTCCGGGTCCGGCCACAGCCGCCGGACGCTGACTACTTGACGTCGGAGTCCTTGTAGTAACCCGAGTCGATCAGTTCCTTCTTGTAGTTGTCCTTGGTGATGATGACGGACTTCAGCAGGAAGGCAGGGACCACCTTGACCTTGTTGTCGTAGGTCTTGGTGTCGTTGGTTTCCGGCTCCTGGCCCTTGAGGACGGCGTCGACCATCTTGACGGCCTGGGCGCCGAGCTGCCGCGTGTCCTTGAAGATTGTGGAGTACTGCTCACCGGCGACGATGGACTTCACGGAACCCTTTTCGGCGTCCTGGCCGGTGACTACGGGGAGGCTTCCCTTGGCGTAGCCGCCGGTGCTGGTGAGGGCCGAGATGATGCCGATGGACAGGCCGTCGTAAGGGGACAGGACGCCGTTCAGCTTGGTGCCGGAGCTGTAGGCGGAGGTGATGATGTCCTCCATGCGCTTCTGGGCAACGGGCGCCTGCCAGCGGAGGATCGCTGCCTGCTCAAACTTGGTCTGGCCGCTGGGGACCTTGAGGGTGCCTGCATCCAGGTACGGCTTGAGGGTGTCCATGGCGCCGGTCCAGAAGAAGTTGGCGTTGTTGTCGTCGGGGCTGCCCGCGAAAAGCTCGATGTTGAACGGACCCTTGCCGTCCACCTTCTTGCCGCTGGCATCGACCAGGCCCAGGCCGGTCAGCAGCGAAGTGGCCTGCTGGACGCCGACAGTGTAGTTGTCGAACGTGGTGTAGTAGTCCACGTTGGGCGTGCCGTTGATAAGGCGGTCATACGCGATGACCTTGACGTTCTGCTCCTTGGCCTTGGCCAGGACGTCGGTCAGGGTAGTGCCGTCAATGGCGGCAACGATCAGGGCCTTGGCGCCCTTGGTCAGCATGTTTTCGATCTGCGACACCTGGGTGGGGATGTCGTCATTGGCAAACTGGAGGTCCGTCTTGTAGCCGAGGTCCTTCAGGGACTTTTCGACGTTGGCGCCATCTGCAATCCAGCGTTCGGAGGTCTGCGTAGGCATCGAGATGCCGACCAGTGAATCACTGGGGTTGGCCGCAGCACCGCTGGATTCGCTGGTTCCGCCGCGGGAGCCGCAACCGGTAGCACCCACCGTCAGGGCGAGGACAAGGGCCACCGCGCCCATCAGTTTTTTGATTCTCACCATTATCTCCTTCCGCGGCAGCACTGCCACGAAGTGTTGTTGGATCAGGCAGCACCCGTGCTGCCGGTCCTGGCCACATTGTTGATGTGTCGGTTCAATATAGACCCATTTGTGAACGCTAACAAGAGACCGGAGCGGGAATTTCGGAAACCTTTCGGCTCCGTTGACTTCTACTTTGTTAGCGTTCACACTTGCTGCAACACTTAGCACTACCCGACCCCCTACAGAACCCGGTAATGAGGCGCTGCCTCCCGGACGGAGGCACCACATGCCAGATTCGTTGTTCCCTTCCAGCCCCGGGCCCGGCCACCGCGATGACGGGACGATCTCCGGCGTCCGGCGCCCAATCCCGGGGACCACGCCGTCGGCCGCTGTGTCCGAAGCTCCCGTGGAGATGTCCGCATGAGCGCCGGAGCAGGAATCCTGGAGACCATTGCCCGGGTCCGGCAGGAAGTGTGC
Organism: Pseudarthrobacter equi; assembly: GCF_900105535.1. Classification (NCBI taxonomy): domain Bacteria; kingdom Bacillati; phylum Actinomycetota; class Actinomycetes; order Micrococcales; family Micrococcaceae; genus Pseudarthrobacter; species Pseudarthrobacter equi. The sequence goes on from NZ_LT629779.1 coordinate 1,272,314, forward strand.
TCGCTGCATGCCGAACTGACCCGGTATGAACTGGTGGTGTGGACCGCCGGCAACGTCTCGGCCCGCGTGCCCGGAACGGACCTTATGGTCATCAAGCCCTCCGGCGTCGCCTACCAGGACCTGACCCCGGAGCAGATGATCGTCACTGACCTGCACGGCACTCCCGTACGGGGCACCAATGTCGGGGCCGGAGGCACCGTCGATTGGGGCAATCCGCCGTTGTCGCCCTCGTCCGACACGGCGGCGCACGCCTACGTGTACCGGCACATGCCTGAAGTGGGCGGCGTGGTGCACACGCACTCCACCTACGCCACCGCCTGGGCTGCACGGGGTGAGGCCATTCCGTGCGTGTTGACCATGATGGGTGATGAATTCGGCGGATCCATCCCGGTGGGACCGTTCGCCCTGATCGGTGACGACTCGATCGGCCACGGCATCGTGGAGACGCTGAAGAACTCCAATTCCCCGGCAGTCCTCATGCAGAACCACGGCCCGTTCACTATCGGCAAGGACGCCAAGTCTGCGGTGAAGGCTGCTGTGATGTGCGAGGAAGTGGCCCGCACGGTGCACATCGCCCGGCAGCTCGGTGACCCGTTGCCCATCGACCAGGGCCACATCGACTCCCTTTACGCCCGCTACCAGAACGTCTACGGCCAGTAACGCCTGTAGCCGCCAAGAACTTTCCAGGAGAACCCATGAGTACCGCAGCAAACACTTCCCTTGACGGCTATGAGGTCTGGTTCCTCACCGGCAGCCAGCACCTGTACGGCGAGGAGGTCCTCAAGCAGGTGGCCGCCCAGTCGCAGGAGATCGCCAACCGGCTCAACGCCTCCTCCGAGGTCCCGGTACGGATCGTGTGGAAGCCGGTCCTGACCGATTCCGATGCCATCCGCCGCACCGCGCTGGAGGCCAACTCGGACGATTCGGTCATCGGCGTGACGGCGTGGATGCACACGTTCAGCCCGGCCAAGATGTGGATCCAGGGCCTGGACCTGCTCCGCAAGCCGCTGTTGCACCTGCACACGCAGGCCAACCGTGACCTGCCCTGGGCGGATATCGACTTTGATTTCATGAACCTGAACCAGGCCGCACACGGCGACCGCGAGTTCGGCTACATCCAGTCCCGGCTGGGCATCGCCCGGAAGACCGTCGTCGGGCACGTCTCCAACCCCGAGGTGGCGCGGCAGGTGGGTTCGTGGCAGCGCGCCGCCGCGGGCTGGGCCGCTGTCCGGACCCTGAAGCTGACCCGCTTCGGCGACAACATGCGCAACGTTGCCGTCACCGAAGGTGACAAGACGGAGGCCGAGCTGCGTTTCGGCGTCGCGGTCAACACCTGGTCCGTGAACGAACTCGCCGACGCCGTGCACGGCGCTCCGGAGTCCGACGTCGACGCCCTCGTTGCCGAGTACGAGGACCTTTACGAGGTGGTGCCGGAGCTCCGCAAAGGCGCGGACCGGCACGACTCGCTGAGGTACGGCGCCCGCATCGAACTCGGCCTGCGCAGTTTCCTCGAAGCCAACGGGTCCGCCGCGTTCACCACCTCCTTCGAGGACCTTGGCGCACTGCGCCAGCTCCCGGGCCTGGCCGTGCAGCGGCTGATGGCTGCCGGCTACGGCTTCGGTGCCGAAGGCGACTGGAAAACGGCCATCCTGGTCCGCGCCGCGAAGGTGATGGGCGGGGACCTGCCCGGCGGTGCGTCCCTGATGGAG